>NZ_JBGTYN010000005.1:0-300395 GCF_041730275.1 Comamonas sp. SY3 | reverse complement strand
TCTGAGCCAGGATCAAACTCTATAGTTCGATCTTGAATTTAAAGTCTCTCGACTACTCACTCACTTGACGGAAATCAGAAGATAAATCTTCTTCATTACTGTTTTTGTGAGCGCTTGTTTTGCTCCGAAGAACATATGGCAATCGCCACCAAACGCCCACGCTTATCGGCTGTTAATTTTTAAAGACCTGACCCAAGAGTCTTGACCCTTGGATTGCCTTCGCCGCGATCAGCGAAGCCTTGTATTGTAGCACAGCTTTTTGAACTGTTTGACAAAGTTTTCAGCGTCTCCGCCAGCCCCTTGTCAGCACCTCAAAAAAACAAACCTTGCGAACCGCCCTCTTTCGAGTCTGGCAGCTTTGCAAGGCATCGTGCTGTCGATGGACGCTATTGTATAGGCGTTTTCCGACAGCACTTCACGGAATTGCAATTTTTTTCAACTGCAGAGGCGGCTCAGACCTTCCACTTCTCCAGGAGCTTCTCCGGGCGCAACGTGTCGTAGCCTTCGAATGGCTGGTGGATCCAGGGGTTGGTTGCCAGGAAATCCACCGAGTAATCCGGGGTGAAGGTGGAGACACCCTTGGTCCAGATCACCGCACTGCGCAGCTCGGTGATGGGCGCGTAGTTGTTCTTGAGCATGTTGATCACGGCCTTGAGCGTGTGGCCCGAGTCCGCCAGGTCATCCACCAGCAACACGCGCCCTGCGATTTCGCCCTTGGGCGTGGTGATGAAGCGCGCGATATCGAGATGCCCCTGCTGCGTGCCGGCCTCGGCGCGGTAGGAACTGGTCGACATGATGGCCAGGGGCTTGTCAAAAATACGGCTCAGGATGTCGCCAGGACGCATGCCTCCACGCGCCAGGCACAGGATGGTGTCGAATTCCCAGCCGGATTGGTGAATCTTAATGGCCAGTTTTTCAATCAGTCCATGGTATTCGTCGTAGCTGACATACAGGTGCTTGCCGTCTTCAGTAAGCATGGGTTTCCTCAATCAAAAGTAGCAACCAGGGCTCAGGCCTGGTAAGGGTTGTGCATCAGGATCGTGTGGTCGCGATCGGGGCTGGTCGAGACGACGGCGATCGGCACGCCGGTGACTTCGGCAATGCGGTCCAGATAACGGCGCGCATTGACCGGCAGCTTGTCGTATTCGGTGACGCCCACGGTCGTGTCGGTCCAGCCGGGGATGGCTTCATAGATGGGTTTGCAACGCTCGATGTCGTCTGCACCCAGTGGCAGCAGGTCGATGCGTTCGCCGTCGAGCTCATAGCCCACGCACAGTTGGAGCTCTTCGATGCCGTCAAGCACATCCAGCTTGGTGATGCACAGACCGGACAGGCCGTTGATCTGGGCGGAGCGCTTGAGCAACGCTGCATCAAACCAGCCGCAGCGGCGATAGCGACCGGTGGTGACGCCCTTCTCCGCGCCCACGGTGCTCATCACCCAGCCTGGCGTACCTTCCTTTTGCCATTCCAGCTCAGTCGGGAAGGGACCACCGCCGACACGGGTGCAGTACGCCTTAGTGATGCCCAGCACATAGTGCAGCAGGCCCGGGCCGACGCCCGCACCGGCGGCGGCATTGCCAGCCACGCAGTTGGACGAGGTCACATAGGGGTAGGTGCCATGGTCCACATCCAGCAGGGAGCCTTGCGCGCCCTCGAACAGCAGGTTGCTGCCTTCGGCGTGCAGTTGGTTCAGCTCGAACGACACATCGGCAATCATCGGCTTGATCAGCTCGGCGTGTTGCATCGCTTCGTTGTAGACGGCATCGAACTGGATCTCGCCATTCTTCATGTACGGAGCCAGTTGCGGACCGAAGTCAAATTTCTGCGAACCCAGCACGCTCACCAGAATATGGTTGTGCAGATTCAGCAGTTCGCGCAGTTTGGTGGCAAAACGCTCTGGGTGCTTGAGGTCCTGCACACGCAGTGCACGGCGGGCAATCTTGTCTTCGTAGGCGGGGCCAATGCCCTTGCCGGTAGTGCCAATCTTTTGCACACCGCCTTGTTCACGGGCTGCCTCACGGGCCACATCCAGCGCTTGGTGGAAAGGCAGGATCAGCGGGCAGGCTTCGGACACACGCAGACGATCACGGACCTGAACGCCGGCCTTCTCCAGGCCTTCGATTTCTTCAAACAGCTTGCCCACCGACAACACTACACCGTTGCCAATGAAGCACTTGACGCCGGGCCGCATGATGCCGCTGGGGATCAGATGCAGTGCCGTCTTCACGCCATTGATGACGAGGGTGTGGCCCGCATTGTGGCCGCCCTGGAAGCGCACCACACCTTGTGCGCTCTCCGTCAGCCAATCGACCAACTTACCCTTGCCTTCGTCACCCCATTGAGTGCCAACCACAACAACGTTGCGACCTTTGGAGATAGCCATGTCTTTTCCCATCCAAGAACAAAATACGGTTAAATGCTGCGCACGATCCACTGGCCATCTACTTCGGCCAGTTCGCGGTCGCAATTGAATTCGTCGACTTCATCGTCATGCCCCGGCAACGCGCAGACCACGGTTTCGCCGGTCTGGCGCAGGCGGGCGATGACCTCACGCATGTCGTGGCGGTCCACCCAGGGCGCACGGATTGCGGCCTTCAGCGGACGCGGCTCGACCACCGGCACCAGCTGCTTGATATCGAGACTGAAACCGACAGCGGGACGGCTGCGGCCAAAAGCAGCGCCCACTTCGTCATAGCGGCCACCACGCACCAGCGCGTCGGTCACCCCTTGCGCATAGATCGCAAAGCGCATGCCGCTGTAGTACGAGTAGCCACGCAGATCGGCCAGGTCAAACGTGACGGCCGGGCTGTCGATGCGGCTGGCCAACTGGCGCAGGTCGGCCAGAATGGGTGCTACACCCGGGATGGCCGCCAGCGCCTTTTCAGCCTCGGCCAGCACCTCCACATCGCCGTACAGGTGGAGCAAGGCGCGCAAACCATCACGCTGTGCCTGCGGGAAATCGCGGGTCAGCGAGGCAAGCTCGGACGCATCCTTGACCGCGAGCGCCGCATGCACGCGGCGCAGGGTCGGCAGATCCACCAACAGGCCGGCGAGCAGACGCTGAACGATGCGCACATCGGCCAGATCCACGGAGAAGTCATGCAGCTGGGCGACGCGCAGCGACTGGGTCGCCAGCGCAATCACCTCCACATCCGCCTCCACCCCTGCATGGCCGTAGATTTCGGCACCGAACTGCAAAGGCTCGCGGGTGGCATGGGGACGGTCGGGCTTGGCATGCAGCACCGGTCCGCAGTAGCACAGACGCGTGACACCCTTGCGGTTGAGCAAATGGGCGTCGATGCGCGCGACTTGTTGGGTGGTGTCAGGGCGAATGCCCAGGGTGCGGCCCGATAGCTGGTCCACGAGCTTGAACGTCAGCAGATCCAGCGCTTCGCCGGATCCGGATAACAGAGAGTCCAGATGCTCCAGCAGCGGAGGCATCACCAGTTCGTAGCCGTAAGCACAAGCCGTGTCGAGCAGGCCACGCCGAAGCTCTTCGATGTGTCGCGCTTCAGAAGGCAGCACATCGGCAATGTGATCCGGAAGGATCCAAGCAGACATGGGGAATTGGGAGGGCTGTTAAAAACGTGATTCTACAGGGATGACAGCAGGCGATCCGCATTTCCTGCTCTCGGCACTGCGCCTTTGCGGCCATTACCCGGCTGAGCTCCTCGGGGTGCTATAAGAAACCCCAATGAAAAAAGCCACTTTGCGAATGCAAAGTGGCTTGATGAAGGCGCTATGCCGTGCTTACTTGGAGCCTGACGAGCGATAGCCCTTGAAGAAGTCCGAAGACGATGGATCGACGACGATCACGTCCGACTTCTTGTTGAAGCTGGACTTGTAGGCCTCCAGGCTGCGGTAGAACTGCGCGAACTGCGGGTCTTTGCCAAACGCGTCGGCATAGACCTTGGCCGCTTCGGCATCGCCCTCGCCCTTCAGGGCCTGGGCATCCCGGTAGGCATTGGCCACGGTCACTTCGCGCTGGCGATCGGCATCGGCGCGGATCTTTTCACCCACGGCGCCACCGGTAGAGCGCAGCTCATTGGCCACGCGCTTGCGCTCGGCTTCCATACGGCTGTAGACCGATTCGGTGATGGCCTCCACATAGTCGACACGCGTGATGCGCACGTCGACAATGTCGATACCCCAGGGCTTGCTGCCCTTGACGGCTTCGAGCACTTCACGCTTGACGTCAGCCATCGTCTGCTCGCGCTTGCCGGAGATCATGTCCTGCACGGTACGGCGGTTGACTTCCTCCTGGAAAGCATTGCGCACCACACGGTTGAGCTGGATCGCGCCCTGGCCTTCGGTCGTACCCACATTGCGGATATAGGCCGATGGGTCGGTGATGCGCCAGCGCACATACCAGTCGATCACCACACGCTGCTTTTCAGCAGTCAGCATCGATTCGGTGTCGGTACTGTCCAAGGTCAGCAGGCGCTTGTCCAAGTAGGTCACGTTCTGCAGCGGCGGCGGCAGCTTGAAGTTCAAGCCCGGCTCCGTGATGACTTCCTTGATCTGGCCGAGTGCATACTTGATGCCGAACTGCCGCTGATCGACCACAAACACGGTGGAGCTGAGCAGCGCCAGCACCACCAGGACGGTTGAAGCTAAAAATCCCATTCGATTCACAAATCACTCCTAGCGCGACTCGCGGTCACGGGTACGGCTGGTATCACGGGCACGGGCATCGGGCACCGATGGTGCGGGTGCAGGTGCGCTGGTCGTGGACGCGTTCGAGCTGGCAGCAGCATCGCCTGCGGCAGCCCCGCCCTGGGTCTGTTGCATGATCTTGTCCAGCGGCAGGTACAGCAGGTTGGAGCCTTGCTTGGAATCGACCACCACCTTGGTCACATTGCTGTAGACCTGTTGCATGGTCTCCAGGTACAGACGGTCACGCGTGACCACCGGCGCCTTCTGGTACTCGGCATAGATCGACGAGAAACGCTGGGCATCACCCTGCGCCTGTGCCACGATCCGCGCCTTGTACGCCGCAGCCTCTTCCATCAGACGCGAAGCCGTACCGGTGGCACGTGGCACCACATCGTTGGCATAGGCTTCGGCCTGGTTCTTGGTGCGCTCACGCTCCTGACCGGCCTTGAGCACATCGTCGAATGCCGCCTGCACCTGCTCCGGCGGACGCACGCCACCTTGCTGCAGATTCACGCCGACGACTTCGACACCAATCTTGTAGCGATCCAGAATCACCTGCATCAGCTCGCGCACACGGGGCGCAATCTGGTCGCGCTCTTCCGCCAGTGCGGCGTCCATCTTCATCTTGCCGACCACCTCACGCACAGCGGTTTCAGCCACCTGGATGACGGTGTCTGCAGGCGCCTTGCTCTCGAACAGCCAGGCTCGGGCATCGCTCAGGCGGTATTGCACGGCAAACTTGATCTCGACGATGTTCTCGTCTTCGGTCAGCATCGCCGATTCGCGCAGGCCGGTGGTCTTGATGATGCTGTCGCGGCCCACATCGGCAGAGCGGATCTGCGAGACATAGACCAGCTCATGGCGCTGAACCGGGTACGGCAGGCGCCAGTTGATACCGGCATTGACAGTCTTGTGGTACTTGCCGAACTGCGTGATGACCGCCTGCTGGCCTTCCTGCACGATGAAAAAGCCGGTGCCCAGCCAGATCAGCGCAGCGACACCCACGATCAGGCCCAGGCCGACACCGGCGCCCTTGAACTCTGGCGGCTGGCTGGCATTGCCTCGTCCCGAGCCACCGCCTTTGCCACCGCCGAACAGACCACCGAGCTTCTTGTTCAGGTCCTGCCACAGCTCGTCCAGATCCGGCGCACCATTGGTGCTGGGTCGCTGGGCGTTGGGCCGGTTGTTTTGCTCGGGTGGGTTGTAGGGCGGACGGGAAGGCTCTTGACCTGCATTGCTGCTGTCGTCCTTGCCATCATCACCCCGCCCCCAGCGAGGATCGTTCAGGTTGAACATTCCGCGCAGGCCTTGCGGCAGCAAGGCCAGGCGCGGAAAACGTGAATGAAGTTTCATTAGCGATGTCTCTATGAATCAGCGTTACAAGCGCATGCAAGCAACCATTGTGGCACCCTAAGGAGCATTTCCCAGCAATTCGTCATCGGCATCTGGGGCTATCTCCCAGTTGCCGGCTGCATCGAGCGATGCCTGCCGCGCCAGCAAAGCCTGGGCCAGGTGCTCACGCACGGCCTCCAGCCCCTGCCCCTTGGCGGCACTGACAAAGAATCGTGGAACCTGCACCCCATCGAGCTCATAGCTGTCTGCAAGCGCTGGTGGCCGCCGGTCTGGCTCAATGGCATCCAGTTTATTGAATACCAGAACCTGCGGCACGTTTTCTGCCCCAATTTCCCGAAGAACCTTTTGGACTTGTTGTATTTGTTCCGGGTGGGCAGGGTTGGAGGCATCGACCACATGCAGCAGCAGATCTGCATCTACCGCCTCTTGCAGCGTTGCCTCGAAAGCATTGACCAGCCCGTGGGGCAGGTCCCGAATGAAACCGACCGTGTCGGAGATGGAGATGGAGCGCTGTGCCGACTCCAGGTACATCTGCCGCGTCGTCGTATCCAAGGTCGCAAACAACTGGTCAGCGGCATAGGCGCGTGCCTTGACCACGGCATTGAAGAAGGTCGATTTACCCGCATTGGTATAGCCGACCAGCGACACATTGAAGGTGTCATTGCGCTGCCGCTGGCGGCGCTGGGTACTGCGCTGCTTCTTGACCTTGACGAGCCGGTCCTTGGTCCGCTTGATCGCATCGTTGATCATGCGGCGGTCCAGCTCGATCTGCGTCTCACCCGGGCCGCCGCGCGTGCCAATGCCACCGCGCTGCCGCTCCAAGTGCGACCAGCGGCGCACCAGGCGGGTGCTGAGGTACTGCAGCTTGGCCAGCTCGACCTGGAGCTTGCCCTCATGGCTGCGCGCGCGCTGGGCAAAGATCTCCAGGATCAGCAAGGTACGGTCATTGACCGGCATCTGCAAATGGCGCTCCAGATTGCGCTGCTGGGCCGGGCTGAGCGCCTGGTCGAACAGAATCTCGGTCGCGCCATAGGTCTGCGCCACCATGCGGATCTCATCGGCTTTGCCACTGCCCACAAACAGTGCGGCATCGGGCACCTTGCGCTTGCACACCAGGCGCGCCACCGGGTTCAAGCCGGCCGTTTGCGCCAGCAGACCCAGCTCTTCGAGCTCGGAATCGAAGTGCGGAAAACCAAAATCCACCCCGACCAGCATGACCGGGGTGGATTTATTGTCGTTGGAATTTTGTTGATTACTCAATGATGTAGAGCTTTCACCCGCGATTGGCGCGAGTGTGTTGCTATCAAAAGCGTTAGGCTGCAGCTTCGTTGTCTTGCGAGTCAGGTGCCGAGAAATTCACAGCACGACCGGGGACAATGGTCGAGATCGCATGCTTGTACACCATCTGGGTAACGGTGTTGCGCAGCAGCACAACGTACTGGTCAAAGGATTCGATCTGGCCTTGGAGCTTGATGCCGTTGACCAAGTAGATGGACACAGGCACATGCTCGCGGCGCAGAGCGTTGAGGAAGGGGTCTTGCAGAAGTTGGCCTTTGTTGCTCACGATATTCTCCGTGTTCGGACAGTGTTGTTGTAAAACGCCACCTTACCACAGTGGCAACCTAACTGAACGATAAATGGTTGTTTCATGTGATGGGTCTGTGGATCAGACCTCATCTCACTTGTACGCTATCAATCTTTGTCAGCGTAAGGGTTATGTGAGGTCTTGAATTCAATCCGCAAGGGGGTACCGATCAAATTAAATTCCTTGCGGAAACGCCCTTCCAGAAAGCGCTTGTAGGCATCGGTGATGTGTTCGAGCGAGTTGCCGTGGATCACGATCACCGGTGGGTTCATGCCCCCCTGGTGTGCGTAGCGCAGCTTGGGGCGGTAAGGCCCGATCTTCTTGGGCGTCTGGTACTGCACCGACTCCAGCAGCACACGCGTGAGCACCGGCGTGGGCATCTTGCAGAGGGCCGACTTGTGCGCCTGGGTCATCGAGGTCCACAACGGGCCCAGACCCTGGCGCTTCTTGGCCGAGATGAAATGCAGCGGGGCAAACTTGAGGAAGGACAGGCGCAGCTCGATCGAGCGCTCCAGCATCTGGCGGCCATAGTCGTCGAGCGCATCCCATTTGTTGACGGCCAGCACCACGGCGCGGCCGCTTTCCAGAATGTAGCCGGCGATGTGGGCATCCTGGTCGGTCACGCCTTGGGTGGCATCGAGCAGCAGCAACACGACGTTGGCGCCTTCAATGGCCTGCAAGGTCTTGACCACCGAGAACTTCTCGATCGCCTCGAACACGCGGCCCTTGCGGCGCAAACCAGCGGTGTCGATCAGCTGGAACTTCTGGCCATTCTTCTCGAACGGCACCGCGATCGCATCCCGCGTGGTACCAGCCATGTCGAAGGCCACCAGACGCTCTTCGCCCAGCCAGGTGTTGATCAATGTGGACTTGCCCACATTGGGGCGCCCTGCCACGGCCAGCTTGATGACCTGCTCGTCCTCTTCGGCTTCGGCATCCTCGTCCTGGTTGAGCCAGGGCAACTGCTCGAGCGCCATGTCGATCATCGTCCGGATGCCTTGGCCATGCGCAGCCGAGACCGGAAACACCTCGCCCAGACCCAGCTCGTAGAACTCGGCCAGCTGGCCGCCATCCTTCATGCCTTCGGCCTTGTTGCCCACCAGCATGGCGGGCTTGCCCAGGCGGCGCAGGTAGCCGGCAATTTCATGGTCCTGGGCCGAGAGGCCCAGACGTACATCGACGACGAACAGCACCACATCCGCCTCGGCCACGGCCTGGCGGGTCTGCTTGGCCATTTCCTTGAAAATGCCACTGGTCGCATCGGGCTCGAAACCACCGGTATCGATCACGATGTATTCGTGCTTGCCCTGACGGCCTTGGCCGTAGTGGCGGTCACGCGTCAAACCGGCAAAGTCGGCAACGATGGCGTCGCGCGACTTTGTCATCCGGTTGAACAAGGTGGATTTGCCCACATTGGGGCGCCCCACCAAAGCAATAACTGGCTTCATTCCTGACTACTTTTTCTTTTCTTACTCGGGCCGAAAGCCATACACCGCGCCATCATTCGTCTGCACCACCATGGTGTTGCCCGCCACGACCGGCGCCACGGAAATACCAGAGCTGTTGGTCGAGAAGCGGTTCAGTGGCGAGCCGTCTTTCTTGGACAGCATATGCACCGTACCCGAACTATCACCAAAAATCACAGAGCGGCCCAATACCAGCGGCTGGCTCAGCTTGCGGTAGCGCAGGCGATTGCTCGTCCACACCACGCTGCCGCCATCGTGCGCCCAGGCCGTGATCACGCCGTTGCCATCGGCACCAGCCACCACATCGGCATCACCGGAGATGCCATTGATACCGTCGGCACGCACGGTCCAGCGCAGTTGCGCCGTGGATGCGTCAATACAGCCCACCGCCATCTGGTAGGCACGGGTGCACAGCACCGAGCCCTGGCGCGCAACGCCGCCCACCAGCTCCACCAGACGCTCGACGTCATTGGTGCCACGGGGGCTGGCGATCGGCACTTCCCAGCGCAATGCACCGCTGTTGGGGTCGATACCGACAAAACGGCCCGACACGCCAGCGACCAGCGTGTCCTGGTAGGCGGTCAGCACCCCGCTTTGGCGCAGCACCAGCGCTTCCGTGGTCTTGGCCTGGCTCCACAGCGCCTGGCCGGAGGCCGCATCAAAGGCCTGCACCGAGCGGTCCGCGCTTTGCACAAAGATGCGCTCGCCCGCCACCAGCGGCGCGGTATAGACACGCGCTGTCAGGCGCTTGCGCCACATTTCCTTGCCCTGGCTCAGCGCGACGAGGTTGCCGTCTTCGGTCACCACCGCAGCCCATTTGCCATCGCTGCCTACGCCGGCCGAGAGCTTCTGGCCCACATTGACGCGCCACAGATCGGCACCCGTGTCCGCATTGACGGCGGCCACTTGGCCATCGGCAGAGGCCAACGTCACCACATTGCCGCTGACATTCATCACCAGGGTGGGATTGCTCTTGCCAATGCGCTGCGTCCACACCTGCTGCACCGACAGCAGTGCGACATTGGGCTCAAGCTCGGCAGGCTTGCGCTTGTCCGACGAGAACAAAGAGCAGCCCGCAATGGCCAGGGCCACTGCCGATACCGTCAAAACCTTGGCTGCAGCAGCCGCTGCAGCATATGCCTGTTGTTGTTTCATGCGCACTGCCTTCTGCCATCCATCACTTCAGATCTTCGCCCAGCGCATTGAGCTTGACGGAGATCACGTTGCGGTATTCCACGCCCGGTTCGGTCTTTTGCAAAGCCGCCTTGTACGACTCGATGGCTTGCGCCTTGTCGCCCTTGGCCAGATAAACATCACCCTTGTGGTCTGCCACCACGGCATCGAACTCGGTCGGCATCTTGGTGCCCAGCACCTTGAGCGCCTCATCGTAGGCCTGGCTGTTGAGCAGCACCGCAGCCAAACGCACGCGGGCAGTGGCCTTGAGGCCCTCATCCGAAGCATTTTCTGCCACCCAGGTGAGCGCGGCCTTGGCATCGTCCATCTGGCCCTTGTCACCCGCAGCCTTGGCCACCAGCAGGCCGGCATGTGCCGCTTGCATGGTGCTGCCATAGTTGCTGCGCAGGTCGCCAAAGGCCTGGTCGATGCGGGTCTTGTCACCGGAGTTGACCGCAGCCTCGACCGCAGACGACAGCGCGCTGGCTTGCGAGGCCTGGCGGTTCTGCCAGTACTGGTAGCCGTTCCAGGCGGCAAAGCCACCCAGCACAATCACCAGCACCGTGGTGATCAAGGTGCCCCACTTGTTCCAGAAGTGCTTGAGCTGGTCTATCTGTTCCTGTTCTTCCAGATCTAAATGCGTTGCCATATTGTTCTAATGGAGTTGGTTCAAAAAATTGCTTGCAGCCGAGGCTGCACTTATGCGCGCAGTTGCGCTGCCCAGTGGGCCACGGCGTCGATCGCATGTTCGGCCTGGGCCCCCTCGCCATCGCGCAGTTGCTTGACGGTCACCATGCCGCGCTGCATCTCGTCGCTGCCAAAGATCAGCGCGCACGCGGCGCCGCTGGCATCGGCCTTCTTGAACTGCGACTTCATGCTGCCCAGGCTTCCTGCCACGGCCGAGCCATGCATCTGCACCCGCACCCCTGCTTGTCGCAAGGTCTGGATCACACGCATGGCCTGCGGCAGCAATGCTGCGTCCGGCAGGATAGCGTAGGCGTCAATAGACGGGCGATCCCACTGGATATTCAGCTCCTTGATCAGCTCCAGAACGCGCTCGATGCCCATGCCCCAGCCCACGGCGGGTGCGGGCTTGCCGCCGATCTGCTCGATCAGGTAGTCATAACGGCCGCCGCCACAGATCGTGCCTTGTGAGCCGAGTTTGTCGGTGATGAACTCGAACACCGTCAGGTTGTAGTAGTCCATGCCGCGCACCAGGCGCGGGTTGACCGACCAGGCCACACCATTGGCGTCCAGAATGTCCTGCACCGCCTTCAAGTGGGCCTTGGAATCCTCACCCAGAAAGTCCAGCAGTTGGGGCGCAGCATTGACCATCGCCTGCATCGCCGGGTTCTTGGTATCGAGCACGCGCAGCGGGTTGCTGTACATGCGGCGCTTGCCTTCTTCGTCCATCACATCGGTGTGCTGCTCAAAATAGGCCACCAATGCCTCGCGGTGGGCGCGGCGCTCCTCGGGCTGGCCCAGGCTGTTGAGCTCCAGGCGCACGCCTTCAATGCCCAGGTCCTTCCACAGCTGCGCCGCCAGCAGGATGACTTCGGCATCGAGCTCGGCGCCGCCAAAGCCCATGGCTTCAACGCCGACCTGGTGGAACTGGCGGTAGCGGCCGCGCTGCGGTTTCTCCCGGCGGAACATGGCGCCAATGTAGAACAGGCGCTTGCCGCCGTCATAGAGCATGTTGTTCTCGACCACGGCGCGCACCACACCGGCAGTGCCTTCGGGGCGCAGGGTCAGGTGCTCGGCCTGGCCATGCTTGTCGGCCCGGTCTTCGAAGGAATACATTTCCTTCTCGACAATGTCGGTGACCTCGCCCAGACCGCGCACAAACAGCGCCGTGTGTTCTGCCAGCGGCGTGCGGATGTTGCGGTACGCGAAGCGCCCCATCAAGTCGCGCACCTTGCCTTCAAACCATTCCCACATGGCCGAATCGGGCGGCAGGATATCGTTCATGCCTTTGATGGCGGCCAGCTTTTCATTCATGCCCATGGGCTTCAATCTCTCTGTTCAGTATGCTTGCAAACACTTGCCAGGCCAGCAAGTGCAGCTATCAATTATCTACCTTGGCAGCACCGTAGCGGCGCTCCACATAGCCCTGCACGATATCGTGGAACTCCTGCGCAATGCGGTCACCGCGCAAGGTCATGGCCTTTTCGCCGTCAATGAAGACGGGCGCTGCGGGCGATTCGCCATTGCCCGGCAGGCTGATGCCGATATCGGCATGCTTGCTTTCACCAGGGCCATTGACAATGCAGCCCATCACGGCCACCTTCATCTTCTCGACGCCGGGGTACTTCACACGCCATACCGGCATCTGCGAGCGCAGGTGCTGGTCGATGTCGCGTGCCAGCTCCTGGAACGTGGTGCTGGTGGTGCGGCCACAGCCCGGACAGGCGGTGACGCTGGGCACAAAGCTGCGCATGCCCATCGCTTGCAGAATCTCGCTGGCGACCACCACCTCCTGCGTGCGGGCCTCGCCCGGCTGCGGGGTCAGCGACACGCGGATGGTGTCGCCAATGCCATCTTGCAGCAGGATCGACAGCGCAGCGGCCGAGGCCACCGTGCCCTTGGTACCCATGCCCGCCTCGGTCAAACCCAGGTGCAGGGCATAGTCGCAGCGTGCGGACAGGCCGCGGTAGACCGCCACCAGATCCTGCACGCCACTGACCTTGCAGGACAGAATGATCTGGTCGCCGTTCAGGCCCATTTCCTCGGCACGCTGCGCTGAGGAAATGGCCGAGGTGATCAGCGCCTCATACATCACCTGGCGCCCATCCCAGGGTACGGCGCGGCGGTTGTTCTCGTCCATCAGCTCGGCCAGCAGCTCCTGGTCCAGGCTGCCCCAGTTCACGCCAATGCGCACGGCCTTGTCGTACTGCATGGCCGCCTCGATCATCTGGCCGAACTGCTTGTCCTTCTTGTCGCCCTTGCCTACATTGCCGGGGTTGATCCGGTATTTGGACAGCGCCTTGGCGCAGTCAGGAAACTCGGTCAGCAGGCGGTGGCCGTTGTAGTGGAAGTCGCCCACCAGCGGCACGTTCTCACCCATGCGGTCGAGCTGCTCGCGCACATAGGGCACCGCAGCTGCGGCCTCTGGCGTGTTGACGGTGATGCGCACCATCTCCGAGCCCGCCTGCGCCAGCTCCTTGACCTGGATGGCCGTCTCGATCACATCCACGGTGTCGGTATTCGTCATCGACTGTATGCGCACGGGCGCATCGCCCCCCACCGTCACCACACGGTCACCCCAGACCACACGGGCCTGGCGACTTTTGCGGGCGGCCGGCGCCACCATGGGCACGGGCAACAGGATGTTCTCTTCTTGCACTTAATTCACCTCAAAACGGGCGGTGCTGCCCTTGGTCACTTTTTTCAGATCAAAAACCGACCCGCGCAGCTGCATCTCCACACCCACCGCATTGCCCACGATGAGCTTGAGCGGCGGCGTGGCCGCGATATCTTCGGTCGCGCCGGCACGGATGGTCTTCTCAAACACCACCTTGCCACTGGCCTCCTTGACCTGCACCCAGCTGTCCTGGCTGGCCTTGAAATGCAGCAATGGCGCGCCTTCTGCAGGCGCTGCAGCCACCGGTGCCGCTGCTGCCGGGCTGGGCGGGCCTGCCAGCGCAGCGGTGGCGCCGGCTTCGGCTGCGCCATTGGCCGGCGCCTCGGGCACCGGATCGGTCGAGCTACCACCCAGCGCGACCGACTCGGACTGGTCAGCCACGCCGGCGACGTTGTTGGAGCGCACAGGCGCGGGGGCAGAAGCGGCGGCCCGGCTCTTCCAGTAGTCTGCCAACTGCGGATAGAACAGCACCCCGACGGTCGCCACGATCAGCAGCACGACCACCCCCATCCAGGGGAAGGGCTTGCTGCTGGGGAAGTCATTTTTCTTGCTCTGCGCCGGGCCCACGGCCACGCGGGTCTTGACGCTTTCCACGCCTGGGCTCAGGTCCTTGCCAGGTGGCTTGGGCAGCTGGGCCAGCACGGGCGCGGGGTCGATCTTGAGCACACGGCACACAGCAGAGGCCAGCGCGCGCACAAAGACCACATCCGGGAAGGCGCTCCAGTCGCCCGCTTCCAGCGCTTCGAGCTTGTGGACGGACACCTTCAGGTGCGCCGCCACGGCAGGCAGGTGGTAGCCCAGTTCCTCGCGCGCCTGGCGCAGCATCTCGCCCGCGCTGAGGGGTGCACCCGTGGCTGCATGGTTTGCGTTGGTTGCTTCTTGGATATCAGACTCGATCACAGCACGCCTCCACCAGCAATACGTGCCGCCTCTTTGGAGTCGGGGAAACGCTTTTGCAATTGGGCTGCCAGCGAACGCGCGCTCGCTCCATCACCCAGGGCTTTTTCAATTTGGATACCGAGGAACAAGGACTCGGAGTTGGCCAGCTCGCCATTGTTGAGGCGGCGGATATAGAACTGGGCGCGGCGCGGGTCGCCACGCTGGTTCATCAGCTTGGCCAAATTGAAGCTGACTACCGGGTTGCCCGCATCGTACTCATAGGCCTTGAGCAAGCTCGCCTCGGCCTCGGCAGGCTTGCCGGCGGCCTCGTGGCACAGGCCCTGCGCCATCAAGGTCTTGGCTTGTTGAAAATACTGGCGCTGCACCAGAGCCTGGTTGAAGTAGCGGTCTGCCGCGTCGTATTTTTTCTCTTGGCAGAGCAACCAGCCATGGTTGTGCATGATGTTCGCATCAGTGGGCTTGAGCGACTGTGCCTTGCTGAAGCTCTCGTCGGCAATGTCCGGCTCGCCCAGCTGCATGTAGATGAGCCCGCGCATGTTGTAGGCATCGCCATTGGCAGGATCCAGCGCCAGCACCTGCTTGATCTCGTCGAGCGCGATCGTGGCGCGGCCGGTCTGGAAATAGCTCGCTGCCAGTTCCAGCCGGATGCGTGCGCGCCGGTGGATCTCGGTCTCATCGGATTGCGTGACATAGGCGGCATCCTCGCGGGCCGTGTTACTGGCGGTACCGCAGCCCGACAAACCACCTATCAGGGCCAAGCCTAAAAAGGTGGCAGCCGTGAGGCGATGCACCCTCGGTTGCCCTGTTGTCACAGCCTCTTGCATGCACACCCTCCTCAAACTGATTGGACTATTTCTAGACTTGTGCCAGCGGTATGACCCGGTTCTTGGCCATGCGCTCCGCCGCTTTGGTGCGGTCTTTCACATCGCCAGCGAGCTGGCCACAGGCCGCATCGATGTCATCGCCCCGGGTCTTGCGCACGGTGGTCACGACACCGGCATCCGAGAGCATCTTGGCGAATTCGGTCACCCGGTTGGCAGGTGATCGTAACAGACCCGATGCCGGAAAAGGGTTGAATGGAATCAAATTGAACTTGCACCATGCCCCGCCGTTGCCCGCATACTCTCGCACCAGTGCTATCAATTGCTGGGCATGCTCGGGTTGGTCGTTGACGCCATCGAGCATGCAGTACTCAAAGGTGATGAAGTCACGCGGCGCAAACTCCAGGTAGCGGCGGCAGGACTGCATCAGCTCGTCGAGCGGGTATTTCTTGTTCAGCGGCACCAGGGCATCGCGCAGGGGATCGTTGGGCGCATGCAGCGAGACCGCCAGAGCCACCGCACAGTCCTGCGACAGGCGATCCATCATCGGCACCACACCTGAGGTGGAAACGGTGACGCGGCGGCGCGACAGGCCATAGCCATGGTCATCCAGCATCGTGCGCAGCGCGGGCACCAGGGCCGTGTAATTTTGCAGGGGCTCGCCCATGCCCATCATCACCACATTGGAGATGATGCGCTCATCGCGCCCCAGGCGCTTGCGCAGCGCGTGTTCGGCAAACCACAGCTGCGCCATGATTTCGCCGGTGGTCAGGTTGCGGCTGAAGCCCTGGTGCCCTGTCGAGCAAAAGCGGCATCCCACCGCGCAACCTGCCTGCGAAGAGACGCACAAGGTGCCACGGTCATCTTCGGGAATGAATACGGATTCGACGGCATTGCCGTCACCCACGTCGAACAGCCACTTGACCGTTCCGTCGGAGGACACATGCTCGGTAATCACGGGCAAGGCCGTGACATGGGCCGTGCCCTTGAGTTTTTCGCGCAGGGACTTGGCCAGATCGGTCATCTGGTCGAAATCGGCTGCACCGCGCTGGTGGATCCAGCGAAAAAGCTGCGTGGCCCGGAAGCGCTTCTCTCCCAGCCCTTCGCAAAAGGCGGTCAAACCAGCCAAATCAAAATCAAGCAAATTGGTGGTCATGGATATACGCTCGGGCCACTTACCTATGCCACGCGGCCTGAAGGCCGCGCACAAGTCAATTAACGGGAGTAAACGTTCATGCCGGGGAAGAAGAACGCCACTTCCACAGCAGCGGTCTCAGCGGCGTCGGAGCCGTGCACGGCGTTGGCGTCGATGCTGTCAGCGAAGTCAGCGCGGATCGTGCCCTTGTCGGCCTTCTTGGGATCGGTAGCGCCCATCAGCTCACGGTTCTTCAGGATGGCGTTTTCGCCTTCCAGAGCCTGGATCATCACAGGACCGGAGATCATGAAGTCCACCAGATCCTTGAAGAAAGGACGGGCAGCGTGCACAGCATAGAACTGCTCAGCGTCTTGACGCGACAGTTGCACCAGCTTGGCGGCCACGATCTTCAGGCCAGCAGCTTCAAAGCGGGCGTAGATTTGACCGATAACATTCTTAGCCACTGCATCGGGCTTGATGATCGAGAGGGTACGTTCGATTGCCATAATAAATTTCCTGTTGATGGTTTTTTTTGCTCTGAAAGCAAACCTTTGATTGTACGGTGTCCTGGAAGTCAGCGGCGTGACTACGACCTTCCACCGCGCTTGAATCCGCCACCGCTCTTGCGTTGGCCCTGGCGCTGACGCGTCAGGCTGTCATGACCGATGTAGCCCAGCGAGGTCTTCATCGGATCGGGCTGGGTATTGCGCTTCTCGGGTGCCTTGCGCAAGCCGCCACCGCGGGTGTTCTTGGCCGGGCCGACCGATGGGCGCGGGCCGTTGTGCTGGGGACGGTTGTCACTGCGCCCTCCCCGGCCAGCCGCAT
The DNA here is from genome assembly GCF_041730275.1 of Comamonas sp. SY3. Classification (NCBI taxonomy): domain Bacteria; kingdom Pseudomonadati; phylum Pseudomonadota; class Betaproteobacteria; order Burkholderiales; family Comamonadaceae; genus Comamonas; species Comamonas sp. SY3. The sequence continues at coordinate 283,120 of NZ_JBGTYN010000005.1, read as the reverse complement.
TCTGCTCACGGGGCTTGCGCTCGACCACACCGCCGGCAGCCACCGTCAGCGCCTGGATGTCGCGCTGATCGAGCTCCACCCAGGAGCCCCGGCGCAAGCCACGCGGCAGCACCATGGCACCGTAGCGGATACGGATCAGGCGGCTGACCGCGTGACCGACCGACTCGAACATGCGGCGCACTTCGCGGTTGCGGCCTTCGGAGATGGTGACCCGGTACCAGCAGTTGGCGCCCTCGCCACCGCCATCGTCGATGGAGCCGAAGCTGGCCACGCCGTCTTCCAGGTTCACACCGGCCAGCAGCAAGGCCTTTTCTTCATTGGTCAGCGCGCCCAGCACGCGCACCGCGTACTCACGCTCCAGACCGAAGCGCGGGTGCATCAGGTTGTTGGCCAGCTCACCGGAGTTGGTGAACAGCAGCAGACCTTCGGTATTCAGATCAAGACGGCCAATGGACTGCCACTTGCCGTGCGAGACGCGCGGCAGCTTGCGGAACACCGTTGGGCGGTTCTGCGGATCGTCATGCGTCACCACCTCGCCCACTGGCTTGTGGTAGGCCAGCACGCGCGCTGGCGGCTGCTCGATGCGGAACGTGATCAGCTTGCCGTTCACACGGATCTTGTCACTGTGCAAAATGCGCTGACCCACGTGGGCCGGCTCATTGTTGACGGAGATGCGGCCTTCCAGAATCAGGCGCTCCATCTCCAGGCGCGAGCCCATGCCGGCCTGCGCCAGCAGCTTGTGCAGCTTGGGCGCTTCCACATGGGGCTGGAGCACGCGCTTGACCGGAGCCGGTGCATCCGAGTCTTCCGCCGCCTCCAGCGCGCCAGCCACCACGTCCTCGAATGCATAGCCTTCCGGCTCGGCATGGCGTTGCGGACGGCCCGCCGGACCACGGCCACGGGCGGCAGGCGCATCGCCTTCTGCGCCCTGCGCATCACGCGGCTGTCCATCACGCTCACGGAAACGGCGAGCCCGGGCCGGGTAACGGCTCACGCGCTGTTCGCCATCACGGCGTGCACGAGGCTCGGCAGCCGGCTGCGCCGACCCTTCACCCTCGCCGTCGTGGGCCGCTGCCGCGTCGGCCGTATCTGCCGGCACGGCTTGCGCCGGCGCGGCACGCTTGCGCGTTGCACGGCGCTTTTCAGACGGCGCGGCACCTTCTTGCAAGACCTTATCTCCATCCTGGGGCGCATTCATATCGCTGGTATCACTCATCATCTTTTTGCTTTTCTACCCCGCCTGCTGCGGAATTATGTGCATCGTCATCACGGACCAAAGGATCCGCATCTTTGTCTTCAACCCCGGCAGTGGCGGCATCTGCACCACCACCTGCCTGCGGGGACTCTGCCGCCCTCACGGCGGCCGCATCTTCCTCATCAGCAGACCCAGCCTCAGGCAAAGTCTGCGCATCCTCTGCGTCTTCCAACGCCTCGCCATCGGCAACCGGCGCTGCCATGGCCATGGCCTCGCCCACCAGCTCGAATGCCTCGGCATCCGCTGGCCCGGCATCCTGCTGCTCGGCCTCGCCTTGCGGCGCCTCCAGCGGCAGGCTGTCAAACATCGCCTGCGTCTGGTTGCTGCTGTCCAGCTCGGGCAACTGGTCCAGCGACTGCAGGCCCAGATCATCCAAAAACTGCCGGGTGGTTGCCAGCAGCGCAGGCCGCCCGACGGTCTCCCGGTAGCCAATCACTTCCACCCAACCCCGGTCTTCCAGCTGCTTGATGATCAAACTGTTGACCGTCACACCCCGGATATCTTCGATATCGCCACGGGTCACCGGCTGCCGATAGGCAATGATGGCCAAGGTCTCCAGAGTCGCACGCGAGTACTTGGGCGGTTTTTCCGGGTGCAGGCGATCGAGGTATTCGCGCATCTCCGGCCGGCTCTGAAAGCGCCAGCCCGATGCCACCTGCACCAGTTCCACCCCCCGGTGCGCCCAGTCCAGTTGCAGCTCCTGCAACAGCACCTTGAGCGTGTCCGTTCCCAGATCATCCGCAAACAATCCCCGCAGCTCACGCACGGTGATGGGCTGGGGCGCGCAGATCAGCGCAGTCTCCAGCACCCGTTTTGCTTCCAAAGTATGCATGCGATAAATCCCTGTTTTCACGCCAGCGCGCAGCTGCGTGTTGAGACAAAGGAATGCGTATCAAGAGGGCCGCGTTTGCATGGCCAAGATCACGGCGCAGGCATAAGCGCCCATAGCCGCCGGCACTGGGCGCCACCGATGCAGTGTGCAAACCGGGTGTTTGCGCTGGCTGAAAAACCAGACCTGCAGGGGCAGCGCTTAGGCCAATTCCGCCAAATTATACCGAAGATCCCAATTTTCCATCGCCGAGGTGATATCGGCGGGCGGCATCGCGAACCAGGACATGCTCTGGCCCGTGACCGGATGGACAAAGGCCAGCCGCAGCGCATGCAGGGCCTGGCGCTCCATGCCAGCCGCAGGCGTGCCGCCATAGAGCGTGTCGGCCAGCAGTGGGTGCTGGAGCGAAGCCATATGCACGCGGATCTGGTGGGTGCGCCCGGTATGCAGGCTGCAGAACACCGCGCAACCTTGCTGGCCATTGACCAGCAGGCGGATATCGGTACGCGCCGGTTTGCCTGGGTGCTGGGCCAGATCGACCGCCGCCATGCGCAGGCGGTTGCGCGGATCGCGGCCAATGGGCAGGCTGACCGAGGTCTGCGCCGCGCCCTGCCAGGGCTTGTGGCCCAGCGCCAGGTAGTTGCGGCGCACATCGCGTGCAGCGATCAGCTTGACCAGCGCGTCCATCGTCTGGCGCTCGCGCGCCACCACCATCAGGCCGCTGGTGTCCTTGTCCAGCCGGTGCACGATGCCTGCGCGCGGCAGCTGAGCCGCCTTCGCGTCGTAGGCCAGCAGCGCATTGAGCAAGGTACCGCTCCAGTTACCCGGCGCCGGGTGCACCACCATGCCGGCAGGCTTGTTGATGATGAGCAGGTGCTCATCCTGGTAGACCACGTCCAGTGGAATATCCTGCGGCAAGAACGCCTGGCTTTGCTGTGTGGGGCGCAGCTCGACCACCGCCTGGTCACCGGCCTTGACCTTGGCACTGGGCTTGAGACCGGATTTGCCATTGACCAGCACCGCGCCTTGCAGCAGCAAGGCCTGCAGATAGCTGCGCGAGAACTCTGGCACCCACAGCGCCAGCGCCTTGTCCAGGCGCATGCCGTGCGCATCCACGCCAGCGGTGACCGTCCGGCTTTCCCAGCTCTGCGACTCGACCTCCGCCGGCTCTTCATCCCCTTCCGGCGACACCAGGGCAGTGTCCTCCAAATGGGAAAAGCCGACATCGTCGGCGGGCGGCGATGTCGGCTTCAATGAAGGACCTGGCATCAGCGGGAAGGCAGGTAGCGCGATGGATCGACCGGCTTGCCCTGGCGGCGCACCTCGAAGTGCAGCTTCACGCGGTCGGCGTCGGAGCTGCCCATCTCGGCAATCTTCTGGCCCTTCTTGACGACCTGGTCGTCCTTGACCAGCAAGGTTTGGTTGTGGGCGTAGGCGGTCAGGTAGGTGTTGTTGTGCTTGATCAGAATCAGGTTGCCGTAGCCGCGCAGGCCGGCCCCCGAGTAGATCACGCGGCCATCGGCGGCTGCCACGACGGGGTCACCCGCCTTGCCACCGATGTCCAGACCCTTGTTGCGCGCGTCGTCAAAGCCCGCAATCACGGCTCCCGACGAGGGCCAGATAAAGCCCAGGTTGCCATCGGCTGCAGCGGGTGCAGACGCTGCAGCAGCAGGCGCCGGGGCCGGTGCAGGCGTCGCCGCTGGCGTGTTGGCGCCGGTTACCGCAGGTGCAGTAGCTGCCGGGGCAGCGGTGGCGGTGGCCGTGACCGGTGGCACCACGCGCAGCACCTGACCCACTTCGATGACATTCGGATTTTCCAGATTGCTCCAGCGCGCGATGTCACGCCAGTTCTGGCCGTTGTCGGCGGCAATGCGCATCAAGGTCTCGCCGGGCTTGACGGTGTAGTAACCAGGCTTGCCCGCGTTTTCGGCACCCGGCAGGGTTGCTGGATCAATGCGGTTCGGGGTGGCCGTGGTCGACGTCGGTGCGCGACCTGCCGACAAGCCCCGATCTTCCACGGGCGCCTGGTTCAGCGATGTACTACCGCATCCTGCCAGCACCATGGCTGCCACCACACTGGCACCCCACGTCAAAACACCACGTGAATCCAACATACCTATCCTTCTTAACCAAGCCCCGATTTTAGGGGCACGAAATGAACATGCTCCAGAACCGTGCGCTGAAACCCATCAGCACTGCGGTCCACGACGAGCAAAACCTGTTGCTGGCCCGGTCCCATCACCGGGGCCACGAGCCGGCCGCCTTCCGCCAGCTGGTCGCACCATGCCTGCGGGACGGAATCCCCACCAGCCGCTGCGATGATCCCGGCGTAAGGCGCACCCTTCTCAAAACCCAGCATGCCATCGCCCAGGATCAGGTGCACATTGGCCAGCCGCAAAGGCCGCAGGTTGACCCGCGCCTTTTCATGCAACGCACGCAGCCGCTCAATGGTATACACCTCCTTGGCCATCAGGCTCAAAACCGCCGCCTGGTAGCCGCAGCCGGTGCCAATCTCCAAAATGCGCCCCAGCCCCATTTTGCCTGCCGGAGATTGCAGCAGCAGCTCGCACATCCGTGCCACCACGCTAGGCTTGGAGATGGTCTGCCCCAATCCTATAGGCAAACTGGTGTCTTCATAGGCTTGAACGGCCAGTGCACTGTCAACAAACTGGTGGCGCAGCACCGAATTCATCACCTTCAGCACCCGGATGTGCTCCACCCCCGATGCGGCCAGGCGCTGCACCATGCGCAAGCGTGCCGATGTGAAATCCACGCTTTCGGGGCCGAGCGATTCACGCACGGCCATCGGCACCGGTGACAGCTCCGCCGGCAGCCTGGCCCATTGCCGGTGCACGCTGCTCGCCTGGGGCTTGGTGCTCACAGGCAGGGCACCACGGGCAGGAAAGCCGGGCTTGCGCAAGGTCACCCTGGCACCTCCAGGTCGTTGCTGCGCAAGGTGGTGGCCGTCTGCGCCCAATAGGCCAGGCTCTCATGGTCGGTCAAATCCACCTTCAGCGGTGTCACCGCCATATGGCCCGCAGCCGTCGCATGGAAGTCGGTGCCCTCTGCATCATCCATGGCCAGGCCGGCATTGCCGATCCAGTACATGGTCTCGCCCCGGGGGCTGGTCTGGGTGATGACTTTCTCTGCCGCATGCCTGCGCCCCAGGCGGCACAGCTTGAGGGGCTTGATCTGCGCAAACGGCAGATTGGGAATATTGATATTGAGCAGCCAGGGCTTGAGCGTGACGAGCTTGGAGGCCTCGAACTGCTGCACCAGCTCGCAGGCCTTTTTGGCGGCTGACTCCAGCTCGCCCCAACCCTTGTCGATCTGGGAGAAGGCCATCGCCGGGATGCCGAACAGATAGCCTTCCATCGCAGCGCCCACGGTGCCCGAGTAGATGGTGTCATCGCCCATATTGGCACCGTTATTGATGCCGGAGATGACCAGATCGGGCCTATAACCTAACAGCCCCGTCAGCGCGATATGCACGCAGTCCGCCGGCGTACCATTGACGTAGCGAAAGCCATTGGCGGCACGCTGCACGTACAACGGCGAATGCAAGGTCAGTGCATTGGATTTGGCACTGTTGTTGTGTTCCGGTGCGACCACCTCGACATCGGCCACTGCCTGCAATGCATCATGCAACGCCACGATGCCGGGCGCTTGATAACCATCGTCGTTACAAAGCAGTATCTTCATGTCATTGAACCAGTTGCACTGCATTGTAGGGGTGCCAACACAGAACCCGAGCGGAGTGTGGCAGCAAAGCGACCTGCAGGCCCTTCGGCGCCCGCAGCCCATGGCGCGCAAGGGCGCCTTGTCAAGCCTCCGCATTGTAGTGAGCGCGGCGGCACTGACTCCGTGCAGCAGTGCATTTGCTACACAAATTTACGATGAAGCGCCTAGGCCAGCGGCTCACCTGCAGCATTCGCAGCCAGTTCGGCCTTTTTGCACACCTCGGTGGCCAGTTCATGCAGCACAGCAGCTGTGCAGCGCAGCAACGGTGTGGCCTTGCGCTTGGCCGATTGGGCCATGAACAAAGGGATCATCACCGCAGGCGTCTCGATCGGTGCCACGACAAGTTGGTCACCCACTTCATGCCCGTCAAGGGCGCTGCGCGTCAACGCAGCATACCCATAGCCGCCGCGCACCAGGTCCAAAATGGCAGGAACACTGGACACCTCCCAGACAACATTGAGTTTGACTTGGGAGAGCCTGGCCTGTGCTTCCATCAGCTTGCGGAAGATTTGGCCGTACTGGGGCATGATCAGCGGAAACGCAGACAGTCCCTCAAAGCCCAGCGTCCCCAGCCCTCCCAGCGCGGAGGCGGGGCCCACCAAACACAGCCGCTCCTGCAGCACTGGCGTGGTTTCAATATGAGGATGGGGCTCCGGTGCATAGACCAGACCCAGATCCATGCGCCCGGAGGCCAGCCATTCGGCCATCTGCACCGAGAAGCCTTCGACGATGGCGATGCGCGCCTTGGGCATCGTGCAGCTGAAGGCATCGATCAGTGGCAAGGTCAAACGCCGGGCCAGGCTCGGGGGCAGGCCCACGACGATGCGGCCTACCGGTTCATTGCGCTCGCAACCCAGATCCTCCTTGGCTTGGGCCACATGCTGCAAGATCGCATGGCTATGTTCGAGCAACCGGCGCCCTGCCTCCGTCAAGGTCACACCCCGCCCGGTACGGATCAGCAGCGTCTCGCGCAGTTCCATCTCGAGCGCCCGCACCTGACGGCTCAGTGCCGGCTGCGCTGAATCGGACAACATCGCCGCTTTGCTGAAACTGCCGGTCTCGGCAACAGCGACAAAAGTTTCGATTTGCTGCAAATTCATAGCCACCCTCTTTAGTGCATTGAATATTAATAATTTTTAGCTATTATTATGCCATTTTGCTATAGCTGCTAGCTATACGGGCACCTAGGTCGTTGGGGACATCTTCCACAGAATGAAGTTTCACATCCCCCACACATAGAGCCAAGGAGACCCTGCATGCCGTTCCCCCCCACCACCGCCTGGCCAGGCATTGCGTCTCCGCGCTGTCTCAGTCGGAGTTGGACGCGCAAACCTGACAGACACCCCTCCCCCCGACAGTGACGGCAGCGTCTTCGGCTGCCCTGCCCCCCGCTCTCCGGTGACCTTCATCAGTCCGGGCTGCATCCGCTTGGCGCCATCGCCAGCCTTGCCCTCTTTCCATTTCCTATTCCGCTATTCAAGGAGCACAACCATGGTCGAAAAAGCCAGCAGCGAGTTTTGGCAAAGCCTCAGCCCCATCGCCAACCCCTTCATGCCCGATGCACTGCCAGAGGTGTACACCCCCAACGCCGTGCCCGAAGACGAACGCCTGTATGTGCCGTTCACCGACACCGTGTTCTCGCGGCCTCTCTGGATCTCGCCATCCCAGAACAAGTGGTGCGACATCCTGATGGCCAAGCAAGCCGGCCTGGTCAACCGCCACTACCACCCCCATGAAGTCTTTGCCTACACGATCTCCGGCAAATGGGGCTATCTGGAGCATGACTGGACAGCGACCAAGGGCGACTTCGTCTACGAGACCCCCGGAGAAGGCCATACCTTGGTGGCGTTCGACCATCCCGAACCCATGCGGGCCTTCTTCATCGTCAAGGGTCCGCTGATCTGGCTGGACGAGCAGGGCAAACCGGACGGCTACTTTGATGTCCATTCCTACATCGCCATGTGCAAGGCCCATTACGAAAAAGTGGGTCTGGGCGCCGAGGCCGTGGAAAAGCTCTTCCGCTAACGGCCACCGACTCTGGAGAACACCATGCACCCAACCCCCTCTCGCTCCTTGTGGACCTACGAGAATCGGCTGTTGCTGATCCTCTTCCTGACCTTTGGCTTTGTCTTCTTTGACCGCCTGGCCCTGTCGTTTCTGTTCCCGTTCATGCAGGATGAGCTCGACCTGAGCCAAACCCAGCTGGGCATGATCTCATCGGCCCTGGCGCTGACTTGGGCCATCTCCGGGGCCATCGCAGGTGCCTGGTCCGATTCGCGCTCCAAGCGCAAGGCGCTGCTGGTGGTGTCCGTGCTGGGGTTTTCCATCTGCTCGGCCATGTCCGGGCTGGTGGGCGGCTTCGTCAGCCTGTTGGTGTTCCGTGCGCTGATGGGCCTGGCTGAAGGGCCGGTGCTGCCCATTGCCCAGTCCTTGATGATCCAAAGCTCCACCCCAGCGCGGCGCGGCCTGAATATGGGTCTGCTGCAAGGCTCGTCTGCAGGTCTGATCGGCGCAATGATTGGGCCGCCCGTCGTCATTGGTCTGGCAACGAATTTCGGCTGGCGCGTTGCCTTCTATGTCACCGTCATCCCCGGCATTCTGATTGCCCTGGCCATCTGGCGCTGGGTGCATGAGCACCCCGGTCAGGCCCCAGCAGTTGCGCAGGCCAAGCCAGCACCCATCAACCGCTGGGCCCTACTGCGCGAACGCAATGTGCTGCTGTGCATGCTGATCAGCTGCTTTTTCCTCACCTGGTTCATCATCATCATCTCGTTTGCGCCCACCTTCCTCGTCAAGTACCGCGAGTTCTCGGCCGCCGACATGGGCTTTGTGATGAGCTGCCTGGGCGCCGCCTGGGTATTCTGGGGCTTTGCGGTGCCAGCCATCTCCGACCGCATCGGACGCAAACCCACCCTGGTCATCTTTGCGCCGATTGCGGCACTGTGCCCCATCGCCTTGATCTACGGTGACTCCGTCCTCGCACTGGGTATGGTGGTGTTCTTCACCTATACCGGCCTGGGCTGTTTCACGCTCTTCATGGCCACCGTCCCCGCAGAAACCGTTCCGCCCCAAGTGCTGACGGGCGCGCTCGGTCTCATCATGGGCGCGGGCGAACTGGTAGGCGGCTTCCTCGCCCCCACGATTGCGGGCTTTGCGGCAGACCATTACGGCCTGCCCGTCGCAATGTGGATGTCGGCAGGCGGCGCATTGATCGCCGGTGCGCTTGCGCTGGGTTTGAAGGAAACCGCACCGCTGGTGCTGCAACGCCGTGCGGCGGCAGGAGCAACGCCATGATGCGCGCACTGCGCTGGCACAGCGCCCAGGACCTGCGCGTGGAGCAGATCCCGACCCCGAAGCCCGGACCTCAGGAAGTACGCATCGCCGTGCAATACTGCGGCATCTGCGGCAGCGATCTGCACGAATACGAATCGGGGCCGCATGCCATCCCCGTTGGCACCCCCCACGCAGTCTCAGGCCGTACCGCGCCACTGACCTTGGGCCACGAGTTCTGTGGCACGGTGGTCGAGCTGGGGAGCGCGGTCAGCAGCCTGCAGGTGGGCGACCGCGTCGCGGTGGAACCCGAATACCGCTGCAGCCACTGCGCCTACTGCCGCAGCGGCGCCTACAACCTCTGCGCCGATATGGGCTTCGCCGGGCTGATGGGCGATGGCGGCATGGCCGACTTTGCCGTGGTGCCCAGTTATATGCTGCACCGCCTGCCCGAAGGGGTAAGCCTGGAGCAGGCTGCCGTGATGGAGCCCGCCGCCGTCGCACTGCATGCGCTGCGCCGCAGCCAGCTGCCGGCTGGCGGCAGCTGCGCCATCTTTGGGCTGGGCCCCATCGGATTGCTGCTGGTCCAGCTCGCCAAACTGCAGGGAGCAGGCACCATCATTGCGGTGGATGTATCGCCGCAGCGCCTTGAAATGGCACGACAGGCAGGTGCCAGCCTGGTCATCGACGGCAAGGGCCTCACCCCTCGCGCGTTGCGGCACACCATTGCCTCGGCCACCGACGGCTTGGGCGTGGACACCAGCTTTGAGGCCGCAGGTCTGCAAGCCACCTTTGAAGGGGCGTTGCGCGCACTGCGCAAAGGCGGAAACATGGTCATGGTCGGCCTGATGTCCGAGGCCCGCCTCGACGCATTCGACGCTGTCAACCGCGAGTTGAGCCTGGTCGCCAGCGTCGGTTACCGCGATGTCTACCAAGAGCTGATGGGCCTCATCGAAGCGGGCCGCTTCGACCCCACCTCGATCATCACGAAGACAGTTCCGCTGGAGCACGCAGTCAGCGAAGGCTTTGCAGCACTGGTGCAGGACCGTTCGCAGATCAAGATTCTGGTCAGCCCGCCGATGGGCCGCAACCACAAGCGTTAGGACACCGCAATGAACAACTCCCAGGAACAAAGAACCATCCTCGTAACTGGAGGCACTTCCGGCATCGGTGCAAGCACGGCGCTGCATTTTGCCGAGGCCGGCGCCTCCGTGCTTGCGCTGGGGCTGGATGCGCAGGGGCGGCATGCCCCGCGCCATCCCCGCATCCGGTGCATCGAGCTGGATGTCTGCGACAGCGGCCAACTGCAGCAGACCATCGCCGCGCTACCCCGACTCGATGCGCTGATCAACGCAGCAGGCATCAGCCGGCATGCGCAGGAGTACGAACCGGAGGCCTTCCTGCAAGTGCTGCACACCAACCTCACTGCGGTCATGCGGGCATCGATGGCCGCAGCCCCGCAGCTGTTGCAAAGCAGCGGCTGCATTGTCAACGTGGCCTCGATGTACAGCTATTTCGGCAGCAAGGACCGCCCCGCTTACAGCGCCAGCAAGGGTGGCATCATGCAACTGACGCGCTCCCTTGCACAAACCTGGGCGCATGAAGGCGTGCGCGTCAATGCGGTAGCGCCCGGCTGGATCGCTACGCCGCTGAGCGAGGGGCTGATGGCCGACCCAGCCGCCTCGGCAACGATTCTGTCCCGCACACCGCTGCAGCGCTGGGGCCAGGCCGCCGAAGTGGCGGCAGTCATCGGGTTTCTGTGCTCGCCAGCGGCATCTTTTGTCAACGGTGCCGTCATCCCCGTCGATGGTGGTTATCTGACCGTGTAACAGCAGTCCAGGATGGGCTACAGGCAGCCAAAGATGGCAGAGCCTGCAGGCAGCGTGATCTGCCTCAGGCTCTGCGTGCGCTACCAGCCGCCTATCAGCCTGGCATCAGCGCTGCTCAAACGCGTATTTCTCGGTATCCACCTCGCGCTGCGAGGCCAGCGCATAGCGGTCACCACGGATCGCCTCGGGTGCGAACAGCGCGTCAAGCTCGGCCAGCAACGCAGCATCCAAGGCCACCCGGCTACCGCGCAGGTTTTCATGCAGGTGATCGATACGGGTGGTGCCTGGCAATGCCACCACATGCTCGCCCTGGTGCAGCACCCAGGCAATGGCCAGTTCGGCCAGGCTGCAGTCTGCGCGCTCCGCAATGGCTTGCATGGGGGCCAGCAGCCGCAGATTCGCTGCATAGGCCTCGGGCTGAAAGCGTGGCATGCCGGCACGGATGTCTCCTGGCACCCAGGTGGTGCCGGCGGGCAATTTGCCCGACAGAAAAGCCCGGCCCATCGGACTGAAGGCCACATAGGCAATGCCCAGTTCGCGGCTGGCCTGCAAGGTGCCCAGCTCGGCATTGCGCGACCACAGCGAATACTCGCTCTGCAAGGCTGCAATCGGGTAAGTGGCATGGGCACGGCGCAAGGTATCGACACCGACTTCTGACAAACCCAGCGCCCGCACCTTGCCCTCCTCCACCAGGCGTGACATTTCACCGACCGACTCCTCGATCGGCACCCGGGGATCCCAGCGGTGCAGGTAATACAGGTCGATGACATCGGTCCCCAGGCGCTTCAGGCTGTCTTCGCAGTTGCGGCGCAATGTTCTGGGATGGCCATCGATCACACGGCGCATGACGCCATCGTCCCCCCGCACGCCTGCCATGCCGCCCTTGCTGGCCAGCGTGATCCGGCTGCGGTGGGGCCTGAGGATCGGCCCCACCAACGACTCATTGGCGCCAAAGCCATACAGCGCTGCGGTATCGAACAGGTCGACGCCAGCATCCAGCGCTGCATGCAGCAGCGCCTGGGATTGCTCGGCCGTGGCCGGGTGGCCATAGGCATGGCTCAGGTTCATGCATCCCAGCGCGACGGGACCAACCTGGAAGGGGCCTATAGAACGCTCACTCATCATCTCTCCTCAAAAACCAAACCGCCCGCTGAAACGTGTGCGGGCGGTCAGCGGCGGCTTGGGTGGATATTACTGCAGCTGCTGCTCCAATGCATGCAGAACCTGGTAGCAAGGCAGTACCTGGGAGATGCTCGAGCGCGGTTGGCGGCCCTCCCGGATCGCCGCAAAAAACTCACGGTCCTGCAGTTCAATGCCATTCATCGATACATCCACCCCGGATACATCGATGGCCTCATCCTTGCCATTGACCAGCCCATCGTAGCGGGCCACATAGGTCCCTGTATCGCCGATATAGCGAAAGAAGGTTCCCAAAGGACCATCGTTGTTGAACGACAGGCTCAACGTGCAGATGGCGCCGTTGGCGGCTTTAAGCACGATGCCCATGTCCATCGCAATGCCCAGCTCCGGGTGCAGCGGCCCCTGCACCGCATGGGCCTGGACAATGGGACTGCCTGCCTGGTGGGCGAACAGATCCACGGTGTGGGCCGCATGGTGCCAAAGCAGATGGTCCGTCCAACTGCGCGGCTGGCCCAACGCATTCATATTGCTGCGCCGGAAGAAGTAGGTCTGCACATCCAATTGCTGGAGCTTGAACCTGCCCGCCTGCACCCGTTGCTGAACCCACTGGTGGCTGGGGTTGAAGCGGCGGGTGTGCCCGCACATGGCCACCAATCCACTGGATTTTTGCAGGGCCACCACGGCCAGCGCATCCTCGAGCCGGTCGGCTAGCGGAATTTCGACCTGCACATGCTTGCCGGCCAGCAGACACTGGCGGGCCTGGCTGGCGTGCATCTGCGTGGGCGTGCACAGAATGACCGCATCCACCTCCGGTCGCGCCAGGCTGTCCTGCAGATTGGTGGCCACATGCCCAATCCCATACTGCTCGGCCAGCTCGCGCGCCTTGGACAGATCCGGGTCGACGAGAGAGACGACTTCCGCCCCGGGGATCTGGCGGATGCCCTCAAGGTGTTTGAGGCCGAAGGCGCCCGCTCCTGCGAGCGCCACTTTGAGCTTGCGAAGTGTCATGACATCCTCCAGAAAGTCTGGGTGCCCCAGAGAGCGCCGGGGCGATACATACCGAAAATCAGCGACATAAGTGTTTTTCAACCGTTCTCTAGAATCAGGTGACCCACAGCGGTGTTGGAGGCCGGCACGTGGTAGAAGCGGTGTTTGACCGTCGGCGTTCTCGCCGGGTCATCGACATCCGCCATGGCACCCCGCGCAATCAGCCACATGACCAGCTCGATGCCTTCCGAGCCTGCTTCACGTACATAGTCGATATGGGGTACCTTGGCCAAGGTCGCAGGGTGATGGACGAGCTGGTCCAGAAAGCAGTTGTCCCATTCCTGGTTGATCAGCCCCGCGCGTGCACCTTGCAGTTGGTGGCTCATGCCTCCCGTCCCCCAGATCTGAACATTGAGGTCCTCGTCAAAGCTCTCCACGGCTTTGCGGATCGAACGGCCCAGGTTGAAGCAGCGTTGGCCCGACGGCACCGGGTACTGCACCACATTCACCGCAAAGGGAATCACCGGACAAGGCCAGGCTCCGTCCACCGGCTGCTCTCCGCACATCAAGGACAGCGGAACCGTCAGCCCATGGTCCACCTCCAGTTGGTTGACGATGGTCAGGTCAAAGTCCTGCTGGATCACCGACTGCGCAATATGGGATGCCAACTGGGGATGCCCCACCACCTTGGGCACGCGGCGCGGCCCCCAGCCTTCATCGGCGGGGAAGTACTCGGCCCCGGTCCCTATCGCAAAGGTGGGAATGAGATCCAGGCTGAAAGCCGTGGCGTGGTCGTTGTAAATCAGAAAAATGACATCGGGCCGGTTATCGCGCATCCACTGGCGCGAGTATTCATAACCTTTGAAAAGCGGCTGCCAATAAGCCTCCTGGGTCTTGCCCTGGTCGATGGCCACGCCAATGGCGGGCACGTGCGACGTAAATACTGATGCGCTGATGCGTGCCATGTCAGACACCCTCCTTGCCGGCGCCTGCGCCTGTGGGCTGGGCGGGTGTGCCCGCTGCCTCATGCATGAACCGGTTCCCCTCCACCGACCGGCCACCGGCCACCATCATCGCGCGGTAGGCCTCCTCGCTCATCCCCGTCATGGATCCGGCCATCTGCTGAAAGCTCTTGCCGTCGGTGGCGCCAATCTTGGCGAGGAAATAGATATTGCCCCCGGTGCGTATGCACCAGTTCAGGTCCCGGGCCATCACCGCCTGCCTTTGCTCCTCGCTCATCTCCCATTCGTCCAGATAGGCGCGCTCGTCCGCTTTGAAACGCGCGCGGTTTTCAGGCTTCATCAAGGACATGCAAAACTGGTTGAGCCAGTACCCTTTGCGTGACTGGTCGGCATCAAAAATAACGGTGCCGGGCACATCGAGATAGGGTTTTTCCAATGCCATATTTATCTTTCCAAGTTTGTTATTGATTCCTGGCCTGCACGGAGGCAGCCAACCCAAGACAAGTGCATCTCTGGATTTACGCGTCCTCGGGCCAATACAAGCGCAGCGGGTTGTCCACCAGCAACTGCTGCCGCAGGGCGGGCGTGGGGGCGATCTGGCTGATGAAATCCACCAGCAGACCGTCATCGGGCATGTGGTCCTTCAGATTGGGATGGGGCCAGTCGGTGCCCCAAAGCACGCGGGTGGGAAAGGCCTCGACCACGCGGCGCGCAAAAGGCACGACATCCTGGTAGGCGCGCTGTTCACCCTGCAGCGCCTGCGGGCCCGTCAGCGACAGCCGCTCCGGGCAGCTGACCTTGCACCAGACGTTGTCATGCGCCTGCATCAGTTGCAGAAACAGACCGAACTCGGGCCCATGCGCGGGCTTGCTGACATCGGGCCGCCCCATGTGGTCGACCACTACAGGGGTGGGCAGGCGGCTGAAGAAGTGCCACAAATCTGGCAGATCTTCCGCTTCAAAATAGACCACCACATGCCAGCCCAGATCAGCGATGCGCTCGGCAATCTCCTGCAACTCATCTTGCGGCGTCACGTCTACCAGCCTTTTGACGAAATTGAAGCGCACGCCCCGCACGCCAGCCAGGTGCAGCGCTTCCAGCTCCCGGTCGCTGACGTCGCGCCTGACCGTGGCCACGCCCCGGGCCCTGCCTTCCGAGGCCTTGCAGGCATCGACCATCGCCCGGTTGTCCGCACCATGGCAGGTGGCTTGCACGATCACATTGCGCGAGAAGCCCAGATGGTCGCGCAACGCAAAAAGCTGCTGCTTGCTCGCGTCGCAAGGGGTGTACTTGCGCTCTGCGGCAAAGGGGAACTCTGCCGCCGGGCCAAACACATGGCAATGCGCATCCACCGCACCTGGCGGCAATACCAAGCGCGGCTTCGCGGGCTTGGGATGCCAGTCCAGCCAGCCGGGGGTTTTAGGGGGGAGTGACTGCATGCTGCGCTCCTCAGTCGATGTAGCGCAAGCCGGAGCCGGCCAGCGGGCCGCGCATCTGGTACAGGTCCAGACCCAGTACCCCGGCAGCGAGCTGGGCCCGTTTGCTGCGCTCGAGCCGCTCACGCTCCAAGCCGGTCTCCAACGTGGTAACGGCCCTGTCCGCAGGGACGCAGACCACCCCATCGTCATCGGCGACAATCACATCCCCAGGGGTCACCCACATGCCGGCACACACAATCGGGATATTGACGGAGCCTAACGTCGCCTTGATCGTGCCCTTGGACGACACGGTACGGCTCCAAACAGGAAAGCCCATGTCCTGCAAGGTCTTGGTATCGCGCACCCCCGCGTCAATGACCAGGCCCCGCGCGCCGCGCGCCTGGAAGCTGGTGGCCAGCAGATCGCCAAAATAGCCATCGCTGCATGGGGAGGTCACCGCCGCTACGACGATGTCGCCAGGCTGGATTTGCTCGGCGGCGACATGCAGCATCCAGTTGTCGCCCGGCTGCAGCAACACGGTGACGGCCGTCCCGGAAACTTGCTGACCCGTTGCGATGGGGCGCAGCGCTGGCTGCAGCAGCCCCACCCGCCCCAAGGCCTCGTGCACGGTAGCCGATCCCAAACAGGCCAGCCCGTCGGCAGCCGCACGATCCGCACGCTGGATATGGCGGTACACAACGCCGAGTTCATACATAAGCATTTCCTTGTCTGTGGGCGGGCGCTTTACCGCCCTTGGTTGCGAAGTACGGCATCCAGACGCGGAAACACGCGGCGCGCGTTGCCCTCGTACACCTGGCGACGGTCTTCCTCACTGAGGTAAGGCGTGGCCTCGATATAGCGTTTGGTGTCGTCGAAGTGGTGGCCGGTCAGCGGATCCATGCCGCGCACCGCGCCGACCATCTCGCTGGCAAACAAGATGTTCTTCGTCGGAATGACACGGGTCAGCAGGTCAATGCCGGCCTGGTGGTAAACGCAGGTATCGAAAAACAGGTTGTTCAGCAGATGGGTCTCCAGCGGTGGCGTGTTCAGCGCCTGCGCCAAACCCCGAAACCGCCCCCAGTGGTAGGGCACGGCCCCGCCGCCATGGGGAATCACGAACCGCAGCGTCGGAAAGTCCTGGAACAGTGCGCTGTTCAGGCACTGCATGAAAGCCGTGGTGTCGGCATTCAGGTAATGGGCGCCAGTGGTGTGAAAGCAGGCGTTGCAACTGGTGGAGACATGCACCATCGCAGGAATGTCGTACTCCACCATCTTTTCGTAGATCGGGTACCAGAAGCGGTCGGACAGCGGCGGGGCCGTCCAGTGCCCGCCGGAGGGATCAGGGTTCAGGTTGATCGCCACATTGCCGTAGTGCTCGACGCAGCGGACCAGCTCGGTGATGCAGCTGCGGGGATCGACGCCGGGGGACTGCGGCAGCATCGCTGCAGGCACGAAGTGCTCGGGGAACAGTTCGCTGACGCGAAAGCACAGCTCATTGCAGACCTCGGCCCAGGCACTTGAAGTGTCGAAATCCCCGATGTGGTGGGCCATGAAGCTGGCACGTGGACTGAAAACGGTCAGGTCCAGCCCCCGCTCCCGCATCAGCCTGAGCTGGTTGTTCTCGATCGTCTCGCGGATTTCGTCGTCGCTGATGCGCAGATCGGTGGCCGCAGGTGCCTTGCGCGGGTCCCGCAGGCCGGCCATCTGCAGATCCCGCCACTGGCCCAAGGCTGCCGGTGCAGTGGTGTAATGGCCATGTACATCAATGATCATGCGGAATGTCTCCTTGCGTGTAGGGGGGTGTAGGCGCGGGCCGTTCGGCGGCGCCCGGTGCGAGCCGCCTCATGCGGGCCCTTTCCAGACGGTGCTGGGCACCATCACCTCGCCGCGCATCAGCACGCGGGCCGTGCGCAGCAGGGCCACCTTCGGCAACGCGGGGTTCTGCGCCGCTGCATCGCTGAGGTTCATCGCCAGCGCCCCGGAGGGATGCTCGATCGACAGCCGCTCGGTGCCTGGGCCTGGACAGCGCACCGCCAGTCCGTCGCAGACCGTACCGGGCAAGGTGATGGCCGTGGCAACGGTAACGGCGGCCAATACGCCAATGCTCTCGTGGCAGACATGGGGAATGAAGCTGCGGGTGGTCAGCGCGCCACCGTGGCGGGGCGGCGCGATCATCGTCATCTTGGGATAGCTCTTGGCGCTCACATCGCCCAGGCCCATCGCGACGGCGGCCTGCAGGCGAAGCGCTTCCACCCGGCGGCGCAGATCCATGTGGGCATCCAGCTCGGCGACCGTCTCATAGCCGGTCGCGCCGACATGGGCAGCCTCGAAGATGACCAGTGGCATGCCGTTGTCGATACAGGTCGCGTCGAGAATGAACGGCGCAAACCCCGCACCCCGGACGTTGAAGCGGTCGCGCGGATTGCCGGTCGGCAGCAAGCGCTTACAGACCGAGCCGGCCGTCTCCAGAAAACGGACCTCGATCGGTGCTGCGCTGCCGGGCACGCCATCGATATGCGCATCACCAAGCTCGGCGAGCTGGCCCTTGTCCAGCGGAACCGTGATCTCTGTACGCATGCCGGTATTGCGGCTCAGCACGCAGTAGGTGGCGCGATCGCCGCGGGGCTGCAGCATGCCGGTCTCCAGCGCAAATGGCACCGCTGCGGCCAGCATATTGCCGCAATTGGGGCGGGTATCGACGGCATCCTGGTCGGGCTGCACCTGGGCAAACAGAAATTCCAGGTCCACCCCGGGCTGCGTCGACAGGCTGACGATGCCGATCTTGCTGCTCAGCGGATGCGCCCCGCCCAGGCCATCGATCTGCCTGCGGTCGGGCGAGCCCAGCGCGGCCAGCAGCACCCGGTCGCGGGTGGCCACATCGTCGGGCAGATGGGCGGCGTTGAAGAACGGCCCCTTGGAGGTGCCGCCTCGCATCAGCAGACATGGAATGGCCGTTGGCATGCATTTCTCCCGGTGTGGTCTCGTGCCATCCATTCTGGAGAGAGACATGCCAAAGAGCCACGTACGCGCCCGCCTAGCAGCTATAACCTCTGAGCATATCTAAGCCAAGTCCCGGGGCCGCGCCAGAACACGCTGCCATCGGCGCCGGCAGGTACTTTGCGGGTCCCGGCTGCGGCGCAGCCATGAATACTGTCCCGTCCTACGGGCGCTGCAAGCGGGCACCTTCAATGCGGTGCAGACCGCGCCGATAGCATCGGAACCATGTTTATCCACCGTTTGAACACCGCCATTTTCCTGAGGGCCGGCACCATGGCGATCACGGCCGCAGCACTGACCACGGCCACCAGCGTCTCGGCGATGAGCGCCGAAGAGGCACGTGCAGAAACCCAGCGCATCGCGTTGCAGTATGAGCAGACGATGGCGCACTGCCGCACGCTGCAGGGCAATATGCGTGAGATATGCGAAGAGGATGCCAAGGGCAGCCGGCGCGTGGCGCAGGCCGAGCGCGATCTGAAGCTGCAAGGGGGCGCCGAGCACGAATACCAGGTGAGGCTCGCCCGGGCCCAGGCGGACTACCGCGTCGCCCATGAACGCTGCAACGACATGCGCGGAGAGGCGGTGAAGGTTTGCAAGCGAGACGCGGAACAGGCCTACCTGCGTGCGCAGCAGGATGCACGCATTCGCCAGGTGGAAGCGCCTCCTGCGGTCTCGACCGACTCCACGTTGGCACCCCTGCAGACACCTCCGCAGGCGCCGCTGGACAGCGCAGCACCGCTGCCGCCGACTGCACGCTGATGTACCGGCCGCGCAGCGGCGATGGTATGGGCGTAATGGATCAGATGACCATGTGAAAGAAAACCAAAAGCCCCTGGCTGATGCACCCCTTGAAGAGGGCACCGGCCAGAGGCCTTTGTTCTACACGCAGGGAAGCGCAATGGCCTCCGTCCGATCACTACGTACCGATCTAGCGCCGGCAGACTGCATAGCCCAGCACCACCCCGATGGCCAGGGCTGCGCCCGCAAACCGCCAGGGCTCATCATGCGCATATTTGTCCGTGCAGGCAGCAGTGTGTTTGGTCTGGGCAATCGCGCGGGCGGCCGAATCCTTGGCGATCCCCATCCCTTCGTCCATGCGCTCACGGATGCGCTTGATTTCAGGGATCGCGTCGAGCTCCTTGACCGACAGCAGCGACCGCACATCGTCAACCAGCTTGTCGACATCGCCCTTCACATCCGACAGGCTGACCTGGTGCTTTTTGAAGAACATGCTTTTTCCTTTCTTGTGCGCACGTCCACAACGTGCTTCGGTCATTACCTTATCCAAAGCCATGCACCGGCCATGTAGGAATGCGGCCCGCCTGCATGTGCTGACCGCAGCACAACGCAGCGCAAGATACAGTTGCCGCATTGCCGTACATGGACTGAGATAGGTTTTCCTACAGGGGAAGGAAGGCTGATGGGCGACGATGGTGGCACAGCGGCTCCGCTGTTGGAGGACCTATGAAAGACAAAGAACTGAAGAACCCCCCGCCCAGTGAAGAGACCCAGATCAACACCACCCGCAAGCAGCATCCCCAGGATCTGGGCGTCCACGCCAAGATGCCCCATGAACGGGACCAGTCGGTTGGAGAGGTGAATCCCGAGCCTTCCCCGCCGATTGAACAGGCGCACCAGGACCTGAAAGACGGTTTGGTGGACACCGATGAGCGGGCTGCTGACGGGCGTCCCCAGGGCAGCAAAAAACCCACTGCCTAGAGTTTCAGAGGAGAGAATGAAGCTCCAAAGAGGCGGCCCTGCGATCAAGCGCATGCGAAAACAGGCATCAAGCGGTAACAATATAGATTTATTGCCAAACCCTATAGGACAATTCCTGCATAACGGTTAACCTGACCATGTTGGTGCCCATGTACGTGGCACTGACAGGAAGGTATGCCGTGTTGCAGCGAAAGCAAGAGGATGCCGCCAGAGACGAGTACCTAGACCAGCTCAAAGCTGAGGGCGCCAGTCTCTTGATGCGCAATCCACAGGAAGGTACGCCCGAGCACGCCAAGATGATGCTGATTGATGCCAAGATTGACCAACTCACCAGTCCCATTACTGTCCCCCATTGGAAGGACACAGGCTCCTGAGACGCCGCCCGCTTCAAGCGGGCTTTTTATTGGCCCGAGCCATCGCAACGCACGGGCACCGCACTGCACAGCCGCCCCCGCAGACCGGGCATGATGGGGCGCCCTCCCGGTCTGCGTCCCTGCCGCCCGGCCTGGCGATGAGAGATCCAGCGCAGGCGCCCGCCGTTCATGCGCCGGTCTGCAGCGTCTCTTGCTGTTCCTGGGCGCTCGGCAGAGTTACCCAGCGGGCCAGCTTGGGCCGCAGCCAGTACTCGAAATCATCCATCACCGCGTAGACCACCGGCACCAGCACCAGTGACAGCGCCGTGGACGACACCAGCCCGCCGATGACAGCGACGGCGAGCGGCTGGCGGAACTCCGAACCGCTGCTCACGCCCAGCGCCGTCGGCAGCATGCCCATGGCCATCGCAATCGTCGTCATGATGATCGGCCGGGTCCGCACATGCGCGGCTTCCAGCAAGGCCTCCGTCTGGCTTTTGCCCATGCGCTCGGCCTCCACCGCATGCTCCACCAGCAGGATCGAGTTCTTGGCCGCCAGGCCCATCAGCATCAGCAAGCCAATCAGCACCGGCAGGTTCAGCTCCCCACCCGTTGCCAGCAAGGCCAGAAAGGCGCCTGCCAGTGACAGCGGCAGCGCCGCCAGGATGACCACCGGTTTGACAAAACTGCGGAACAGCAGGATCAGCACGCCAAAGATCAGCCCCACCCCCGCCATGATGGCCAGGCCAAAGCTGGCAAACAGCTCCTGCATGCCCTCGGCATCGCCATACAGCGGGCGCGATACCCCTGCGGGCAGGTTCTTCAGGAACGGCAGCGCATCCACCGCCGCATTGGCCTGGCCCAGCGACACGCCATTGACCTCCGCCTCCAAGGTGATGCGGCGCTCGCGGTCAAAGCGGTCGATGTGCGACTCGCCCACCTGGAAATGCATGTCCGCCACCGCCGACAGGGGCACCGTGCCGCCCTGCCCCGTGGGTACGCGCAGCGCGCCAATGCTGTCCAGATCGCGCAGCGCATCCTGCGGCAGGCGCACCCGCACCGACAGACGCTGGCGCCCGGTGTTGAATTTGGATGCCGTCGCATCCAGATCGCCCAGGCTGGCCATGCGTGCCACCTCGGCCACCACATCGGGGGTCACGCCCAGGCGGGCGGCTGCATCGGGCTTGAGCCGTATCACCAGCTCGGGGCCGGGGTTGGGCGCCACCTGGTGCACATTGGCCAGCATCGGCAGGCTGCGCAGCTGTCGCTCAGCATCGGCGGCCGTGCGCCGCAGCAGCTCGCCATCGTGGCCGCCCAGGATCACCTGCAGGTTCTGCGTGCCGCCGCCTTCGCTTTCGCTGTAGCTCAGCCGCACATCCGGCACCTGCAGCAGCAAGGGCCGCATATGGTCCTGGAAGGCCTTGGTCGTCATCGAGCGCGACGACTTCAGCTGCACAATCACCGAGCCCTTGCGCGGATCGCCATCGCGCTGGCTGCTGCCCACGCTGACAAACACGTCCTGCACATCACCTTGCTGGCGCAGCAAGCGGGTCAGGCTGGCGGCCGAGGCGCGCATGTCCTCGGTGGTGGCGCCCGGCGGGCCTTGCAGGCTGATCTGCACCGTGCCGCCATCCCCTTTGGGCGCAAAGCCGGTGGGCAGCAGCGAGGCCAGCATCAGCGAGCCGACAAAGATCAGCACACCGGCCGTCAGCGACAACCAGCGGTGCGCCAGCGCCCATTCCAGCAGCCGGCGGTAGCGGCCCACAAAGGGCTTGTGCGGATGGGGCTGCGCCGAGGGCTTGAGCAGATAGGCGCACATCAGCGGCGACAAGAGGCGCGCCACCAGCAGCGAGAACATCACCGACACGGCCACTGTCACCCCGAACTCGCGGAAATACGGCCCGGCATAGCCGCCCATGAATGCCACCGGCAAGAACACCACGGCAATCGCCAATGTGGTGGCCACCACCGCCAGACCAATGGCGTCCGCCCCTTCCATGGCGGCACGCCAGGGCGATGCCCCCGCCTGCACCCGCTTCTGGATGTTCTCCACCTCGACGATGGCGTCATCGACCAGCACCCCGATCACCAGGGTCAGCGCCAACAAGGACAGCATGTTGAGCGAATAGCCCAGCCAATGGATCACCGCAAATGTCGGGATCAGCGAGATCGGCATGGCCACGGCGGCAATCACCGTGGCGCGCCAGTCGCGCAAGAACATGAAGACGACCACCGCCGCCAGCAGCATGCCTTCGAGCAAGGTCGCCACCGTGGCGTCAAAGCTATCGCGGGTGTTCTTGGCGCCCGACGACACCAGCTGGAAGGAGACACCCGGCTGCTCCTTGGCCAGGGCCGCCACCGCCTTGGCCACCGCCCTCTCCACATCCACGTCCGATGCGGCCTTGGTCTTCATCACCTGAAAACCCACCACCGCCTCGCCATTCAAGGCCGCAAAGCCGCGCCGGTCGCTGGCGCCGCTGGCCACCGTGGCCACATCGCCCAGCCGCAGATGGCGGCCATCGCGCGTGGCAATCACCAGCTGCTCGAGCTCCTGCACCGAGGGGGCAGCAGCGAGGATACGCACCTGCTGCTCCTGCGCGCCAATCTGCGTGCGGCCGCCCGATGCATCCAGGTTGTGGGCGCGCAGCGCATCGTTCACGGCCACGGCCGTCAGGCCCAGCGCCTGCAAGCGGGCGGGGTCCAGGGTCACCGTGATATCACGCGCCACACCGCCCACCTGGGTGACCTGGCCCACCCCTGGCTGGGCCACCAGCTTGCGCGCCACCACATCCTCGATGAACCAGTTCAGTTCCACATCGTCCATGCCAGGCGCTGTGACCGCATAGGTCAGCAACGGCAGCGCATCAAAATCCAGCCGCTCCACAATCGGCGGCTCGATGCTGGCTGGCAGGTTGGCACGCACCCGGTCAATGGCGGCCCGCACCTCGTCCACGGCCCGCTGCGGGTCCAGCCCGATCTCGAACTCCACCACGGTCAGGGACATGCCCTGGGTGACGGTAGAGATCACATGCTTGACCCGGGCCACATTGGCCACGCCGTCTTCCACGACCCGGGTGACCTGGGTTTCCACCTCGGTGGCCGCCGCGCTGGGCAAGGCGACGGCCACCTGCACGATCGGAAAGGACACATCCGGGTAGAGCTTGATCGGCATGACCCGGTAGGCCATCAGGCCGGCCACCATGATGGCGATGAACAGCACCACCACGGGGATCGGGTTCTGGATGGACCAGGCGGAGATACGCAGCTTCATGGCTGGCCTCCGGCCCCTGCAGCACTGCCTGCGGCCTGAGCGGCTGGCGCTGCAGCGGGCTTAGCCGCCGGCTCGGCTGCTGTGCTGACCTGTACCCGGTCGCCATCCAGCACAAAGGCGCCGCCGCCCAAGGCCAGGCGGGTGCCCACCGGTGGGCCATCGCGCAAGGCCACCCAGCCCTGGGCGCGGGCGCCCAGGCTCACCGGCAGCTTGCGGATGCGGCTGTCCGCATCAATGGTGGCCAGTTGCGGGCCACCGGCTTCAAAGTGGATGGCTTTTTCCGGCACCGCCGCCACCGGGGCCGCGGCTTGGGCAAAACGCGCCTGCGCAAAGCCGCCCGGGCGCAGATCGGCCCGCACCGGCAGCACCACGCGCACCTGGGCCAGCTTGGTCTTGTCGTCCACGCGGCGCGACAGCAGGCGCACCTTCCCTTCCAGCTCCACGCCTGATGCCAGCGCCACGTCCACCTTGTCGCCGGGCTGGATGCGGTCCACCTGGTCCTCGGGCACCTCGGCGGCCAGCTCCACCATGCCGTCCCGCGCCAGGCGGAACATCGCTTCGCCGCCGGGGCTGGCCACATCGCCACGGCGCACATTGCGCTGCAGCACCACACCGGCCACCGGCGCGCGCAGCACCATGCGCTCGGCCTCCACGCGCAGCCCGGCCAGGTTGGCAGCGGCCACATCGGCATTCGCAGTGGCACTGGCTGCGGCCGTGCGGCGCTGCTGGATCTGCTCGTCCGACAGCACGCCCTGGCCGTCCAGCCCTTCGACCCGCGCCGATTCGGCCTGGGCCTGCTTGGCCTGCGCCCGGGCCTGCACCAGGCTGGCCTGCGCCTGGGCGATCTTGGCCTGCAGCAGGCCATCGTCCAGCCGCGCCAGCGCTTGGCCGGCGCGCACCGTATCGCCCTCATCGGCCAGCAATGCCGCCACGCGGTAGCCACCCAGCTCCGGGCCAATGGCGATCTCCTCGCGCGCCACCAAGAGGCCCGATGCCTGCTGCACCCCGCCCATGGGCCGCAGCTCCACCTGAGCCACGCTCACCGTGCGCACCACCTCGGCCACCGGCTTGGGGGCTTTGTTTGCACTGCCGTCGGAGCAGGCCACCAGCCCCAGCAGCGCGACCGACCCCAGGCCCAGCCTCACACCCACACGCCATCCGCTTTTCATTGATTGCCGCATTGCATCCCTCTCAATTCGTCTTCTGTGTGTCGGCGCCCAGCGCATCCCGGGGCCAACCGCCGCCCAGCGCCTGGAACACCTGCACCGCATGCGCCAGCGCCTCGGCGCGCGCCTGGGTCAGGCCACCGCGTGAGTCGCGGTAGACCTGCTCGGCATCGAGCACCACGACCAGGTCAAAAAAACCGGCCTCATAGCCTTTGCGTGCCGCTTCATAGGAGTTCTGCGCGCGTGCCTCAGCCTGCGCCAGCACCTGCAGCCTTTGCCGGTCCGGCGCCATGCGCAGCAGCGCCTGGTCCGTTTCGGAGAACGCACGCTGCACCACCTGCTCATAGGCGATCACCGCCTGCTCGGCGCGGGCGCCCTGGGCGCGGGCATTGGCCAGCAAACGCGGCCGGTCCAGCACCGGCATGGCCAGGTTGCCAGCCAGCGACCACAGCCCGGTGCTGAGCGACGCGCCCTGCTTTTGCCAGTTCAGCCCCAGCCCGGGGGTCAAAGTGATGCTGGGCAGCAGCGCCAGGCGCGACAGCTCCAGCCCGCCAGCGGCCGCATCCATCTGGGCCTGGGCCTGCAGCACATCGGGGCGCCGTGCCAGCAAATCCGCCGGCAAGGCTTGCGGCAGCGCTGGCGCCTTGGTCTGGCTGTCATCGAGCACCAGCGCGGACAAGGGCTGGTCGCCCTGCCCCACCAGCACCAGCAACGCGCGGCGCGCGGCATCCAGCTGCGACTGCAGCACCAGTGCATTGGCCTGGGCCGCCAGCAGGCTGGCATCGACCCGCGCCACATCGGCCAGCGCCACCAGGCCACGCTCGAGCTTGCGCGCCAGCACCTGCTGCAGCCGCGTCTGGATGGTGATCGTCGCCTGCGCATCGGCCAGCGCGGCGGTCAGGCGCTGCGCCTCAAACAGGCTGCGCGCTACTTCGGCGACCAAGGTGGCGCGCTCGCCATAGGCGCCATAGAGCGCCGCGCCGTAGTCGCCATCAGCCTGGCGCGCCAGCGCATCGCCCCGGCCCAGCACATCCAGTTCCCAGGACACCTGCAAGTCCAGCCCGGCGCTGCTTTGCCGGCCCAGGCCGGCGCCGCCCGCCGCTGCACCGCCCAGGCGCTGCACGTTGCGGTGGTCGCCACTGGCACGCAGCCCCCCTTGGGGCTGGTACTGCGTCAGCGCGGCCTCGCGCAGCGCACGGGCCTCGCGCACCCGCGCCAGGCCCATGCGCACCTCGGTGCTGGCGGCCAAGGCCTGGTCCACCAGGCGGTTGAGCAGCGGCTGCTCGAACAAGGTCCACCAGGTATCGAGTTGCGGCGCAGCCTGCGCAGCCTGCGCAGCCTGCGCAGCCTGGGGGCTGGCCGCAGAAGGCGCGACCGAAAACTGGGCGGCCACCACCGGCGCCGGCGCGCGCGCATCGGGCACCGAGGAGCAGCCCGACAAAGCCGCCAGGCACAGCGGCGCTGCCGCCCATAGAACGTGTTTCATTGCAGGGGCCTCAGTCTTTGGTGGTGCGGCGGGCTGCAGTGCTGCGCGCTTTGCGCGCTTTCGGTGCTGCCCCAGGGGCTGAGGCAGGAGCACCTGCCTTCCGCTTGGCCGGCACCGCTCGGGTGGCCGTCTGCGTTTGCCGATCGGCCAGTTTGCCCAGCAGCTCCTGCAAGGTCTGGGCCGTCACAGCGTGAAAATCCTGCGCCTGCTGCAGGCGCGCGGTGGCCTCGGCGGGCAGCGGGCTGGCTGCCAGCAACTCGTCCACATAGGTCGTAAAGCGCTGGCAATCGGCAATGCTCTGCTCCAGCACAATCAAGAAAGGGTTGGCCCGCAGACTGAAAAAATCCTGCCGCTCACCGCGCATCGCCACCCGCTCAATGATGCCCAGGCGCTCCAGCAGACGGGTATTGGTGCTGACGCTGGCCCGGCTGGCCTGCATGCGCTCGGCCAGTTCGGCAAAGCTGATGGGCCCGCCATCGAGCAAAAAAATGCCGATCAGGCGCCCCGCAATCCGGGGCAGACCGCTGGTCTCCGCCTGGATCGCATTGCGCTC
Source organism: Comamonas sp. SY3 (assembly GCF_041730275.1). Classification (NCBI taxonomy): domain Bacteria; kingdom Pseudomonadati; phylum Pseudomonadota; class Betaproteobacteria; order Burkholderiales; family Comamonadaceae; genus Comamonas; species Comamonas sp. SY3. The sequence continues at coordinate 256,144 of NZ_JBGTYN010000005.1, read as the reverse complement.
GATGAACAGCTCGCGCGCCTCCAACGCCGCTTTCGCCTTGTCCTGCTGGGTCACAGCCACCATCCTTCATTCATATTGTTCAGTCACCGCTGAACAATATAAACGAATTCGGGTTGACCCTGGTTTTCAAAAGTAACGCTAAATTGGAAAAAGAGGCCGAGGTATACGGCCCTTCCGTTCGGAGAGTCAGGACTGGCGCAAAGCCAGCCGCGCGGTCAGCAGGGTGCGTCCCGGCTCGGAATCGATCTCCAGCACACCGCCGACCCGGCCCATACGCACGGCCATCGAGCGCATGCCAATGCCCAGACCCGAGGCATCCACCGCAGCCACATCAAAGCCTACGCCATCGTCCTCGATCTCCAGCACCAGGTCGTCAGCCTCGGGCTGCAGGAAGGACAGGCGCACATGGCGCGCCTGGCTGTGCTTGATCACATTGGTGAGCGCTTCCTCGACCAGGCGCGTCATCGCCAGGTACTGCAGCGCATCGGGTGGCGTACGCCAGGCGGGCGCGTACTGCCAGTCGCAGCGGATGTCGAGTGCATCGAACAGGTTGGCAAAGCGGTGGCGCAGCGGTGCCAGCCATTCCTGCGGAGAGCCAGGCACGCGCACCTGGGCCGAAGAATTGCTGTCGATGGTCTGGCGCAGGTCATCGCGGATGTGCTTGAGCATGGACAGCACCTGCGGCCGGGTCAGGCCGCCATCGCCGCCCTGCTCCACGGCGGCAATCATGTGTACCAAGGAGCCGCCCAGTCCGTCATGCAGGTCATGGGTCAGGTTCAGGCGCTCCTGCAGGCGCGCATTCGACAGCTTTTGCGCATCCAGCTCGGCGCGCAGTTGCTCGGCCTTCTTCTGCTCGCTGATGTCAAAGGTGAAACCGATCAGCCCCGTGGTCTCGCCCTGCGCATCGCAAAGCACATGCACCACCTCGCGCACCCAGACAAAGTTGCCATCGCTGGTCAATGCCCGGTACTCGGCTTCATGGTCAACCCCTGCCAGACACAGGTCCACGCAGCGGTTGACCGTGGTGTCGCGCTCGTCGGGGTGGATGCGCTCGGCCCAGTCGTTCACCGTCTGCCAGCTGTCCGGGGTCCAGCCCAGCAGCGCCTCGATCTGCGGCCCCACATAGGTGTACTTTTTGCTCGCCCAATCGATGCGGAACGGAATCGCCAAGGTGGACTCCAGCAGCGTCTGGTAGAGACCGTTGTGGGTGTCTGGCTCCAGGGTGCGTAGACGGGGCTGCGTATCGAGCATAGAGGTGTCAGCGTTACTTCAACAAAGGGTGAACCGTCGGCAATGCATTCCAGAACCAGTAGAAGTAGCCACTGTCCTTGGGCAGCAAGGTCAGGGTCTGCACGCTGGTTTGCGTGCCACCCCGCCAACAGGCCAGCGCGGAATTGCGATTGCCGTGCAGATCGATATAGGCCGCATGGGGATTTTTGGGCCTGGGCGGAATGTACAGGGCCATGCCTTGCGGCACCCAAAGATCGGCGAGAAAGATTTTAGCCCGCTGCGGCCAATAGCGCCCGACCGAAATCACCAGCGGGAGCTGGGGATCCACAGAAGAGAACACATGCGGAAAATCATGGTGCTCCAGATCGGTACACACCGTGGGCTGCAGCTGGTTGCGGTGCGCCTCGTCCAGATAGGGGCACTGCTGACCGGCAAACATGCCGTACTCGAACGGGGTGTTCTCCAGGTGGCGGATCGGGCTTTGCATGCGCAGCCCCTGCCCCGGCTCGATCAACGTGATGCCAAAGGCAGCTGCTGCGTCCCGCGTGGCCCACAGCGGCTCGTACACCACCTCGGTGGCGAGGAACTCCAGCTTGGTCTCCTCACCAAATTTTGTCGGCGGCTGGCTATGCGTGCCACTGACCTGGTAACCGCGCCCCCAGGAAGGCTCAAGCGTCCCGGCCACCGGGGTGCCGGCCACCGGAGTGCCGGCCACCGGACTGCCGGCCACAGGCTGCAGCTCCTTGACGCCTGCAGGAAGTGCTTCGTTGAATTGGGGCATGCCATCGATATTGCAGACATAAGGCGTCGTCTGCGTATCGACCCATGTGCCCATGCCGTCTCGAATCAGCAAAGGCGGATCAAAATAAGTGTGGGGCACGGTCAGTCACTCCAGATCGGATGGGCGGGCGATTACGGGGACAGCGAGACAGGGGTGCGCGCTGCGCGGCTCAATCCACCAGGCGGCGCCGGCGCGCTTCCTGCGCCGCCTGGGTGCGCGAGGACACCGACAGCTTGCGGTAGACATTCTTGATGTGCGACTCCACCGTGTAGCGCGACAAAAACAGCCGCTCGGCAATCTCGCGGTTGCTCAGGCCTTCGACCACCAGGTGCAGGATGGTGTGCTCACGGGCGCTCAAGCCGGGGTCATCTGCCGCCTGCACGGCAGGCGGGGCCTGTAGCGGCAGCTCCTCAATGATGCGCCGCGCAATAAAGGGGTCGATGGGCGCGCCGCCGCGCAGCACGCTGCGCAAGGCCATGGCCATTTCCATGTCATCGCGCTCCTTGAGCACATAACCCACGGCGCCAGCGCGCAACGCAGCCCAGATCATCTCCTGCGTGCTCCAGGCCGATACCACCAGCATCGGCAGGTTGGGCGCCTGGGCATGCAGCTCTTCGATCAGCTCCACACCACTGCCATCGGGCAGGCCCAGGTCCACCAGCACCAGCGATACCGTGTGCGCCTCGCCCGCCAGGTAAGCGCGCGCTTCGGCCAGCGATCCGGTCATCACCAGCGCATCGCTGCTGTAGCCCAGCTGCTGCAGCAGGCCCTGGAGCCGGTTGCGCACCAGCGGGTTGTCCTCCACCACCAGTACCGGTGCGGGCAGTGCGAGATCGGCGGTGAGCATCTGGGTGGGCATGGGGTCCGTTCATATTCCAAGTGCTGCAATTATTCCGCAAGCCCAGGCCCTTGCCCCTCACTGAAAATGGTGAATTTCAGCGCCATGACAGTTTCACGACCACCGCATGGCAGCGGGCAGCATGGAGCTATCAGGTAAAGCGCTTCTCCAGCGCATCCCAGGCGGGCTTGCCCACCAGGCGCTGGCGCTCGGCAAAGGTCGCCACCCAACCGCTGGACTCCTGCACCGCCTTCTGGTCGCGCAGCACGGTCAAGGTGTTCTGCATGCCGGCCACAGCGCCCTGCAGCGCCGCATTGGCATAGAGCACGATGCCGTAGCCCAGTTCGCCCAGCTGCTCCGCATCAAAAATGGGGGTCTTGCCGCCAATCACCATGTTCATCAGCTGCGGGGTGGCCAGCCGGGCCGGCAGTGCGCGGATCTCTTCGGCCGTGGTGACGGCCTCCACAAACAGAATATCGGCCCCGGCTTCGGCAAAGCGCTGGGCACGCTCCACGGCCGCCTCAAAACCATGGGTGGCCGCCGCGTCGGTGCGCGCCATGACCAACAGGTTCGGATCGCGCCGGGCATCAACGGCGGCCTTGATCTTGCTCACCGCCTCGTCGGTGGAGACCACCTCCTTGCCGTTGAAATGCCCGCAGCGCTTAGGCGCCACCTGATCCTCCAGCTGGATGCAATCCGCACCGGCGCGCTCCAGGGTGCGCACCGTGTGGTAGACATTGAGCGCATTGCCAAAGCCGGTATCGGCATCCACCAGCAAGGGCAGGCTGACGGCGTCGCGGATGCGCGCCGTGTGGTCGGCGATCTCGGCCAGCCCCATAAAGCCCTGGTCCGGCAGGCCCAACCACATATTGGTCACGCCCGCGCCGGTCACATAGATGGCCTCAAAGCCCAGGTCCTCGATTACCTTGGCCGACAGCGCATTGAAGGCCCCCGGCACCAGCACGCCCCGGCGGGCCGCCACCATGTCTTTCAGCCGTTGCTTGGTATCCATTCCACAGTCCCCCGTTCAAAAACAATCGCCCGGCACCCGCACAGTGCCTTCCATCAGAATGCGTGCGCTGCGGCTCATCAGCGCCTTGGCCACCACCCACTGGCCATCCTGCAGACGTGCCTCGGCGCCCACCCGCAGGCTGCCCGAAGGGTGGCCAAAGCGCACCGCGCTGCGCTCGCCCCCGCCGGCGGCCAGGTTGACCAGGGTGCCCGGCACCGCCGCTGCGGTGCCAATCGCCACCGCTGCCGTGCCCATCATCGCGTGGTGCAGCTGGCCCATCGACAGCGCACGCACCAGCAAGTCCACATCTTGGGCCTCCACCGCCTTGCCGCTTGATGCCGTGTAGCTGGCCGGCGGCGCCACAAAGGCAATCTTCGGTGTGTGCTGGCGGCTGGCGGCCTCGCTCAGGTCCTGGATCAGGCCCATCTTCAGCGCACCATGGGCACGAATGGTCTCCAGCCGCGCCAAGGCCTGGGCATCGCCGTTGATATCGCCCTGCAGCTCCCGGCCGCTGTAGCCCAGGTCGTGCGCGCTCAGAAAGATCGTCGGAATGCCCGCATTGATCAAGGTTGCGGCAAAACTGCCTACCCCGGGCACATCGAGCTGGTCCACCAGCTGGCCCGTGGGGAACATCGCACCACCATCCTCGCCCTCGTCGGCGGGGTCGATAAAGGCCAGCTGCACCTCGGCGGCCGGAAAGCCCACGCCGTCCAGCGCAAAGTCGCCGGTCTCCTGCACCTGTCCGTTGTGGATGGGCACCTGTGCAATGATGGTCTTGCCAATATTGGCTTGCCAGATGCGCACCGTGCAAATGCCGTCCTGCGGGATGCGGGCCGGGTCGACCAGGCCCATCGCGATGGCGCAAGGGCCCACCGCTGCCGACAGGTTGCCGCAGTTGCCACTCCAGTCCACAAAGGGCTTGTCGATAGCGACCTGGCCAAAGAGGTAGTCCACATCATGGTCACGCTGCGTGCTCCTGGCCAGCAGCACCGCCTTGCTGGTGCTGGACGACGCATTGCCCATGCCATCGATCTGCTTGCCATAGGGATCGGGGCTGCCCAGGGTGCGCAGCAAGATGGCATCGCGCGCCGCGCCGGGCTGCTGCGCGGGCAGCGGCAAATCCGGCACATGGAAGAACACCCCCTTGCTGGTGCCACCGCGCATATAGATGGCGGGGATCTTGATCTGGGGAGGATGGGCGGTCAGGGTTGTCATGGTCGTTCAGAAAAAGCGGGGGCAGTCACACCGGAGCAGCTTGCGCAGCGCGCGATGCCAGAAAGTCCTGCGCAAAGCGCTGCAGCACACCGCCTGCCTCGTAGACAGACACCTCCTCGCCGGTATCCAGGCGGCAGGTCACCGGCACGCGGTCGATCTGGCCATTGCGGCGCCGGGCCACCAGGCTCAGCGTGGCCAGCGGTGTGCGTTCACCTTCCACATCATAGGTCTCCGTGCCATCCAGTTGCAGCGTCTTGCGCGTGGTGCCGGGCCTGAACTCCAAAGGCAGCACGCCCATGCCGATCAGGTTGGTGCGGTGGATGCGCTCAAAGCCCTCGGCCACCACCGTCTCCACCCCGGCCAGGCGCACGCCCTTGGCGGCCCAGTCGCGGCTGGAGCCCTGGCCGTAGTCGGCGCCAGCAATGATGATCAGCGGCTGGCGGCGCGCCAGATAGGTCTCCATCGCCTCCCACATGCGCACCACCCGGCCCTCGGGCTCGATGCGGGCCAGCGAACCCTTTTGCACCTGGCCATCAACCACGGCCATCTCGTTGACGAGCTGGGGGTTGGCAAAGGTAGCGCGCATCGCCGTCAGGTGGTCGCCCCGGTGGGTGGCGTACGAGTTGAAGTCCTCCTCGGGCAGGCCCATCTTGGCCAGGTACTCCCCAGCGGCCGAGCTGGCCAAAATCGCGTTGGATGGCGACAGGTGGTCGGTGGTGATGTTGTCCGGCAACAGCGCCAGCGGCCGCATGCCCTGCAGGCTGCGCGGGTGGGCGGCTAGCGCGCCCACGCCTTCGGTGTCCCAGTAAGGCGGCCGGCGGATATAGGTGGACTCGGCGCGCCAGGCATACTGCGCCTCGGCCTGCTCGCCATCGTCCACGCGCAGCGCAAACATCGGCTCGTAGACCGCGCGGTACTGCGCTGGCTTCACAGCCTGGGCCACGACGGCATCGATCTCCGCATCGCTGGGCCAGAGGTCTTGCAGACGGATCTCCCGCCCATCGACGATGCCCAGCACATCCTTCTCGATATCAAAACGCACCGTGCCCGCAATCGCATAGGCCACCACCAGCGGGGGCGATGCCAGAAACGCCTGCTTGGCATAGGGGTGGATGCGGCCGTCGAAATTGCGGTTGCCCGAGAGCACGGCCGTGGCATACAGGTCGCGATCGATGATCTCCTGCTGAATCCGGGGATCGAGCGCGCCACTCATGCCATTGCAGGTGGTGCAGGCAAAGGCGACGATGCCAAAACCCAGCGCCTCCAGGTCCTCCAGCAGCCCCGCCTCTTGCAGGTACAGCTCCACCGCCTTGGAGCCGGGCGCGAGCGAGGTCTTCACCCAGGGCTTGCGCACCAGACCCAGGCGCCGGGCATTGCGCGCCAGCAGCGCTGCGGCCATCACATTGCGCGGGTTGCTGGTGTTGGTGCAGCTGGTGATGGCGGCGATGATGACGGCGCCATCGGGCAGCAGGCCCTGCGCCTCTTGGGCGCGCGCCAGCGCCAGGGGCTCGGCGCCGGCAATGCCGCGCTCGGCCAGCTGCGAAGTCGGCAGGCGGCGGTGCGGGTTGGAGGGGCCGGCCATATTGCGCACCACGGTCGACAGGTCAAACTGCAGCACCCGTTCATAGCTCACCTGGGCCAGGCTGTCGGCCCAGAAGCCGGCGGTCTTGGCATAGGTCTCGACCAGCTGCACCTGCTTTTCATCGCGGCCCGTCAGCCGCAGGTAGGCCAAGGTCTGCTCATCCACCGCAAACAGCGCGGCAGTGGCGCCGTACTCCGGGCACATATTGGCGATGGTGGCGCGGTCGCCAATCGAGAGGCTGCGCGCACCCTCGCCATAAAACTCCACATAAGCGCCCACCACCTTTTGCTGGCGCAAAAACTCCGTCAGCGCCAGCACGATGTCGGTCGCGGTGATGCCCGGCTGGGGCCGGCCGCTCAAGGCCACGCCGACAATGTCGGGCAAGCGCATCCACGAGGCCCGTCCCAGCATCACGTTCTCGGCCTCCAGGCCGCCCACGCCCACCGCAATCACGCCCAGCGCATCCACATGCGGGGTATGGCTGTCCGTGCCCACGCAGGTATCAGGAAAGGCCACACCATGCTGCACATAGACGACGGGCGACATCTTCTCCAGATTGATCTGGTGCATGATGCCGTTGCCCGCCGGGATCACGTCCACGTTCGCAAAGGCCTTCTTGCTCCATTCGATGAAATGGAAGCGGTCCTCGTTGCGGCGGTCTTCGATCGCACGGTTCTTCTCAAAGGCCTGGGGGTCAAACCCGCCGCATTCCACGGCCAGCGAATGGTCCACGATCAGCTGCACCGGCACCACCGGGTTGACGGCGGCCGGGTCACCGCCGGCCTGGGCAATCGCATCGCGCAGGCCGGCCAGGTCCACCAAGGCGGTCTGGCCCAGGATGTCATGGCAGACCACGCGCACCGGAAACCACGGAAAGTCGGTATCGCGCCTGCGCTCGATCAGCTGGCGCAGGTAGTCCGGCAACTGGGCCGGGTCGGCGCGGCGCACCAGGTTTTCGGCATGCACCCGCGCCGTGTACGACAGCCGGGCCCAGGCGCCAGGCGCCAGCGCATCGACCGCCGCCTGCGCATCAAAATAATCCAGGCCGGTGCCGGCCAGTGCTTGTCTGTAATCGGTGTTCATGGGGCAGTGCCAACCGGCGGGCAGGCCGCCCGCACGGTGTTGCTATTTCTATAGGGATCGGGAGAAGTCGGATCAGCCGGCAGTTGATCATCCGCGCTGGTCGATGGGCTGGAACACCTGGTCTTCCGGCCCCGTGTAATGCGCGCTGGGGCGGATGATCTTGTTGTCCACGCGCTGCTCGATCACATGCGCAGCCCAGCCGCTGGTGCGCGCAATCACAAACAGCGGCGTGAACATCGCAGTGGGCACGCCCATCATGTGGTAGCTCACAGCGCTGAACCAGTCGAGGTTGGGGAACATCTTCTTGACCTCCCACATCACCGTCTCCAGGCGCTCGGCAATGTCGTACATCTTCGTGGATCCGGCCTGCAGCGACAGCTCCTTGGCGACACCCTTGATGACGACGTTGCGCGGGTCGCTGACGGTGTAGACGGGGTGGCCAAAGCCGATCACCACCTCCTTGTTCTCCACCCGGCGGCGGATATCGGCCTCGGCAGCATCGGCGCTGTCGTAGCGCTTCTGAATCTCGAAGGCCACCTCGTTGGCACCGCCGTGCTTGGGGCCGCGCAGCGCGCCAATCGCGCCGGTGATCGACGAATACATGTCGCTGCCGGTACCGGCCACCACACGGGCGGTGAAGGTCGAGGCATTGAACTCGTGCTCGGCATACAGGTTGAGCGAGGTGTGCATGGCCCGCTCCCACAGCGCGCTGGGCTTCTTGCCATGCAGCAGGTGCAGAAAATGCGCGCCGATGGAATCGTCATCGGTCTCCACATTGATGCACTTGCCCGAGGTGCTGAAGTGGTACCAGTACAGCAGCATCGAGCCCAGCGAGGCCATCAGCCGGTCGGCAATGTCGCGGGCGCCGGGCAGGTTGTGGTCGTCCTTCTCAGGCAGGGTGCAGCCCAGCACCGATACGCCCGTGCGCATCACATCCATCGGGTGGCTGGCCGCCGGCAGCTGCTCCAGCGCCTGCTTGACGCTGGCGGGCAGGCCGCGCAGCGCCTTGAGCTTGTCCTTGTAGGCCCGCAGTTCTGCGCGGTTAGGCAGCTTGCCGTGTACCAGCAGGTGGGCAATTTCCTCAAACTCGCAGACCTGGGCCATGTCCAGAATGTCATAGCCCCGGTAGCGCAGGTCATTGCCGCTGCGGCCCACAGTGCACAACGCCGTGTTGCCCGCCGTCACGCCAGCGAGCGCTACCGATTTCTTGGGTTTGAAGGTCGAAGGCGTGCTGGGCGCAGTGGCCTCGGTGGTCGTGGTGGTCATAGCGGGATTTCCTGGTTCAAATATGCGCAATCAAGAGAGACGGGCCGGCCTTTGGCATCGACGACCACCATTTCAAACAAACCTTCAAGGACCTTCTGCTGAGCCCTCGCCGAATGGGATGGATGCGGATCGGGATGAGGCGCAAGGCGTCTTTCGCAGTCAATAGCCGTGGCTATTGACAAGGAAGACAACGCAGCGGATCGCCCGAGACCGCATTCAGAACACGGCAGGGAGCTCTGCAGAGGGTCCTTATGCACCTCTTCGGGCGGTGTACCGGGCAGGTCCGCCAGGCCGGTGACGCAGACGGTCATCGAGCTGCGCCCCACCCGGCTGACCCAGGCACGCAAGGTCAGCCCATGGCCTACCGGTGCCGGTGCCACAAAGTCCACCCGGCTGACTGCCGCCATCACCACCTCACGTTGCGCGAGGCTGCGGGCCGCCAGAAACGCGGCCTTGGCCATCAACTGCAGACCCTGGCCCGCAAACAGCGTGCCGTGGTGGTTGGCCAGCGCCGGCAGTACCAGTTCCTGCAGTTCAACAATGCCGATGGGTTGTGTCATGCTTCGCAATTTACGCAAAATGCCAGGCCGTGGATAGCACTGAAATGGCGAATTTCTGCGAATGAAAATAGCCATTTTGCGAATTTTGCGAATTGATAGAATCCGCAAAATTGGCAAACCCTCGCCGCGACTACTACCCCCGGATGAAACAAGAGATCTGGCTATGAAAAAAACCTTCATGGGCGTGAAGCTGCGCAAGCTGCGTGCCGAGCGCAACCTGTCGCAGATTGCGCTGGCCCATACGCTGGGCCTGTCGCCCAGCTACCTCAACCAGCTGGAGCAAAACCAGCGGCCCTTGACGGTGTCGGTGCTGCTCAAGCTGCACCGCAGCCTGGGGGTGGACATCCAGCAGTTTTCAGAAGACGAGGAAGCACGCCTGGTTGCGGGGCTGCGCGAAGCCCTGGCCGATGCACCCGAGGCCATCGCACTGCCCGAGTTGCAAGAGGTGGCTGCGCAAATGCCGGCGCTGGGCGCGGCGGTGGTGGCGCTGTACCGCCGCCATCTGGACACGATGGAGCGGCTCGAAGCGCTGTCGCTGCAGCTGGTCGACGACCGCAGCGATGAGCGCGCGCATGCCAAAGGGCCGGCCGCGATGCCGTTCGAGGTGGTGCGCGATTTCTTCTTCTCGCACCAGAACTATTTCGATGCGGTGGACCGCGCGGCCGAAGACCTGGCGATGCAGGCGCAGGCCCAGGGCGGCCCCTTGGTCGACTGGCTGGTGCAGCGCCTGGAGCGCCAGCACCAGGTCCAGGTGCAGCAGGTGCAAAGCGCAGGCGCCAGCAAGCGGCAGTTTGACCCAGCCTCGCGCCTGTTGCAGCTGTCATCCACGCTGGCGCCGGCGCAGCAGGCCTTCCAACTGGCCACGCAGCTGGCGCTGCTGGAGATCGGCCCCCAACTCGACAGCCTCATCCGCGTGCCCGCGCTGGAGGACGACCGGGCGGCGCAGCGCCTGGCACGCCTGGGCCTGGCCAACTACTTTGCCGGTGCGCTGCTGCTGCCCTATGGCCCGTTTTTGCAGGCCGCCCACGCGCTGCGCTACGACATCGACCTGCTGGGCCAGCGCTTTGCCGTCGGCTTTGAGACCGTCTGCCACCGGCTCAGCACCTTGCAGCGGCCCGGCAACCCCGGCGTGCCTTTTTTCTTGGTGCGCGTGGACCGGGCCGGCAATATCTCCAAGCGCCAGTCGGCCACGCATTTCCATTTCAGCCGCACCGGGGGCACCTGCCCGCTGTGGAATGTCTACGAGGCCTTTGGCCAGCCCGGCCAGGTACTCGCGCAGCTGGCTGCCATGCCCGATGGCCGGCGCTATCTGTGGATCGCCCGCAGCGTCTCCGGCGGGCAGCGCGGCTATGGCGCCCCCCGCAAAACCTTTTCCATCGGCCTGGGCTGCGACCTGCGCCATGCCTCCCAGCTGGTCTATGCCAAGGGCATCGCGCTGGAAGACCCGGAGGCCGCCACCCCCATCGGCATGGGCTGCAAGGTTTGCGAGCGCACGCAGTGTCCGCAGCGGGCTTTTCCGTATCTGGGCACCAAGCTGGCAGTCGATGAAAACACCAGCCACTCCACGCCCTACGGCTCGCACTAAATGGCCGCCAACAGCTGGCCAAAGCGCGCTTCCACATACTTCGCTGTCGGGCTGCGCTGCGCGCCCTGGCGCCAGAGCATGCGCACCGACAGCCGGGGCAGCGCCAGCGCCGGGCAAGGCACTTCACGCAGCGCCTGGCGGTTGCCCTCGTAGTGCGCAATATTGACCGGTAGCACCGCCCAGCCCAGGTTGTCGGCCACCATGTCTGCGATGTTGTAGAAGCTGTCCGAGCGCCAGACGCGCGGGCTGTAGGCGCGCTCATGCACGTCCTCAGTGTGCATCAGCAGCTGCCGGTGCTGGGCCAGCGCCTGCAGGCTCACGGCCTGGCCATCGGCCAGCGGGTGGTCGGCGGCCACAAACACGCCCTGGGCCACGGTGCCCAGGTGGCGCTGCTCAAAATGGTGCAGCACGGGCCCCCGGTCGATGTGGATGGCGATGCCGGCGCGCCCCTGGGCCACATAGTCGGCCACCTCGGTGGCGGTGCCGTTGAGCAGCAGCAACTCCAGGCTCGGAAACCGCTGCGCCATCTCGCGCAGCATGGTCGCCACGGCGGTATAGGGCAGCGCCTCGTCAATCGCCAGTGCCAGCTCGGCATCGGCCCCGCCGCTGAGCGCCTGCGCGCGCTGGTCCAGTTGCTCGGCCTGGCGCAGCAGCTCGCGCGCCTCCAGCAGCAGCACCCGGCCCGCATCGGTCAGTTGGGCATTGCGGTGCGAGCGGTCAAACAGCACCACGCCCAGGTCGACCTCCAGCATGCCCACCGCGGTGCTGACAGCAGATTGCGCCTTGCCCAGGCTGCGTGCAGCGGCTGAGAAAGAGCCGCTGTCGGCGGTGGCCACAAACTGCCGCAATTGTTCAATGGTCCATTCCATAGCCTGGCACTGTAACGCATCCATCTGTTTTATTGATGGATTCCAACTTTATCAATCTATTTTTATGGCGCAATATCCAGGCTATGCAATCGATCAACAAACAAGCACCCGCCCTGACGATGGCCTGGTGCCACGACCCCGCACAGTCGCCAGCGATCCTGGCGCTGTTCATGGGCCAGCTCAGTCCCCATTACATCTCCCATGGCGAGCTGCAGTCTCCGCGCGCCATCGCACCGGGCCAATGGAGCCCCCATCTCGCCGACAGCATGGCCCTGCAGATTGAGGCCACCCTCGCCGCGCCTGAGGCCAACGCGATGCAGCGCATCGCCACCGCCCACCAGGGCAGCGCGCTGGTTGGCATCGCCTTTGTCTCGCTCGACGAGGAGCAGCGCGCGCCCACCCCGTTTGCCACCCTGGATGACCTGGTCGTCAGCCCCGCCGCACGCGGCCAGGGCCTGGGCCAGGCGCTGTTTGGCTGGGTCTGCACGCAGCTGCAGGCCAAAGGGGTACAACGCCTGTTTCTGGAGAGCGGTATCGGCAACCAGGGCGCGCACCGGCTGTTCGAGCGCCTGGGCTGCCAGCCCGTGTCCGTCACGATGATGAAAGAACTGGGAGTCTGACCATGGCACTGCATTCCAGAAGATGGCTGGTGCTGGCCATCGTATCCATGGCCCTGCTGCTGATCGTCGTCGACATGACGGTGCTCTACACCGCCCTGCCCACACTCACCCATGACCTGGCCGCCTCCACCTCGATGAAGCTGTGGATCGTCAACGCCTATGCGCTGGTGGTGGCTGGCCTGCTGCTGAGCACCGGCGCCTTGGGCGACCGCCTGGGCTACCGGCGCATGTTCATGCTCGGCCTGGTCGTTTTTGGCATTGCCTCGCTGGCGGCCGCCTATTCGCCCAATGCAGGCATGTTGATTGCCGCCCGCGCGCTGCTGGGCGTGGGCGCGGCCATCATGATGCCCGCGACCCTGGCCATCATCCGCATGAGCTTTCCCGACCAGCGCGAGCGCTCAGTGGCCATTGGCATCTGGGCCTCGGTCGCCTCGGGCGGCGCAGCGCTGGGCCCCGTGGTCGGCGGCGTGCTGCTGGAGTACTTCTGGTGGGGCTCGGTGTTTCTGGTCAATGTGCCCATCGTGGCGCTGGCTCTGGTGCTGACCGTGTGGCTGATTCCCGTAGACCGCCTCCAGCACAAGGCCAGCCTGGCCGGCTGGGACTACACCAGCTCGCTGCAGGCCATGGTGGCCATGGTCAGCCTGGTGCTGAGCATCAAGGAGCTGGCCAAGCCTGCGCCATCACTGGGCTTTGCCGCGCTGATGGGCGTCCTCAGCGCCGTGGTGCTGGCCGTCTTTATCCGCCGCCAGCTCAGCCGTCCCCAGCCGCTGATCGAGCTGCGCCTGTTCCGCATTCCCACATTCTCGGGCGGTGTGATTGCCGCCGTGGTGGCCGCCGTCGCCTTGGTGGGCGTGGAGCTGGTGTTCAGCCAGCGCCTGCAACTGGTGCTGGGGCTGAGCCCGCTGCAAGCGGGGCTGGCGATCCTGCCGATCCCGGTGGCGGCCTTTGTGGCCGGCCCCATCGCCGGCTGGGCACTGTCGCGCCTGGGCACGCACCGGCTGATTCTGGCGGGGCTGTTGGTCAGCGCAGTGGCACTGTGTGCATTGACGATGAGCCTCAACACGGGCGCCCACAGCCTGCAGAAAATCGCCGTGCTGGCCGTCCTGGGCCTGGGCGTGGGCGCCACCATCACCGCCGCCTCCAATGCGGTGATGAACAGCGCGCCGCCCGAGCACGCGGGCATGGCCGCCTCGGTCGAAGAGGTCTCCTACGAGTTTGGCGGCGTGCTGGGCGTGGCGCTGTTGGGCAGTGTGCTGTCCTGGCGCTATACCAGCAGCCTGGTGCTGCCGGCCCAGCTGCAGGCCACCGGCGCCAGCGATGGCATCGACGCCGCGTTGCTGGCTGCAGAAAAGTTGCCGCCCGAGGCAGCGGCCCAGCTGCTGGGCCTGGCCCACGCAGCGTTTGACCAGGGCTTTATGGCGGTGATGGCCACTGCCGTGGTGCTGGTGTTGGCCGCAGCGCTGGCGGTGGCGCTGCTGCGCAGCCGTGGTCAGCAACAGGCCACCGTGGGGCACCGCAGCGGCGCGGTGGCCAGCGAAGGGCACTGACCTAGAAAAAGTCCTTGTCGGGCAGCGGCTCGCCATGCACGACCAGCTTGCCCAGCGCCAGCGCCTTGTACAGCGCCGGATTGTGCGATGCCACGGTGCGGGCATTGCGCCAGTGGCGGTCCAGGTTCTGCGTGCGCAACGTGGAGGAGGCGCCGCCCAGGTCAAACACTGCCGTGCCGGCCTGCAGCACCAGGCCATCGACGATGAGCTTGGCCTTGGCAGCCAGCACGGCGGCATGGTGGGCAGTGTCTTTCAGCGCGGGGTCGCCCTCCGCCGTGGCCAGCGAGGCATCCTGCGCATGGCTGGCCGCAGCCACCACTGCCTCAGCGGCAAACAGCTGGGCCGACAGATCGCCGACGATCTTCAGCAGCAACGGGTCTTCTGCCGGGGTATCGGCAGCGGCAAAGAAAAAGCCCTTGCGCGACCGCTTGTGCAGCATCGCCGACGCATCACGCACAATGGCCCGCAAGATGCCGGTGTTCACCGCCGTCAGGAACAGCTGGGGCAAGGTGCTTTTGTAGGGCCGGCTGTAGCCGGTGCCGGCGCTGTCCACGATGATCTCCTCGGGCTCCACCCGCACGCTGTCGAACAAGGTGGTGCCGCTGCCGGTCATGCGCTGGCCCATGGCATCCCAGTCATCGACCAGGTTCACGCCTTCGCGCCGCGTGGGGATGATGGCAGTGACATCGCGCTCCTGCGCGTCGCGTGCCCGCACGATGACGAAATCCGCATACAGGCTGCCGGTGCTGTAGAACTTGGCGCCGGTCATGCGAAAGTGGGCGCCGTCGGGCACCAGGCGTGTGAAGGTCTTCTCGCCGCTTCTGGCCTGTGCCAGCTCGGTGTTGGCGAGGCCGAAGATCGCCCCCTGGGCCACCTGATCGCGCCAGAAATGCGCCTGCGCACTGACCGGGTTGCGCGCGAAGCGCTCCACAAAGACAAAGTGGTTGCGCAAGATATGCGCAACGTTGGAATCGGCTGCGCCCAGCGCTATCACCTGCTCCATCAGCCCCGCCATGCTGGCCCCCGTGCCGCCATCGGCCACCGGCAGGCGGTAGGCGCCAAAGCGCTGGTCCTTCAAGACCTGGATCTGCGCAAACGGCAGAATGCGCTTTTCCTCGCGCTCGGCCGAGCCGGCGGCGATCTCGTCAAACAGCGCTTGCCAGTCGGTGCGGGCGGTTCCGCTGGCCGCGCTCTGTGCTGCGGGGGTCAGGGTCTGGGGAGGGTCGATTTTCATAAACGGTTCTGCAAAAAGCGCCGGGCTGGCCCGGCGGGTAGGTATGAAGAGGAGATCAAGCCGCAGCCAGCCCCAGGTTGCCGCGCAAAGTGCTGGCGTTATAGGTTTCGCGGTAGACCCCTGCCTTGCGCAGCAGCGGCACCACCTGGTCGACAAAGTCCTCCAGCCCCGAGGGCAGCACGTCATGCATCAGGTTGAAGCCATCGATGGCGCCACTGCGGAACCAGGTCAGCATGTAGTCAGCCACCTGCTCTGGCGTGCCGACGATGGTGTTGTGGTTGCTGCCGCCGCCGTTTTGCGCGCGGATCAGCTCGCGCACCGTCCAGCCATGGCTGCGCGCCTTGTCCAGCACATTCTTCGCAAAGGTGGTCATGCCGTTGCCTGGCAGTTGCAGGTCAGCGGGCAGCGGCTGGTCCAGGTCGGCATGGCCAAAGCGGGTCTGCAGCAGGTCGGACAGGTAGTTGAGCCCCTGCTCGATGGGCACCAGGTCGGCCAGCGCTTGGGCGCGCTGCTGCGCGGCCTGCTCGGTGCCGCCCAGCACGGTGACCAGGCCGGGGAACACCTTGACGGCGCTGGTGGCACGGCCCAGCGCCTTCAGCCGGGTATCCAGCGCCTGGCGGTAGCCTTGCGCCTGCGCCAGCGACGGCGCCAATGTAAACACCGCATCGGCATGCTGGGCGGCCAGGTCCAGGCCGGCATCCGAGCCGCCGGCCTGCACCACCAGCGGCCGGCCTTGCGGGCTGGGCGGCACGTTGATGGGCCCTTCGACCGAGAAGAACTCGCCGTGGTGGGCGATCGGACGGATCTGCGCCGGGTCAAAGTACTGGCCCGTTGCGCGGTCAGCCACAATGCCGCCGGGCCCCCAGCTGGCCCACAGGTCCTTGAGCACCTGGCTGAACTCCGCTGCGCGCCGGTAGCGGTCGGCATGCGCCAGCGGCGCGCTGCGGCCAAAGTTGCGCGCAGCCTCGACATCGGCCGAGGTGACGATGTTCACCCCCGAGCGCCCGCCACTGACCAGATCCAGCGATGCAAAGCGCCGCGCAATGTTGAAGGGCTCGTTGTACGACGAAGACACCGTCGCCAACAGGCCGATGTGCTGGGTCTTCGCGGCGATGAGGGTCAGCAGGATGCTGGGCTCGATGGCCGGAAACGGGCGGTGCAGACTGTTGCCGGGGAAGGCCGCGCGGTCCGAGAAGAACACCGCGTCAAAGCCGCCCCGCTCTGCCGTCTGGGCCAGGCGGACAAAATAGTCGGGCGTCACCGGCCACAGCGGGTCGTTCTGCGGCCACAGCCAGGCAGCGGCATGGGCGCCTGCACCATAGATATTGAGGTTGAGATGAAGTTGGGTGGGCAGGCTCATCGTGTTCTACACACTGTGGGAATCAAAAAGAAATCGGCGCAAGCACGGCGCGGCATCAGGCCACCCGGGCCAGCGCGGCGCCGGCCGGCGCAGCCGGGCGGTTCTTGAAGCGGCTGCGCGCCGGGTCGATGTCGAGCATCGCATCGAGCAGGCTGCGGGTGTAGGCGTGGCGCGGCGCGCCAAAGATCTGGTCACGAGGGCCGGCTTCCACCACCCGGCCCTTTTCCAGCACCACGATGTCGTCCGAGATCGCGTAGACGCTCTCAAGCCCATGGGCGATGAACACCATACTCAGCTGCAGCTCCTTCTTGAGCCGCTGCAGCAGCGCCAGGATTTCGGCCTGCACCGAGACATCGAGTGCGGAGACGGGCTCGTCGCAGACCAGCAACTGGGGCTTCACGCTCAGCGCCCGCGCAATGCAGACGCGCTGGCGCTGACCGCCCGACAGCTCATGGGCAAAGCGGTCCAGGGCCGAGGCCGGCAGGCCCACCATCTCCAGCAACCGGGCCGCTTGCGCACGCAGCTGCGCTGCGGTCCAGCCCGGTTGCTCGGCCAGCGGCTCGGTGATCAACTGGCCAATGCGCATGCGCGGGTTCAGCGATGCATACGGGTCCTGGAACACCATCTGGATACTGGCGCCTGCGCGCACTGCCGGGTCGCTCAGATCGGCGCCCTCAAAGCGAAGCTGCCCGCCATCGGCGTGCGCCAGGCCGGCAATGATGCGTGCCAACGATGACTTGCCGCTGCCCGACTCTCCCACCAGGCCCAGGGTGCGCCCCCGTTGCAACGAGAACGACACCTGGTCCAAGGCCAGGTGCTTGTGCGCCTTGAAGTGCCAGGCGCGGGGCTGTTGGTAGTACTTGCTCACGGCATCAAGTTGCAGAATCGCTGGCGCTTGCTGCGCAGCCTGCGGCGCTAGCAAGCCGGCCTCTGCCAGCGGCTGGCGCACCACCGCAGGGATGCGCGGCGCCAGCGCCAGCAACTGGCGCGTATAGGCGGCCTGCGGCCGGGCAAACAGCTGCTGCACCGGCGCAGACTCGACCATCTCGCCGTGGCGCATCACATGCACCTGGTCGGCCACCTGGGCGACGACCGACAGGTCATGGGTGATCAGCAGCACCCCCACATCGGACTGCTCGGCGGTGCGCACCATCAGCTCCAGCACCTGGGCCTGGACGGTGTTGTCCAGCGCGGTGGTGGGCTCGTCGGCAATCAGCAAGGCCGGCTCGCCCGCCATCGCAATGGCCAGCATCACACGCTGGCGCATGCCGCCCGAGAGCTGGAACGGGTAATCCTGCAGCAGCTGCGCCGGCCGGGGCAGGCCCATGCGCGCCAGCAGGTCAATGGCCTCGGCCCGGCGCTGGCGGCGCGTGAGCTGGCGCTTGTAGTACAGCACCTCTTCGATCTGGTCGCCGATGGTCAGCACCGGGTTCAGTGACGACAGCGGCTCCTGGAACACCATGCCCACGTCGGCCCCGCGCAGGCGGCGCCAATCGGCCTTGCCCAGCTGGCGCAGATCACGGCCATTGAGCAGGGCCTCATCCGCACTGAAGCGGGCATTGCCCGGCAACAGGCCCAGCACGCTCAAGGCCGTCAAGGTCTTGCCAGAGCCGCTCTCGCCCACCAGTGCCACCACCTGGCTGCGTTGAACTTCCAGGTCCACGCCGCGCACCAGGCGCAGCGGCTCGCCGCCATCGTGGGGTTGCAGCGTGACACCGGCATTGCGGTAGCGCAGAACCGTATCTGCCCGGCGGGTCTGCAGCACGGCAAGGCTGGGGGCGTTGGCCGCAGGGGCGAGGCTTGGGGCAGCAGTCATGGCAGGCGGGGGTCCAGGTAGTCTCTGAGCCAATCGCCCAGCAAGATGATGCTAAAGACGGTGGCTGTCAGCGCCACACCGGGAAAGGTGCTGATCCACCAGCTGGTCGCCAGCTGCTGGCGTCCGTCGGCCAGCATCTGGCCCCAGGAGATATCGGGCGGCTGGATGCCAAAGCCCAGAAAGCTCAGCGAGGACTCCGTCAGGATGACGGTGCCGATGTTCAAGGTGGCCACGACGACCAGGGCCGGCAGGATATTGGGCAGGATGTGGCGCAGCAGCAGGCGCGAGCTGCGCACACGGCTGACCCGCGCCGCCGCCACGAACTCCAGCTCCTTGACGCGCAGCACCTCGGCCCGCGCAATGCGGGTGTAGATCACCCAGTTGGTGAGCGCTGTCACCACAATCAGCGGCGCCAGGCCCGCGCCGGCCACCAGGGCAACCACCAGCATGAACAGCATGGCCGGAATGGCCAGGGTCGCATCGACCACACGCATCAGCACCTGGTCCAGCCAGCCGCCGCGCAGCCCTGCCAGCACGCCGATGGCCACCCCGATGGCGCCCGAGAGCGCGACCGCCGCCAGCCCCACCACCACCGAGCTGCGCGCGCCATAGATGATGCGCGCCAGCATGTCGCGGCCCTGGCCATCGGTGCCCAGCGGATAGGCCCACTGGCCCTTGTCCAGCCAGACGGGCGGCAGGTAGCGCAGCGACAGATGGCGTTTGACCGGGTCGGCCAGCGGCAGCAGATCGGCGCCCAAGGTGGCCAGCAGGATCAGCAGCAGCAAGAGGGCGCCAAAGCGGCCACTGCGGCTGCGCCACAGCGCGCGCAAAAAGTGCCGCAGGCGCGATGGCTGGGCCGCCACTGCGGGCGCATCGGCCTGCAGGGCCGTGCCGGTGTTCAGAACCACGCCGCTCATAGTTTCATCCTCGGATCAATCAGGCGGTAGACCACATCGGTAAGAAAGTTCACCAGCAAGGTCATCGCGGTGATCACCAGCACGCTGATCTGGATCACCGCCATGTCCTTGGTGTTGATCGCCTGCACGATCAACTGGCCCAGGCCCGGCCAGGCAAAAATGGTCTCGGTCACCAGCGCCCCGCCCAGCAGCGCCACGACGTGCAGCGAGGTCATCGTCACCGTCGGAATCGCGGCATTGCGCAGCGCATGCTTGCCAATCACCAGCCAGTCGGGGATGCCTTTGGCATAGGCGGTGCGCATGTAGTCCTGGCTCAAGGTCTCAAGCATGCTGGCCCGCACCAGCTTGGCCAGGTCCCCGGCAAAGGCGGTGCCCAGGGTCAATGCCGGCATCACCAGGTGCGCCCAGGTACCACTGCCCGATACCGGCAGCCAGCGCAGGCTGACGCCAAACACCAGGATCAGCATGATGGCGACCCAGAAATTGGGCATGGCCTTGCCCAGCACGGCCACGCCGGAGACCGCATGGTCGACCCAGCTGCCGCGCCGCAAGGCCGCTGCCATACCGGCCGGCACCGCGATCAGCACGGCCACCAGCATCGATGCAGCGGCCAGCAGCAACGTGGCGGGCAGGCGTTCGAGCACGATGGGCAGCGCCGAGCTGCCATAGCGGTAGGAGGTCCCAAAATCGCCATGCAGCAGGTTGCGCATGTAGTTGAAGTACTGCATGTGCACCGGCTGGTCCAGCCCCCAGGCGGCGACCATGGCCAGGCGGTCCGCCTCCGAGGCCTGATCCGGGATCATCATCACGGTCGGGTCGCCGGCCAGAAACACCAGCGCAAACACGATCAGGGTGACCGTGAACAGCACCGGCACCGCCTGGAGCAGCAAGCGCCACAAGGCCGAGAAAATCATGCGCGCCGCACTTGTTCAGCGGGGATCATCTCGTCAAAGCGGCCGGCAAACTGCACCCGCTTGTTGACGCTGTAGATCGCCTTGGGGTAGAGCACGCCGATGCGGGCACGGTCCTGCGTGATGATCTCCTGCGCACGCCAGATGATGGCCTGGCGCTCCTTCTCGCCGGTGGTGGCAGGCAACTCGGCGGCCAGGCGCTCGAACTCGGCGTTCTTCCAGTGCGGATTGAAGCGCTTGAGCGAGCCCATGTTCAGAATGAAGGAGGCATCGGTGTACGAGCCCATGCCCCAGAAGTAGATCTCGCCATGCGAGTCACTGCCCACGCGCGCGTTGTAGATGCTCCACTCCTGCACTTCGAGCTGCGCATTGAGCCCCACATCCTGCAGGTAGCCGACGATGGCCTCGGAGACCTCGCGGTCCTTGATGTAGCGGCCACTGGGCGAGCCAAAGCGGATCTTCGCCCCCTTGGCGCCGGCCGCCTGGATCAGCTGGCGGGCCTTGTCGGGGTTGAAGGAGTTGGTTGCCGTCAGGCGTGTGTTGGCATTGGGGATCTCGGGCGGGAACAGGCCGCGCGTGGCGGTGGCGTAGCCATCGGCCACCACATCGGCCAGCTCCTGGCGGTTGATCGCCAGGTCGATCGCCTCACGCACCCGCGCATCGTGGGTGACCACACCGGGCTCGGTACGCAGGTGCAAACCAAAGTTGCGCGCAATATTGAAGGCGACGATGCCGGTATCGGCATTGGACTTGAGGCGGCCGATATCCTCGGGCGGAATGTTCACCGCCAGGTCCACCCCGCCAGACAGCGCCTCGGCCACCCGCGTCGCCGTCTCCGGGATCGCACGGATCACGACCCGTTCCCAATGCGGCGCCCCACCCCACCACTGCGGGTTGCGCGCCAGCACCAGGCGGTCCGCCTTTTTCCACTCGACAAACCGGTAGGGACCGGTGCCGATGGGCTTGGCAAAGAAGGCCTCTTCGCTGCCTGCGGCCTGGAAGGCATGCTGGGGCAGGATCGAGCCGCCATTGCCGACAAAGTTGTGCAGGAACAGCGGATCGGGCTTGCTGGTAACCAGGCGCACCCGGTGCGGTCCCAGCACCTCGACCTTCTCGACCGAGCGGAACTTCTCCACCGCGCTGAGCAGCTTGGGGTTGCCCTTCATGCGCTCGACGGTGAACTTCACATCGTCGGCAGTGAACGGTTTGCCGTCATGCCAGCGCACATCGCTGCGCAGCTCAAACACCCAGGTGCGCGGGTCTTCCTGCTTCCAGGACTGGGCCAGTGCTGGCGTGAACACCATCTTGCCGTTCGGAAACTCCTTGTTGACCAGGTATTCGTAGAGGTTGACCAGCGCCGACTGCGTGCTGTTGTTCTCGTGGTTGGCGGGGTCGAGCGACAGGATGTCGTTGCTCTGTGCAATGGTCAACGTGGTGGACCCTGCGGCAAAGGCGATCTGCGGCAGCGCAAAGGGCAGCGCGGCTACGCTGGCGGAGGCGGCGGCGTTTTTCAGAAAGATACGGCGGCTGGTAGGCATGGAGTGTTCGAATCAAAAAGAGAGGGAGAAAGAGGCTGCCAACGGCCGCGCTACGGCCCCTGGCGAATGCAGGCAATGGAAGGCGCGGATCAGCGCAAACAGAACAGCGCCCGTTCCTGCGCATCGATCTGCGCGAGCAGGCCGGTTTCCCATTCCAGGTAGGCCCGTGCGGCCGCCTTGTTGCCGCTGTGGCGGTCATGCACAAAAAACAGGTAGTCGATGCGCTCGGCGTCGCTGGGCACATCGGCGCTGGCCACCACCTCCAGACCCGCATGCCGCCACTGCGCGGGCCCCTCGGTCAGCACCAGCGCGTTGCCGCCCACATCGCGTGCTGCGGCGGCCGCCAGCGCTGACTCCGCCGTGATGAACACCGTGGGACGGGCACCATCGTTGCGCTGCAGCAGCGGCCGGATGGACCAGCGCGCGCCCGCAATATGGCCAGCGCGGTAGCTGGCGCTGTCGCGCAGATCGACCAGGTCATAGGCGCCAAGGTCAGCAGCCAGATCGGCACTGCGGATGCGGGGCAACGCCGCTGCGGCCGGCTGCACTGCGGGGATGGCAGGCAGCGCATCGGGCGTGGCCAGATAGGCCTCATGCCCCAGGCGGCGCAGCCAGACCGCCGTCATCGGCGCGCGCAGGCCGTCGGTATCCACCAGCACCAGGCGCGCATTGCGCGTTCCCAGGTACTGGTCGGTGGCCTGCACCAGCTGGCCGCCGGGCGCATGGGCCACCCCGGCGATCGGGCTGGCAGCAAATTCTTCGGGCGAGCGCACATCCAGCAGATAGGTGGTGCGTTCCGGCTCGGCCAGCCAGGCAGCCAAGCCAGCCGCGCCGATCCGCTCCACCCCATGCTCGGCGCTCAGCTCGGCAAGACGGGCCGCTACCTCGGGTGCCGGTGCACGGCGGTGTTCGGGGTAGCTGCGGCTTTGGCCATGGTCGAGCGGCAGGTCGTTCAGATACCAGCCCTGGGTGCCGTTTTCCAGCGCATAAATGGGGTTGGGCAGGCCCAGATCGCGCAGGGTCTGCGCGCCCACAATGGAGCGGGTGCGGCCTGCGCAGTTGACCACCACCGTGGTTTGCGCATCGGGTATCAGGTCTGCATGGCGCAGCGCCAGCTCCCCATTGGGACAGCTGATCGCGCCGGGAATGCTCATCTTGTTGAACTCAGCCAGCGGCCTGCCATCCAGTACCACCAGCGGGTGGCCAGATGCCTGCCATTGCTGCAGCTGCCGCGCGCTGATATGGGGCGTGCCCAGCGCGGCCTCGGCCAGCTCACCAAAGGTTTTGGAAGGCAGGTTGACCCCCTTAAACAGCACCAGGCCAGCGGCCTGCCAAGCAGCCACCCCGCCCTCGGTGATGGACAGATCGCTGTAACCCCATGCGGCCAGGGCCTCTGCAGCGCGGCGGGCAACGCCGTTGCCGCCATCGATCAGGATGATGCGGGTGGACCGCCTGGGCACGAGGCGGTCGATATCGGCTTCGAGCCGGCTATAGGCCAGCGGAATCGCCAGGAACGGATGCCCCTCCCCAAACTCACCGGCTTCGCGCACATCCAGAAACGCGAACTCTTTGCCGTCCGCCAACAGGGCTTTCACGGACAGGGGACTCAGTGCTTGCATAAAAACCATCATCTCTCGGACACAGCCCCGGACGCAAAGGCGCCCGGGGGAGAGCTGCGATTGTGCGCAGGGGCCCACGCCGCGAAAACGAATTAATCTACTTAGCATATTTGCTCAGTGACTATGGAGGTATTGCCAGCGTGTCCGGGTGCCGTCAAGAGGCTGCGTGCATAGTTGCCACGCCGCGTGATGCTTAACAACTTTCTGACACTTGGTTTTTGACACTGCACACACCGTTTATTCCCAGGAACCTGTGCGTGCCAAGACCTTTTACCTCCATACGATTGAACCCGGTGCAGCTCAGCTGGGTCGCCGCTCTTTTCTTTACCACGTTGGGAAACCTGGTGCTGTGGCAAACCTTGTTCGCGAAGGTGGAAGTCAACAGCCTGCACAGCCTGCTGTTCTTCTTCAGCCTGCCAGTTTTCCTTTTCTGCTTTTTGAATCTATTGCTCTCGCCTGTGCTGGCGCTGCCCTATGTGCGCAAGCCCATCCTGGTGTGCTTGGTGGTGGTCAGCGCAAGCTGTAGTTACTTCATGTACCACTACCAGGTGCTCATCGACCGCAGCATGGTTCAGAACTTCTTTGAGACCAACCAGGCGGAGTTCGCCTCCTATTTCTCCATTTCCCTGATGCTCACCATCGTTGTACTCGGCGTACTGCCCGCAGCACTGATGGTGTCGATCCCGAGCAAAAGCCTGCCCAGTTCCTGGCACACTGCCTTTTGGTGGCTGGGCAATGTGGTGGTGGCAGCCACCATGCTGGCAACGCTGGCCATGCTGTTCTACAAAGACTACGCATCACTGCTTCGCAACAACCAGGAAATCCGAAGCCAGGTCCTCTTCTTCAACTTCGTCCACAACACCAACAGCTACCTCAAGCGCAAGCACCAGGCACGCTCCCAACCGATCCGGACCGTGGCAGAGGATGCACGGCGCACACAAAGCGCCGCCGACAGCCGACCCAAGCTCGTCATTGCCGTCATCGGCGAGACAGCGCGCGCGCAGAACTTCCAGCTCAACGGCTACCCGCGCGCGACAAACCCTGAGCTCTCTCAAAGAGATGACATCATCAGCTTCAAAAATGTGTCTTCCTGCGGCACGTCCACCGCCGTGTCGCTGCCTTGCATGTTTTCGCGCCTGAGCCGGCAGCAGTTCGACCAGGTCCGCGCAGCGACCGAAGAGAACCTGCTCGATGTGCTGCAACGCACCGGCGTGGAAGTTTTATGGCGCAACAACAACAACGGTGGTTGCAAAGGGGTCTGCGCGCGCGTGCCCACCGACAACATGCCCAAAGTGAAGGTGGCCGGGCTTTGCGTCAACAAGGATGGCACCTGCTATGACGATGTGCTGCTGCACGAGCTGGACGCCCGCATCCAAGCGCTGCAAGGAGATGCGCTGATCGTGCTGCACCAGCTGGGCAGCCATGGCCCGACGTATTTTGAACGCTTCCCTGCAGAAACCGCCAGCTTTCATCCTGTCTGCAATAGCAATCAGATTCAGAATTGCAGCAACGAAGCGCTTACCAACACCTACGACAACACACTGGTCTACACCGACCGCAAACTGAGCAAGGCGATTGCACTGCTGCAACGGCATGCGATGGTGCGCGATGTGGCGATGGTCTACCTCTCGGACCATGGTGAATCACTGGGAGAAAAGGGCATGTATTTGCACGGCACTCCTTACATCATTGCCCCTAAAGAGCAGACCCATGTGCCGCTGGTGATGTGGCTCTCACCAGAATTCGCCAAGAGCAGCCAAGTGGATGTCTCCTGCCTGCGCCAGAATGCGGACAGCGCGCACTACAGCCAGGACCATTTCTACCACTCCATGCTGGGGCTCTTCAACATCGAAACCAGTGTCTACCAGCCGCATCTCGACCTGTTCTCGCCTTGCCGTGTGGCTGCCAACGCTCCCAGCTTTTGAGGGCTGTGAGCCCAAGCACGCCCTCTACCACTCCAGACCAAAGCGACAACCTCGGCTGCTGCTGTGCACCACCATACGCCAGCCCAGGTGGCCCACCATGCGTTGCGCGATCGACAGACCCAGTCCTTGCCCACGGGCGCTTGCGCTGGGCGCAAAACGCTCAAAATGCTGCGTGTCCATACCTGCAGGCAAGCCTGGCCCGGTGTCGGAGACCACCAGGCTGCGCGCACTGAGGGTAATACGCACTTCTCCACAGCTGGTGTATTGGCAAGCATTGCGCACCAAATTCCAGACCACGCTGCGCACCAATTCAGCGTTGGCGCTGGTTCGCGCCTCCGCCAATACATCCAGTACCAACAAGACAGGTTTATCGGCCACCCAGGGCTGGCAGCGGTCTACGCAATCTTGCACTAAGGGAAGCAGAGGGAGGACAGTGCGCGACAGCTTTTGCGGCTCCCGAGATAGCAGCAAATAGCTCTCCAGCTGCAACTCCATCTCTTGCGCCGTGCGCACAATGCGCGCAGCGCTGGCAGTCAGGGCACTGTCCTGAGGCAGTTGGTACACGAGTGTCTCCGCGGCACAAGCAACAATCGCCAGCGACGTGCGCAACTCATGGCTGGCATCACTCACAAAGCACTGCTCACGCTGTAGAAACTGTTCGGCCTCCTGCTGGCGTTGTGCAATGGCGCGCGCCAGCACCCCAATTTCATGGGTTTCATGGAGAAACGGAAACGACTTTTGCTTGCGCTGCAGGGCATAAACCAGATCGCTGATGGGCGCCATCGCTCGCTTGGATACCCAATAGCCTGCCCAAGCTGCGCCCAGCAGGCACAGCAGGATAGCCAGCAAGGCATATCCTGCAATAACGCGCTCAAAATAGCTGCGCCGAGCATCGGTATGAACGAGGAAGTACAGCTGCCCCTGGATGTCAAATACCAACAGGTGCCAGCGGCTTCCGTCAACTTTGTGGTAACCCACGCCATAGTGCCTGAATGACTCTGCCACGTTGCGCATGTCATAGAGCTGGTAGTCATCGGCCATGACGGGAGACTTGCCCTGCTGCATCGCACGCTGGATACGGTCCTTCTCCTGGTGCAAATGCTCCGAGATGATGCATTCTTTCCGCGCCTCTGCATCCAGCCACTCCGCAGCGGCGATCAGGGCCAGTGCCGCCAACATCAACAGGACAAAGCCGCATGTGATGCGCACTTTTAGCGTCATCTGGTTGGCGAAACGCATCATGCTGACCACCTCCTCGGCAATCGATCAGGGCTATGCCGCGTCCTGGCCCCGGTCCAGGCTCCAGCCGATGCCGTGCACGGTTTTGATAAGAGCCGATGAGAAGTTCCTGCCAATCTGCTGGCGCAGATCATGGATATGGGTGCGCAAGGCATCACTTGCGGGGGGCTCATCACCCCAAAGCAGGTAGACCATCTCCTGCTTTCGGACCACAGCCGGTGCCGCGCGCATCAGGCAGAGCAGCAGCTTATGGGTCGTTGGCGTCAGGCTGATGTGCTGGCCCTGCCGCCAGGCTTGCGGCAATTGGGTGTCCACCGTCAAATCCTCCCAGACCAAGCTGCCTTGCACCAGCCGGCACTGGGCGCGGCGCACTATGGCCTGGATACGCGCATGCAGCTCTTGCAAAGAGAAGGGTTTGACGAGGTAGTCATCGGCCCCTTGTGCCAAGCCGCGCACGCGGTCATCGACGCTGGCCTGCGCCGTGAGCATCAGCACCGGAACCGGGTTTTGGAACTCTTGGCGCAACCTTCGGCACAGCGCAAGACCGTCGAGTTGCGGCAGCGTCACATCCAGCAAGACAGCGTCGTAGTCATTCTGGGTCGCCGTCCTGAGCCCTGTCAGCCCATCGCGGGCATCGTCCAGCACATAGCCCAGCGGCTCCAAAAAGGCATACAGACAGCCCACCAGCTCGGGGTTGTCTTCCACAATCAGCACTCGGGTCATAGTCAATAGGCATTTGAAATTGCTTGAATGATCTAGTCCCGGCAGACTGGGGAAGATGATTGAAGCTATTAAATCAATAGCAGCACAGAGGGTCTCGGTTACGTTTTAAAAAGAATCTGAAGTTATAGAGAATCCCGAAACTAGCGGCATTGCGCTGCAAGACATGACTCTAATCTTTATTTATCGTTAATTTCTATTCGTTTTTGATTATTGATAAATTTAATGAAATTAGTTCAACTTGGGCTCACTGGGCTCTGCGTTGGTAGAGGCCTTGCTTGTTGACTCTGCACCACGCCGGGCCATCGCCGGGCCCAGGATCAGCAACAGCGCCAATGCAGCCCAAGCCGTTGCCAGCCAATGATTGGCCTGCAGACCCCCGCCATGCACCACCTGCCCTCGCCCCCAGGCGCGCAGTGCAATGCCGGTGTTGAGCATCCCGACATACAGCGCTGCCGCGGCCTCCATCATCCAGCTCATCTAGTCAACGCCCCCGCCAACGATGATGGACGTCGCCAGCCCACCGCCGCTGCTAGCACCAAGTGCGTCGCCAATCCACCCGCTACCGCCCCAGCCCCCCATGCACAAACTCAGCAGGACGTGGGCGGACAGCATGCAATCCTAGCTTGTTACCAAGGCCGATGAAACGCAGCGCTGCTGTCTGACCAGACAGTCAAACCGCCGGGCGCTGCGTTGACGGCAGCGCACCGCCGGCCACTACAGCCTTGCAAGCAACCCGACTACAGTCCCCAGGGCTTGGCAGCCTTAACCTGACAGGGCAGCGAAACAGATGCTGTGATTCCACTTTCAGGAGACCCCGAATGACCTACCAGCAGCAACCCAACCAGAACCCCAATGGCCAACAACCTGCAGAAAAGCAGCAGGACCAGCAAAACCAGCAACGCCCTGCGCAGCAGCAGCAACAAGGCCGCGAACAGAACCAGCGCCAGCAAGAGCAGTCGCAGCAGCAATAACGCCTGTGCGGCAGCCTGTCTCAGGCACGCATGAAAAAGCCCGCAAACGCGGGCTTTATGTCGTGTCGCTTAGCGGCGAAATTGCGCTTGGTAATGCTTCAGTGCCAATTCCACATCCTGCAGACGATCATATTGCGGCGAGCCCAACAGGGGCTCCAGGTCCCGCAAACCAATCACTTCCAGTTCCAAACGCTCGTACTGCGCCTGTGTAGTCACAAGCAGGTCCTGTGCTTGTCGCATCAGACCCCCTTTCCACCCGAGCATAAACGGTGCAAAAGTGTTTATATATTCAGGTTATTCACCTTAACGCTTTTCAAGCAGATTGCAAAGTTCTTTTACATATACCCACGCTGGCCACCGGTGCCTGGCACCGGTGCCCGGCTTACTCGTCGGGCAGCTTCCAGCTGCCGGCGGTAATCGGCCGGGTCAGCTGCTCGATTTTGGCGTCGATCAGCGACAGGCGGGCGTGTTCAATCGTGCCTTCGGCCGGCAACTCTGCCAGCAGCTCCGCACCCTGGGCTTTCAGCGTGTCCAGATAGGCATCTTTTTCCTGGTCGTTTCCGGTTTGCGTAGACATCTCTGGCCTCCAATGCTTTATGGTGCAGAAACTGTAACAAAACTACCAAGAATTTCTAGTCAGAAAACACTAAATTACAGAGAGAACCCATAAATTCCTACAGGCCCATCGGAAAGCGCTGCGCAGTTATTTGACTGACGGATAGCCATTTCAATATCCATTCAACAGCCGAAAGACCGGCTGCTCGGCGCGCGCTGGCATCGTTAGCGCTGGGCTGCGGAATGCTCGGCCGAATAGCCGAGCTGCTTCATCGCTGCGGTGATCGATACGGCTGCGGCGCTGTAGCCATCCCAGGGTGCATTGCCCTTGCGAAAACGCTCTTCCACCGAGGTGATGGACCAGTGCGCGCCGCTCGAGACCCGATCCAGCTCGGCCCATTCGATAGGTACCGACACCCCCATCCCTGACCGCGCCCGTGCCGACCAGGCGCTGACCGTGGTCGCGCCCCAGCCATTGCGCAGGTAGTCAACAAAGATTTTGCCTTTGCGGTTGCTGGGCCCGCTTTTCGCGACAAAGCGCTGCGCGATGGTCTCGGCCAGATGCTGCACGATCGCCTTGGAGAAACCCTTGACGGTGTCCCAGTCATGGCGCCGCTGGATCGGAACCACCACATGCAGGCCCTTGCCGCCGCTGGTCTTCAAGAAAGCAGGCAGCCCCAGCTCCTGCAGCAGCACCCGCACCAGTTCGGCGCCCTCCTGCACCGCAGACCAGGGCACGCCCTCGCCGGGGTCCAGATCAAAGGTCATGCGGTCAGGCCGCAAGATCTTGTCGCGCTGGGCATTCCAGGTGTGAAACTCGACCACATTGAACTGTGCCGCCTGCAGCAGGCCCTGGATGCTGGCAATGCTCAGCAGCGGCGGATGCTCCGGATCCAGCGAGTGGGGCAGCTGAACGATTCCCTCCATCTCGCGCGTCTGCAGATGCTTTTGGAAGAAATGCTCGCCCGCCACGCCGTCGGGCGTGCGCATCAGCGACGTGGGCCGGCCTTTGAGGTGCGGCATCATCAGCGAGCCGACCCGCTCGTAATAGCGCACCAGGTCCAGCTTGGTCACGCCGGTGGAGGCGTCCATCACGCGCTCCGGGTGGCTGACCTCGATCGCTGCAGCGGGCGCAGGCTTTGCTTTTTGCGTTGGGGGCATCGTCGCACTCTCCTCCCTGGTGATCTGGCGCGCAGGCTTGTCCTGCCGCAAGCCATGGAAAACTGCCTGGCGCACCCGGCCTTGTGCCGTCCACCCGGCAAACGCGACTTCGGCGACCAGCATAGGCTTGACCCACTGCGCCTGGTAGTCAATGCGCTCAGGATCTGCAAAGGGGCAGACGCGCACCTGGATGCGCTCGAGCTGCCGGGTCAGCTCGCGCAGGCTGGCCTCATTGAAGCCGGTGCCGACGTTGCCCGCATAGACCAGCCGCCCTTGGCCATCATGCACACCCAGCAACAGCGAGCCCAGCCCGGTGCGCGATCCTTTGGGACTGGTGTAGCCGCCAATGACGAACTCCTGCCGCTTCTGGCATTTGAGCTTGATCCAGTCGGCCGTGCGTCCCGCGTGGTAGGCGGCATCCTTGCGTTTGCCGATGATGCCCTCCATGCCCAACGCGCAGGACGAGGCCAGCAGCTGCGCCGCATCCCCTGCGAAAGCCTCACTGAGGCGAATCGCGTCGCCCAGCCCCTCGCTGGACTGCAGCGCCGCCTGCAAGGTCTCGCGCCGCGCCTGCCAGGGCTGGCCGCGCAGATCCTGGCTATCGGCAAAGGCCAGGTCAAACAGGTAGTAGACCAGCGGGGTCTGGGCGCTGCCATCGAACGCATTTTGCAGCAGCTGAAAATCGGGCAGCCCCTGGGCATTGAGTGCCACCACTTCCCCATCCAGCCAGGCATCGGCGAGGGGCAGCCGGCCCAGCGCTTGCGCCAGGCCGGGCATCTTCGCCGTCCAGTCCTTGCCATTGCGCGTCCATAGCTGAACCTGCGCACCCTTTTTCCGCGCCACCATGCGGTAGCCGTCAAACTTGAGCTCCCAGGCCCAATGCTCGGCGTCGGCAGGCGGGGCATCAACCAGCACGGCCAGCTGGGGTTCCAAGGTCTTGGGCAGCGGCGATGTCTTGGTCCTGGTACTCGCCTTCGCCTTCACCTTGGCCTTGGGCTTTGCCGGAGCGGCGGGCGCTGCACGCCCTGGGGCCTGGGCAGACGACAGCGGCGGCGCCAGGCCTGCCACGCTGTCAGGCTGGGCCTCGACCACCTCGAACTCCTCTGCACTGCGGGCAAAGTCGTCCGCCTCCTTGATCAGCAGCCAGGGCGGCTGCCGGTCGCTCTCCTTGCCCTTCATGCGCACGAGGGTCCAGCGGCCTTGCAGCTTGTGGCCCTGCAACTCAAAGTGCAGCTTGCCTTTGCGGTAGCCCTCCAGCGGGTCGGCCAGCGGCGTCCACAGGCCCTTGTCCCAGACGATGACCTTGCCTGCGCCATAGTTGCCTGCGGGAATCTGGCCTTCAAAACGGTTGTAGGAGATTGGGTGGTCTTCCACCTGTACAGCCATACGCTTGTGGCTGGGATCGAGGCTTGGCCCCTTGGGCACCGCCCAGCTTTTCATCACGCCGTCGAGCTCCAGCCGCAGGTCGTAGTGCAAATGGCTGGCCCAGTGTTTCTGGATGACGAACTGCAGCTGGCCGGCGACCGGTTCACCGCCCTCGGCCGGCTCGGGCGTGACCGCGAAATTGCGCTTGCTCTGGTATTTGGACAAGGAGCTGGGCATGCTGAAATCCTCCTGCCAGCAGCTCAGGCGCTGCGGCGCCTTGGCGCAGCCTTGGCCGTCTTGGAAGTCTTGGACGCCTTCGCAGTGCCGGCCCGGCTTTTGCTTGCAGCACTGGCGGACTGAGTGGCCGTGGCTGCCTTCTTCTTCGCGGGCGCCGCCTTGGGTTTGGACGCCGCCGGCGCAGGCTTGGCATCCCCGGCGGTCTTGGCGCCCGCTCCACCGGCCAGGCTGCGCTTGAGCAAGGCCGTCAGGTCCAGAATCTCGGCGCCTGCCGACAGCTCGGACTTCTGCTCCACCTTGGCGACCTCTTCGACATCGCCCGATTTGACCTTGGCGTCGATCAGCTTGTGGATCTCCTCCGAGAACGAGTTGCGGAAGTCATCGGCATTCCAGGGCTGGGCCTTGTCCTCGATCAACGCGACCGCCATGTCCATCTCGGCGCTGGAAATGCCCGCCGCCTTGGCAGTCATCGGCGGCAGATCGAGCTGTTCGAACGAGCGGATATCGCCGCCCCAGCGCAGCAGGTTCAACACCAGCGCCCGCCCGCAGGGCACCAGCACCGCCAGGTGCTGCTTGGTCTGGATCACCACCTTGGCCACCCCCACCTTGTTGGTCTTGCGCAGCGCTTCGCGCAACAGCGCGTAGACCTTCTCGCCGCGCTTGAGCGGCGCCGTGTAATAGGGCCGCTCCAGGTAGATCAGCGGAATCTCGTCAGCATCGACAAAGGCCTCGATCTCGATGGTCTGCGTCGTCTTCGGAAACGCCGCGCTGATCTCCTCAGCGCTCAGGATCACATAGCGTCCGTCCTCATACTCGACGCCCTTGACGATATCGCTGCTGGCGATCTCCTTGCCGGTTCGCTTGTTGATGCGTTTGTAGCCCACCGGCTCCATCGAGCGCTTGTCGAGCCAGTCAAAGTCGATGCCCGAGTCGCGCGTGGCCGTGTACAGGCCGATCGGCACATGCACCAGCCCAAAGCTGATGGCGCCTTTCCAGATGGTGCGTGTCGATGTTGGAGCGTTCCCTTGCTGGTCCTTCATGCCTGCCTCCTGTGGTTCGCTCCAGTGTGAACGTCTGGCCCCGGACCCTGTGAGAGGAAATGACAACTTGCGCAGCAGACGCGGGACGACGGGCCTGCCGGAGAGGTCCCACAAGCCGTACGAGGCCATCACAGCCACCACGCTGCACGGCGCAGTAACGCGTCCGCAGGACTCCAAGCGCGGGCGCACAAATCCTACAGACCTGCGGCGCTGGCCGGGTCAATCTACAGGACATGCGGTCCCCGCCCGTGGCGGCGCTGACCGTTGGACCATCCACCCTTGATTTGAGGAGCGCACCATGGCCACTGCCCAACCCGCCGGCGAACCCCGGAATTTCCCCGAAGACGAATCGATGGACCCCGTCGGCGAACCGTATCCCGAGCAGGAGCCGCTGACGCCCGAGCCCGGCGATGACCCGCCCCACCCGCCCTTCTCCCCGGACAACGAGCCCGACATTCCGCAGGACCCTGAATCGGAGCGGGTCGTGAGCCCCGAGCCATTGGATCCCTGATATCCCCTCGCTCCGTTTCTGAACCTGTTGCAAAAGGCTGTGATGCCCACTGACCCGCTGATGCCGCCCTATCCGCAGCCGGATATGGCGCTTTTCCTTGACTTCGATGGCACCTTGGTACCGCTGGCTGCGACGCCCGACAGCATCATCGTGCCGCCGGGTCTGGTGCCGTTGCTGCAGCAGTTGCAGACCGTGCTCGGGGGCGCTGTGGCGGTCATCTCCGGCCGCGAGATTGCCGCCGTTGACCGGTATGTCCATCCGCTGCGCCTGCCCTGCGCAGGCAGCCATGGTGCCGAGCGCAGACGGGCAGATGGGCAGCAAAGCCAACTATTGGGCGATGGTCTGGAGCACATCGCTACTGCCTGTTGGCAACTGGCCGCCCGCCACCCTGCGTTGTTGGTGGAGTCCAAACCCAGCGGTGTGGCGCTGCACTACCGCCGCGATCCGACCCTCGAGCCGCAATGCCTGCGGGTGCTGGAGGGAGCCGTCGCAGGCCGCCCCGACTGGGTGCTGGTGCGTGGCAAATGCGTGATCGAGGCACTGCCGGCAGGCATCAACAAAGGCGCCGCCATTGCGGCGTTCATGCAAGAGGCACCATTTGCAGGCCGCACGGCCTGCTTTGCAGGAGATGATGTGACGGATGAAACCGGTTTTTCAGTGGTCCAGCAGCAGCAAGGGGTGGCCATCAAGGTCGGGCCCGGCGCCAGCTGCGCCCGCTATCGGCTCGGCGGCGTACCCCAGGTCCATGCCTGGCTGCATACCGCCTGTGCGCAGCTCACTGCGCGGCGCAGCCTGGAGGCGCGCGTATGAGCCGCCTGGTCATTGTCTCCAACCGCGTCGCAGACCCGCATGACACTGCGCCGGGCGGGCTCGCGGTGGCGCTGGAAGAGGCGCTGCAGCGCCACGGCGGCCTCTGGTTTGGGTGGAGCGGTGCCGTCACCGACAGCGACACGCCGCAGATGCACTGCGAACAGTGGCATGACGTGACCCGGGTCACCACCGAGCTGCGCCGCCAGGACCATGACAGCCACTACGCCGGTTACTGCAACAACATGCTCTGGCCGGTGTTCCACAACCGGCTCGATCTGGCGGCCTTCGACGCGGGCTACTGGGATGGCTACCGCCGCGTCAACCAGCAGTTCGCCCGGCAGCTGCTGCCGCTGCTTCAGGAGGACGACGTGGTCTGGGTGCATGACTACCACCTGATCGGCCTGGCAGCGGAGTTGCGGGCGCTCGGATGCCGCCAGCGGATCGGCTTCTTTTTGCACATTCCGTTTCCGCCCCCGGTCATCTTCATGGCGCTGCCGCAGCACGAGGCGCTGATGCAGTCCCTGATGACCTATGACCTGGTGGGGCTGCAGAGCAAACAGGACCTGCGGCATTTCAGCAGCTATGTGGTTGACCAGGCGCGCGGCCAGGCACGGCCTGGCGGCCACTTCCAGGCTTTTGGCAAACGCACCCGGTGCGAGTCGTTCCCGATCGGCATCGATGCCCAGGCCTTTGCGTCGCTGACCACGACCAGCGAGGCGATGCAGGTCCATGCGACGATGCAACGCGAATACAGCCAGCGCCGGCTGGTGCTCGGCATCGACCGGCTCGACTACTCCAAGGGCCTGCCCGAGCGCATCTGCGCCTTCCGCGATCTGCTGGCCCGCCATCCCCAGCACCGGCGCAGTGCCACGCTGGTGCAGATCGGCTCGCCCACCCGCGAAAGCGTGCAGGCCTATGCGGAGATAAGGGCACGGCTCGAGACCTTGTGCGGGGCCATCAATGGCGACTTCGGTGAGCTCGACTGGATGCCGGTACGCTACATCCACCAGGTGCTGACCCGCGCCCACCTGGCGGGTCTGTGCCGCGCCGCCGCTGTCGGCCTGGTCACCCCGTTGCGCGACGGCATGAACCTGGTCGCCAAGGAGTTTGTCGCCGCCCAGGATCCGGACGACCCCGGTGTGCTGGTGCTGTCCCGCTTTGCCGGGGCGGCTGAGCAGCTGCAGGAAGCGCTGCTCGTCAACCCCTACGACATTCATACGACGGCCAACACCATCGACCAGGCGCTGCAGATGCCGCTGGACGAACGCCTTGACCGCCACCGGCGGCTGCTGGCGCGCATCCAGGCCCAGGATGTGCATTGGTGGTGCAAGCGTTTTTTGGCAGCGCTTTCGCGGCCCACGACGTTCGGCATGCCGCCTCCCGCGCGCTACGCCTTCGAGCGCCATTCCACCGCGGTCAGCCGGCACTGACAAGGAGTCGGTGGGCCGTCCTTCCACGTCCACGCGGTATGCCATGCAGGATACATGGATGTGCATGTTTCCAGCCCCCGCCCCCGCTGTGCGCCCCTGTCCGGTGCCGCAAGGGGTGGCCTCACAATGATTGATTCCGACGATATCTCCGACCTCTTGGACCGCATGCCCCAGGCGGAACCCATGGCCCAGCTGCGTGCGCTGATCGACCATCAGCTGGACCAGTTGCCGCTGCCCGGCCATGGCCAGACACTGAGCCGCTGGCAAGCGCTGGCGAGCGTAGCCGCCTGCAATTTGAGCCTGGCCAAACTCTATGAAGGCCATACCGATGCGCTGGCGATTCTCGCTGAACTGGGCGCCACGGCCCTGGCGGGCAACCAGACCTGGGCCGTATGGGGCGCAGAGCCGCCCGGCAACCAGGTGCAAGCAACGCCGCTGAACACTGTGCATCGCCTCGATCCCGGAAGCCCGGTCCAGTTGTCGGGCACCAAGGCCTGGTGCTCCGGCGCACGCAGTGTGGACCATGCGTTGATCACCGCCTGGCTTCCCGGCGCGAAACGCTGCCTGGTGGCGGTGGCGCTGGACCAGCCGGGGGTCGAGGTTACCGGCGATGGCTGGGAGGCCGTCGGCATGGCCGCCAGCGCCAGCGTCGATGTGCGCTTGAAGAACGCATCCGGCACGCTGGTCGGCAAGCCCGGCGACTACCTGGCCCGCCCCGGTTTCACCCATGGGGGCGCCGGCGTTGCGGCCTGCTGGTATGGCGCCAGCACCCGCATCGCCGACTACCTGCTTGCCAGCGCCTGCACCAGCGAAGACCCGCATGCGCTGGCGCACCTCGGTGCGGTCGATGTCGCACTCAGCAGTACCGCTGCGCTGCTGCGCGCCACTGCCGCCCGCATCGACACCCGTCCTGACCAGGGCTGGCACCTGGAGGTCAATCGCAGCCGTCTGGCGGCCGAGTCGGCGGCGCAGCAGGTGTTGCGGCGTGTGCCACGCGCGCTGGGCCCGGGGCCGCTGTGCAAGGACCGCCAGCTGGCGCTGCTGCTTGCCGATCTGCCGATCTTCATCCGCCAAAGCCATGCCGAGCGCGATCTGGCAGCGCTGGGCCAATCCATTACCGAACAGAAAGACACCCTTCCATGGAAGCTCTGATATCCCGTGAGATTTTCGGCGAAGGCACACCTGAACTGCAGTGGCAGCCCTGGCTGGCCCAGGCACCGCTGGCCGACGATCCCTTGTCCGGTCTGCTGCAAGGCTGCCAGCGGGTGGTCATCGTCTCCCCCCATCCCGATGATGAAATCCTGGCGACCGCCGGCATCATGCAGCACTGTGCCGATAGCGGATTGCCCTGCACGGTGATCGCCGTCACCTCCGGCGAGGCCAGCCACCCAGGTTCGCGCCTGTGGACGCCCGACCAGCTGGCCCAGGCCCGCGAGCGGGAAAGCGCGCAGGCACTGGCGCTGCTATGCCCCGGCAGCCAGATCATCCACCTGCGCATTCCCGACGGCCAGGTGCAGGACCACCAGCCCCAGCTCGAGTCGCGCCTGCAGCAACTGCTGCGGCCGACCGATGCGGTGTTCTGCCCCTGGCGCTACGACGGCCACCCTGACCACGAGGCGACCGGCGAGGCCTGCGCTGCGGCGGCCCAGGAAGTCGGCAGCCGCCGGTTCGAGGTGCCGATCTGGACCTGGCACTGGGCCAGCCCTGGCGATGTGCGGGTGCCCTGGCAGCAGGCCGTGCGTATTCCGCTCAGCGCTGAGCAGCTGGACCGTAAATGTCTGGCCGTGTCCTGCTTCCGCACCCAGCTTCTGCCCGATCCGTCGACCGGCCGGCCTGCCATCCTGCCCCGCTGGGCCACGGCGCGCCTGCTGCGCAACTTCGAGGTGGTACTGCGATGAGCCAGCGCCAGCATTTTGAGGCGTTGTACCAGGCCTGTGCGGATCCCTGGAACGTGCAAACCGCGTGGTACGAGCGGCGCAAACGGCAGTTGCTGCTGGCTGCGCTTCCGCGCGAGCGCTACCGCCACGCGTTCGAGCCAGGCTGCGGCAATGGTGAAATGACGATAGCGCTGCTGGAGCGCTGCGACCAGCTGGTCGCCGCCGACTTCTCCGAGTCCGCGATCCTGCTGTGCAATGCGCGCATCCAGCGCGAAAGCCGGCGGGACCTGCATCTGCAAAAGCTGGAGGTGCCCCGGCAGTGGCCGCAGGTGCCAGAAGGCGGCTTTGACCTGCTGGTGGTGTCCGAACTGGCTTATTACCTCAGCGACTCGGAGCTGGGGCTTTTCAGCGAGCGCTGCCTGCAATCGCTGGCGCCCGGTGGCCATTGGCTGATGTGCCACTGGCGCCACGAGGCCGCTGACCTGTTACAGGCCGCAGACACGCTGCATGCGCAGATGGGCGCCAATACCGCGCTGCGCAGCCTGGTTGAGCACCGTGAACCCGATTTCTTGCTGGACGTCTGGGAAAAACTCTAGAGGGCACACCATGATTGGCATCTGTATACCTGCACATGACGAAGAGGACCTGGTGGAGGCCTGCCTGCACAGCGTCCTGACGGCGGCCGCGCACCCCGACCTGGGCGGCGAGGCCGTCAAGGTGGTGGTCGTGCTCGACAGCTGCACGGACGGCACCGCTGCGCTGGTGGCGAAATGGCCGGTCGTCGCCTTGTCGGTGGACGCACACAACGTCGGCGGTGCCCGGGCCGCAGGCGCCCGCCATCTGCTGCACCACCAGGCCCGCTGGCTGGCGTTCACCGACGCGGACACCTGTGTCGCACCCGACTGGCTCGCAGCGCAACTTTCGCTGGGCGCCGATGTCGTCTGCGGCACGGTCGAGGTCGACAGCTGGGCCGCCCATGGGCTGCAGGCCCAGGCCGCGCGCAGCCGCTTCGAAGCCAGCTACCAGGACCGCGAAGGGCACCGGCATGTGCACGGCGCCAATCTCGCGCTGTCTGCCAGCTGTTACCTGCAGGCCGGGGGTTTTGATGCCCGCGAATGCGGCGAAGACCAGGCGCTGGTGGACAGGCTGGAAGCACTGGGCGCCCATATCGCCTGGACGGCACGGCCGCGCGTTCTGACGAGCGGCCGTCCTTTCTCGCGCGTCGAACATGGCTTTGCCGGTGCCATCCGGCTCCATCCGGCGCAGGCGCTGCGCTGAACGCGCCAGCCTGCCCTTTTGAACCTGCCGCCCCAGGCACCAGCGACGCGCTGAAAACAAGAAGCAGACATCAACAGGCCACCTCTACGGTGGCCTGCTGTTTTTTAGCTCTTTCCGCCTTCTGGCGGGACTGGCGCCCAGTGCCAGGCCAGGCGCCAGGCCCAGCGATATCAGCGCCGCCTGGCTCGGGCGGGCAGTTGGGTCCAGCCCCCTGCCAGCAAAAGCAGCGCCAGCAGCACCAGGGCCGCGTCTGAACCCAGAGGCACCGGGATCACCTCACCAGAGACGATGGCATCGCTGTCGGTGGCCGTACAGGGGGCATCCACCGTGCAGCGGCCACCCTCCAGCACGGCACTGTTGGCGGCAGTGCCACCGGCGGCGCCGTTGACCTTGGCGCGCACGGTATAGCTCACCTGGCCACCGGCAGCCACGCTGATGGCACTGCAGGTCAGGCCCGTGCAGGCGCCCGGGTCGGAGCCCTTGTCATCACCCGTTTGCCCGGTGACCGCCACATCGCTCAGTCCGCTGCCCGGGGTGTCCGACCAGCGCAATCCACTGACCGCCACACTGCCGGGGTTCGAAATACTGACGGTATAGGTCACCGTGCTGCCCGCGGTCACGCTGCTCGCGTTGTTGGTCTTGCGCAGC
Organism: Comamonas sp. SY3; assembly: GCF_041730275.1. Lineage (NCBI taxonomy): Bacteria > Pseudomonadati > Pseudomonadota > Betaproteobacteria > Burkholderiales > Comamonadaceae > Comamonas > Comamonas sp. SY3. The sequence continues at coordinate 216,791 of NZ_JBGTYN010000005.1, read as the reverse complement.
ACCAGCCCCGGCTGGGCGCTGACGGCTGTCGTGGCGCTGGCGCAGTTCGCTCCCGCGCAGCCAGGACCCGGCACGGCCGGCGTGCCGCCAGCAGGGTCCACCGAGGCGTAGTTGGTCAGATTGCCTTCCACATCGGGCGCAGTGGCAGTCAGCACTATCGCTGCGGTGCCACCGTTGGCCGCCACCGGGCTGCCCACGGCGCAGCTGAGCAAGGCACCAGCGCTGCCCAACGGTGTGCAGACGCCGCCGGTGGCCGCCGTAGCCACCATGCCCGCTGGCAGCTGGTCATAAACCAGCACGCCTGCAGCAGCGTCGGTCTGGCCACTGTTGGTCACCGTCAAGGTGTAGCTGAGGCTTTCACCACCGACCACCGACCCGGCACTGGTCTTGCTCAGTGCCAACGCAGGCGGTGTCAGGCTGACGTTCACCCCCGTGGAGGCGGTATTGTTGCTGCTGTCGGGGTCATAGCTGTTGCTCCGGCCAGCGGTGGTGATGCTCACCACGCCGGGACTTGCCGGCGTGAAGGTGGTCGTGCAGCTGATGGCCGCGCCACTTGCCAGATTGGCCACCGGGGTGGTCACTGGCGTGCCGTCGACCGTGCATACCGTGCTCACATTGGTGGCATCAGCGGGCACGCCAGAGACCACGCAGTCCGCATTGCGCGCCGCCGCAGGGCCTTGGTTGGTACAGCTGCTGACAACGGTGACAGGGCTGCCCACGGCCACAGTGACCGGCGGCTGCGTCGCTACCACCACATTGGCAGAGGCCGCGGAGGTGCTCACCGTGCAGTCCGCCCCGCAAGCGCCTGGCAGATCGCTGGTAATGGCATTGCTGATCGCCGCCTGCGCCAGTGGCGTATCCACCAGTACCGTGAAGCCCACCACGGCACTCGATGCGGCTGCCACCTGGACCGTTTGCGTGCAGCTGGTGCCTGCGGTCGTGCATTCGCCCGCGCTCCAGCCTTCTGCCGTACCGGTATAGCTGGTGCCCGCCGAGACCGTCTCTGTCAATGTGACCTGCCCCGGCGTACCGCCACTGTTGGTCACGGTGATGGTGTAGGTAAGGGTATCGCCGGGCTGCGCCTGGTAGCCGGCGGGCGATGCTGCGCCATTGACCTGGGTCAGCGCCTTCGCGATGCTGAGCGCTGCAGCGGTGCTGACGGAAGTGAGCTTGCTGGTGCAATGCGATGCATCCGTGCAGGCGGCACCCGGCTGCGGTGCTGCTCCGCCGTTGTACGGATCGCCACCACCGGCTGCCGACGCGTGGTTGGTGACACCGCCCGTCGCACCACCGATGGCTGCAGCTGTCACGGTGACAGGCAGGTTGACCGCATCGCTGGCGCCGCCGGCAATGCTGGCCGCGCTGGTGCAGCTCACCTCCTGGCCGCTGACGGTGCAGACCCAGTTGCCGTAGGTGCCCGCTGCCGGGGTGATGCCCGCTGGCATGCTGTCGCGCACGGTGATGGGGCCCACCGTGCCCACGCTGGCGTTGGTGTTGGCAACGGTCAACGTGTACTGGGCGCCTGCCTGGCCAACCACCCAGGGGCCGTTGTCGGTCTTGCTCAGCTGCAGGCTGGGCGCATCGACGGCCGTGGTGTTGGTGACCTTGCAGTTGTCCGTCGTGGGGCAAGTGGGGTCACCGCCGCCTTGCACGCTCGCTGAGTTGCTCACGCTCGGTGATGCGCTCGCCTGGGGGGTGACGGGCAGCACAAAGCTGATGCTCGATCCGGCCGCCAGGCTCGCGGCGCTCACGCAGTTCACTTGCTGGCCGGCGGCGGTGCAGCCTGCGGGCAAGGTGCCCAGGGTCATGCTCGATGGCACCAGGTCGGTCACCGTGATGGGCGCGTTGGTGGGCGCGGTACCGGTGTTGGTCACCGTCAAGGTGTAGCTCGAAGGGACACCGACCGACAGGCTACCGGCCGTTTTGGCCAGCGTGAGCTGGGGCGCATCCACTGCGGTGGTGGACTGGGGCTTGCAGCGTGCGGGCAGGTCAGCCGCAGCTGTGCCTGCTGCGCACAGCGGATCGCCGCCGCCGGTAGCGGTCGCCTGGTTGCTGACCGATTGGCCGTTGACTGCGTTTTGCGCCGTCACACCGATGGTGAAGCTGGTGCTGGCACCGCTGGCCAAGCCGGCCGCTGCCGTGCAGACCAGCGTTTGGCTGCCCGCTGGCGCTTGCGTGCAAGCGGCAGGAAGGCTGGCCGTATCGATGGTCAGCCCCGCCGGCATGGTGTCGGTCACCACCGCTGCCTCTGTGGTGGCAGCCGTGCCGGTGTTGCTCAAGGTCAGCACGTACTGGGCAGGCACACCAACGGTGAAGGCACCGACGGAGCTTTGCTTGGTCAAGCTCAGCTGCGGGGCGGTGACGGGGTTGTCGGTGGTGCCGCTGCAGTGCGCCTCAGCCGGGCAGCTGGGGTCGCCGGTATTGGCATCGGCCTGCGCGGTGTTGACCAGGCTTTGGCCAATGGCACTGGGCTGGGGCGTCACGGGAATCGTGAAGCTGACCGCGCCGCCGGTGGCAATGCCAGCAGGGACCTGGCAAGTCACGGTCTGGCCTGCGGCCGTGCAGGCTGCAGGCAGGTTGCCGATGGCCAAGCCGGCCGGGATATCGTCGGTGATGGTGCCGGCCAAGGTGGGTGCCTGGCCGTTGTTGGTGGCCGTGATCACATACTGGCTGGCAACGCCCACGACAAACGGGCTGCTGAGGGTTTTGACGACATCCAGTCGGGGCGTGTTGACGCTGGTATTGACCGTGCTTTGGCAACCAGTCGTACAACTGGCGCCACCGCCGGAGACAGTCGCAGAATTGCTGACCAAAGCGGATGTGCCATTGGCCACGCTGACCGGTGCATTGATGACCGGGGCGTTGGAGCCCGGCAGCAACACCGCATTGGTGGTACAGGCCAATTGGCTGGACGAGCTGGCACTGCAATCCCAGCCCGTTGCGGTAACAGGCAGGTTGATGCTTACACCGGCGGGCATCGTGTCATTGACGGTGATGGGGCCCACCGTGCTGCTGGTGCCGCTATTGCCCACCAGAATCGAGTAGGTGCCGGGCTGGCCAACGGCAAAGGCCGCAGGGGTTGCCGATTTCTGGATACGTAGCGCTGGCGCGCCGCTGTTGGTGTTGGTGGTGGTGCTCGTCTTCGCGCAAGGCAGCACGCTGCAGCCCACCCCGGCCGGGGGCGTGACCGAGGCGCTGTTGACGATGTCACCGGTGGCGCTCAGCTGCGCCACGCCGCTGACATTCACCGTCACGCTCTGGCCGCTGGCCAGGTTGACGCCCGTCAAGCTGATGGCGTTGCCGGTGCCGCTGCTGCTGGCTCCGCAGTTGGCCACCGGCGTGCAGCTCCAGCTGCTGACTGCCACATTGGCCGGCACATTGTCGGTCACCGTGACGCCATTGGCATCGCTGGGGCCGGCGTTGCTGACGACGATCTGGTAGTTGAGGGCTTGCCCGGGCAGATAGCTGCCACTGGGACTGGCCGATTTGGTGATGCCCAGATCGGCCTGCACGGCCACTGCCGTACTGGTGCTGGCGCAGCGTGGATCGCCGGCGCTGCAACTGCCGGGTTCCGGCGCATTGCCGCCGTTGGCCGGGTCTCCGCCGCCGCCCACGGTGGCACTGTTGGCCACACCGGGCACCGCGGCGGCGCCCACCGTCACCGGCAGGGCAATCGCAGAGACCGCACCAACCGCAATCGGCGCGCTGCTGGTGCAGCTGACCGCCTGGCCGCTGACCGCACAGTTCCAGCCGCCGTAGGTGCCTGCAGTCGCAGAAATACCTGCTGGCAGGCTGTCACGCACGGTCACCAGGCCCGAGGTGGGCGCCGTTCCGGTGTTGCTGACGCTCAATGTATAAAGCGCCCCGCTCTGCTGCACGGCCCAGGGCCCGTTGCTGGATTTCGCCAGGCCCAGCCGGGGCGCCGGCGTCACCGTGATGATGATGTTGGCATTCGCCGTCAGTCCGGCTGCATCGGTGATTTGGTACGGTACGGTGACCACCCCCGTGAAGCCAGCCGCTGGTACAAAGCCGTAGTCGCCCGCCGCGCTGACCGACAGCGTTCCGCCCGCCAGATTGCGCACACAGGGAAAGGCGGTGCAGGCAGCGCCGTTCAGACCGACCAAGGCCACATTGGTCCCGGTATCGTTGGCGAAGATCGAAGCCGTCCCGTTGACTGGCACATCCATCAAGGTGGTCTGGGTGTCGTCCGCTGCGAGCAGCAGCGAATTGGCCATCTGGCAACTGATGTTGGCAGCGGGATGGAGCACGCTGGCTGGCAGGGAAATGGTATTGCCTGTGCGGCTGCCCAACAGGCCGGTGTTGCCGGTGATGGCGCTGTTGGCATCGGTGCAGGATGCCGTTGCCAGGCGCCAACCCGGTGGAGACGCGGGCAGCGTTTCCGCGATGCTGACCGGCAATGTGGGATTGGGAACGTAAGCGGGGGCGCTGGTGACGGGCGTGTTGACAGCCGTGGTCGTCAGCGACGCTGTGGGCGACGAGAGGTTGGTATGGGCAAACGCAAAATTGCCGGTTGCCCCGTAGCTCACTTTGCTTGTCGTGACGCAGGTCGGTATCGAGGCCAATCCATAACCTACCAGATCACCGTTGGCCAGGCCGGAAGTCGTCAGTGTCAGGCTGGAGACGAGACTGCTGGAGTTACCGACAACGGCACCCGATTCTCTGACGGTCGGCGACGGGTTGCCTCGCGAGATCACACCCGTTGCGGGGTTGTAATTGAAGACATCATACGGTGCACCACCACCGGCCGACATCGTCGACAAGGAGAAATGGCTGGGGCTGGCCCCGCCGGTCACGGCCAGAGTCATGCTCGGCGTATAGGTGGGTGTCGACGCAATGCCGATGTCAAAAATGAACAGCGCTATGCGATTGGCAGGCACCGGAGGGGAAAACGTATAGCTGAGCACCGTGTTGCCGGTGGCTCGCAAAAAGGCCGGTGTCGTGACCGATCTCTCCAGGCCCTGGATATTTTGAAATGTCACGGTGCCGCCGTTGTTGAACGTGGAGGCCGTGCTCATCGTCACCGATGCGGTGCTGTTATAGCCCACGAGTGGAAACGTCTGCCCCGAGGCAGCGCTGTTGCCGCCCAGGTCACAGGTCTGCGCCCGTGCAGACCATGCACAAACCAGCAATACCCATAGCACCAGCCATCTCGACCCTAAAGGCACATTAAAAACACCAATAGTTCTTTTCATCGGAAACCTCAAATGGTTAGAAGTCACTCACCGAAAAATCAAATGGCAGCGTGCCTTTGCACGCACATGCGGCGCTAATCATTTAAAACATCTATCAATTTTGATGTTTAAATAATTAATGGGCATTATTAATATTCTAACCAGCCTGGCTCCAAATACAATTCATTTAACGGTCTTGTAGCAGGAATACTGCAAATGCTATGGAAAAATAGGTGTAAACCATGGGATCGGCCGCAGGCCTCACGGCATTTCTCGGCTGAAACTTGAAAAAGGTATTGACAAAATATACAAACGTATAGGTCGCGCGCAGCGCACTGAAAATACCTTCGCGGTATTCGGGCGCAGGCCAGGCATTAACGCCGGGCATTCACCATCGCTGCGCCCACTTTGCGCGGTATCGCCAGTTACAGGGCGTTGGCGCCGGGTACCAAGCATCCTGGTCCACGGCTGCTTCTGTTGAGCGATGAGAGAACAGCATTTGTTGCCAGAACAAAAATCCACACCCGTCGGCAGGCATTTGGAAACGGACCGCAGGTAACCACCAACACCCCGCTCCGTACGGTCCCATACGCCTTCATTGAAACGCCAGCTGGATCGCGGTTCGCTCTAGGGAGCGCTGCCGAAACAGGGCAAGCTTCGATAGTTCGCCGTTAAATCGTATCTATAAGTAAATTTATTGAATAAAGGGCGCCGTCGTTCAATTCCCAAACGCACCCTCACCAGTAATGAGCGTTGGTATGCCTTCTCCGCCCCTCGAACGCCTACGACTACACAAGACATGCCCTACAAACCGGGATGGTCAGGAGCCATAAATTGGAATGACCGACCGAGCGGTCGACAACAGGAGCACACCGATGAGCACCAGGTATTTTGACAAGCAGGGACATGGCCGGGATGACCCCCATGGAGGATCTGACATCAGGCACTCGGACGGCGATAGTGGATATGCGGATCCCAGCCAGGGCCGACATGGCACCGCGACAAACGATAGCGGCGACGCCGAGCGCGGCAGCTTTGGGCCTTATAGGTCCAGCCAGGCACAGGACCGCAGCTACCGGGAGCAAGGCTGGGGCGACAACCGGGGCTGGAATGCCGAGTATGAAAGGCGGGAGAACGGGGGGCGATTCTCAGCATCGCCGGACTGGCGCAGCGGGGCCGCTGATCCTTCCATCGCGCAGCCCGACGATGTCTATCCCCAATATGGCATGCGCCGCAGCTCCGGCGAGGGCAGCAGCGACGAAGGCAGCTTCTCCGGGAGCCGCCATCTATCTGGGGCCCACTCGGCCTACGGCCCAGGCCAGGACGCGCCAGGCCGGCAGTATTCCCAGCATGACCAGGATTATCACCAGTGGCGCCAGGAGCAGATCGCGAATCTGGACAGCGATTATGAAGCCTGGCGTGGTGAGCGTTATCAGACATTTTCCGATGACTTCAACCGCTGGCGCGGCAGCCGCAACCGCAGCAGCACCACCACCACAGACGCCACTGCTGTTTCCGACAATAAAAGCAAGCCCTCCCAGTAAATGACCTATCGCCGGCCCCGACAGCGCCGGCTTTTTTGAGCCACTGCCGACAGCGCCTGGGCTATGGCCATCCGAGCCCGCTCGCTACAAAATTCTCCGTGGTTATTTAAAAAATAAAACATGCTATTAACCCGCCGATTCAAATAAGGTACCGCAACGCCGGCCGGACCTTTTCGGGACCTGCCTCTTCAGGCGGCTTTATGCACTGGAGTCGGCCTATCGCGCCTACTCCCTTCGCCATGCGCCAGGGAGTCTGCAAAATCCTCGCCCCCTGCGAAGGACGCAGACCGGCATGGCAGGCAACGCGTCTTTTGCAGTCCATAGCCGGTCATTGACAACAGAGACCACCTGGCGATTACCTGAGGCCGCGCGGCCCGGGCAGGGAAATATGCAGAGGGTCCCTCGATGGCCATCGCCTGCCATCGGCTTAGAGGGGCTGCGCATCTGACATTATTGCAGATCGCCGATAAGGCGCACGCCGTGCGCGCCGTGGCAAGGCATCCATTGCCGGCCATTTCCCCGCGCCTGCGTTACACGTGCCTCCACCCCGCTTTTCACAGCGTTGGGAACTGCGCTACCATTTCTTCCGCACTAATTACAGGGCCTATCACCTTATTCATCCAACCACTGCTATGAGCTTGTACGACACGATTGAATCGGCTTTCCTTCAGGTCTTGAAAAGCGGGCGCACTCCTCACCGGCTCCATCTCACCGAGGCAGGCCTTCAAACGCTGATCAACGACCCAACGTTGGGAGCATCCTGGACACCCAGCATCCCGGATTTCTGGGAACAACGGGTATTGGGGATGCCGTTGCAAAAATCCTTGGCGCATAACGCCATCGAAGTGGACGGCGAACTCGTGCTGCTGGACAGGCAGCCTCCTTCACCTAGCGCAAAGTGACTGAGGGCGGCTGTGCGGACAGCCCATCCCGCATGCACGCAGGGAGTTGAGGAAGTTGAGGCAGTTGCGGCGCATTCGCCGCACTACGACCATGCGAGAACAGCGACTACACCGCGCAGTCCCCTTCGCGCCTAAGCTGGTCTTGCAGCCTTGACAGCTGCGTGTACCGATGAGGAGATCAGCGATGACCAACCGACAGCAAGGATTCCAAAGCCCCAATGGCGAAAAGCCCGAGGATGAAGCCAAGATGCAGGACAAACTGAGGCTCCCCCCCGAGCACCAGGAGCGCGAGCACCAGGACGGGGGCGATGCCGAACGCGAGCGCCAGCGCCAGCAGTCGCAGCAGTGATGGCTCGGCATTCCTCTTCCTGCACGCCCGCTCATGCGGGCGTTTTTTTGCTCACCGTAGACCAGACACTGGCGGTAACCGGGACGGCCGCGATGGCTGCAATGGCAAAAGCACTACAGGCAGTCAGCTAAAACCTTTTGACATTCCTCAGACGAGGCCTACACTGCGCCCCCGTTTGAGCGCAGATGATGGAGCCATCGAAGAAAGGAGTTCGTCATGCAACACCAGCCATCATTTCCGATGCTGACCATGCCAACCCGACCCTTAGTCGCGCAGCGTGGTGAGAAGCAAAACCGCTATGTTCCCGCCGTGTCCACGGACATCAGCAAGACCTTCGAAAAATACCGCCGTCTGGCCGCCCTCCAGAACGCCAAGCAGTTGGCAACGTAGACGCGCTCGCAGACCTGCGCACTGCGCGATGCAGATAAAGCATTGGCTATGCGCAGTTTGGCCTGTAGCGCACGGCCCTGAGATGTTCGTGCGCTGAACGTCTGCGTGAGGTTCTCCAACCTCCCCTTCCGTTTCCTGCCGAGTTCATGCATTCCCCTCCATCCGGTTCAAGTTGGCATGAACGGCTTCTCGCAAGCATCGGCTTTCTTATCGCAATGAGCTGACAATCCTCTGCGTTGTCTGAAGCCCGCTGGCCCTGCCAGCGGGCTTTCGCGTTGCACGCCGTGCTCTACACCGTACCCATGACCATGTCCAGCCCGGGAGCCGCCTAGGTGACTCCTACGCCGTATAGAGCCACCGGCTGACTCACAATTGTTCATATTGTGCGGACAATGGGTGACCGTCCTTACTGCCGCCATGGCCCACGGAATTAGCACTCCCCTGTTCTCCATGCCTTTGTAGCGATTCCCTCGTACGGCCCCACCGTACCTATTTGGAGAACCCCGTGGATTCATCATTTCAACTGGCCCAGCAGATGGCGCAGCTCGACATGGAGCAAAGGCAGGCGCTGCTGATGATCGCCTCAGGCGCACCAATGGCCACGTGCCTGGATGCGCTGACCGAGTCCGTGGGGCGCCTGGCTCCGGGCACACGGGCCTGCGTGCTGCTGGCCAACCATGACCGCAGCGAGATGGCCGGTGGCTATTCCTCGCATTTTCCGCCATCTTTTTCAGAGTCGGTCCGGGGTCTGCCGATCGGCGAAGCCCTGATCGGCACCTGTGGCACCGCGATCTACGCCGGCGAGCCGGTCACCTGCGCCGACGTTGAGAATTCATCGCAATGGTCCTCCGCTTGGCGGCGGCTGTGCCTGGAAAACGGAATTCGCGCGTGCCACTCCCACCCGGCCCAAGGCCATGGCTCCAAGCCTGTCGGCTCTTTCTTTCTGTGTCTGGGCGAGGCACGTGAGCCCAATGCCTGGGAGCGCCGCGTGGCCGAATTCGGTGCGTTGGCGACCGGCATCGTCGTCGAACGCGAACGCGCTGCAGCGCATCTGCGCAAGGAGCTCGATTCGCTGGCCCGCCTGCAGGAGTTGAGTGCCGAGCTGGTCGGGCCGGGCCAGTTCGAGCTGCTGCTGAAAAAGATTCTGGCGGCGGCGGCCGATATCTCGGGCACCGATAAGGGCAATATCCAGATCTGGGATCCTGCCAAACGCAGCCTGCGTATCGTCGTGCACCAGGGCTTGGGCGAGCGCCTCGTCGCACACTTTCTTGAAGATGGCTGGGATGCCAGTTGCGGTGAGGCAGCGCGGCACATACAGCGCCTGGTCGTTCCCGATGTTCTGGAACTCGAAGCACTGCGCGGCACCGTCGGGCTGGAGATCGTCGTGGAAGATGACATCCGGGCTATCCAGTGCACCCCTTTGCTGAGCCGCGATGGGCGGCTGCTGGGCATGCTCAACAACCATTACCGCCAGCCCGGGGGGCCCTCCCCCGATGCGCTGCGCTACATCGATCTGCTGGCGCGCCAGGCAGCCGAACTCATTGAGCGGCACCAAAGCGAATCGGAGTTGGCACAGGAGCGCCAGCACAAGGACGAATTCTTGGCGATGCTCGCCCATGAGCTGCGCAACCCGCTGGCACCGATGCGCAACATGCTGGAGGTGCAGAGGCGCTCGCGCGGCAACTGGCAGCAGGTGATGGAGGCCAATGAAGTCATGGAGCGCCAGCTGCTGCAGCTGGTGCGCCTGGTGGACGACCTGCTCGATGTCAACCGCATCAACCGCGGCAAGCTGGAGCTGCGCATGGAGAACGTCGCGGTGGAAGCCGCCGTTCGGCAAGCCGTTGAAATGTGCCGCCCCGCGCTGGACGCACGGGGCCACCAACTGCAGTTGACACTGCCTTCGCAACCCGTGGCGGTCAATGGCGACTCTGCCCGGTTGACGCAGATCCTGGGCAATTTGCTGACCAACGCGGCCAAATACACGGCCCCGGGCGGGCTCATCCAGTTGCAGGTGGAGAGCAGTGGTCCTCGCGTTCTGATCACCGTCCAGGACAACGGCTCGGGCATCCCCCAGGACCAACTCGACCATATCTTTGAAATGTTCAGCCAGGTGGACCGCAGCCTGGAGCGTTCACAGGGTGGGCTGGGCATAGGCCTGATGCTCGTCAAGCGGCTGGTGGAGATGCACGGAGGAAGCGTCCAGGCGCACAGTGAAGGCCTGGGCAGGGGAAGCCGCTTCTGCGTCGCTTTGCCGCAGGCTGAGCTGGAAACCCCGCCGCTGCCGCTGCCACTCGCTCCACGCGACAGCATCCCGCGCCGCGTGCTGATTGCCGACGACAATGCCGACGCAGCGATGTCGCTGGCCACGATACTCAAAATGGAGGGCCACCATGTGCAAACCGCCTGCAGTGGTGCCCAGGCGCTGAGCCAGGGCCAGGTCCTGCAGCCTGAAGTGGTGCTGCTGGACATTGGCATGCCCGACATGAATGGCCTGGAAGTCTGCCGCCGCATGCGCCAGCTGCCCTGGGGCCGGGCCATCACCATCATCGCGTTGACCGGTCTGGGCCAGCAAGAAGACAGGCGCCAGTCCGAGGAAGCAGGCTTTGACGCCCACCTGGTCAAGCCCGTCAATATCAAGCTGCTCACCGACATGCTCAGCACGTTGCCAATGCAAAAGCTGATGGCATCGTTTGGTACCGGCATGTGAGCCCCGTGTCAGCCCGTCCGGCAAAGCGGGCAGCAGACCTGCGCTGCTGCAATGCCGTACGCTGGGCAATTGCTACGGCCTGGGGCGGCACTGCCTATTGACCCTGGTTCTTTTTCATGCCCAGCGCATGTGCGCGGTGGGCCTGGAGGGCCGGCAAGGTCTTGGCGGCAAAGGCCCGCACCTGGGCATCATCTGCGGACCTGCTGGCCTTCTCGAAAAGCCCGATGTCGTGCGCATGGTCGTTCAACCCCACCTCATCGATAAAGGTCTGGTCGAAGTTTTTCGCTTGCGCCACATTGGCCAGGCGCTGGGTTTTGTCATTCGGCAGCGTTGTCGGTAAACGCACGCCCTTGCTGCTGGCGAGTGCCTTGAGTTCCGCGTTGGCCGCCGTGTGGTCCTTGACCAGCGTCGAGCCGAACGACTGGACCGCCGAGCTGGTGCCCTTTTGCTGCGCCAGATGGCCTGCCTGGACCTCGTACAGCCCCCCGGCAGCGGCCTGCTGCAGGAAGGCCTCGTCCTGCTTGCTGACGTCGGCTTGCGCCGAGGCCGCCCATGCCAGACCGCAGAGAATCGCTGAAAGACGGGTGATGGTTGTCATGGCTGCTCCTTTGAAATACACGGAAAGGGGAACGTCGGTTGCCTGGGATGGAATGGCCTGTGCGGGCTCAGTGGTCGCCACCACCGGCAGGCGCACTGTGGGCGGAGCCGTCGGGCACTGCACCGCTGCCCCCGGGCGCAGCCCCACCGGAGGCTGCGTTGTCGCTCGGCGCAGCGCTGCTTGCAGGCGGCGCGCTGGCCGGACCTGGGCCGGCCGTACCTGAGCCGGCCGCACCCGCTCCCGCGCCACCGCTGGCGCCTCCAGCGCCGGAATCGGGCGCTTTCGGCGTCACGCCCAGGTCCGGGTCCTTGCCGGTGATCGTGGCGCCATGGCCCTGGGCATCCACCCGCGCGGCATTGCTGCCACTTTCCGGGCTGCCGGCACCCGGGTAGGTCGCGCCCGGTCCGCCAGGCTCTGCAGGCGGTGGCGGCACCTTCGGGACGGGAAACGCGGAGTCTGCCTTGTCGCGGTCACAGGCGCTCAGCGCCAGCATGCTGGCCAGGGCTAACGCCAGCCCCGGCAATACCCGCCGGGCCCGGCTGGGCGATTTGTCTGCATTCATCTCAGTCTCCTGGTTGCTGGGCTGTTGGCGGCTGTGGACACAAGGTCACCGCCGCTCAGCCCTCGATTGAAAAAGCGCATCCCGGTCATGCCTTTGGCAGCGAATCGGCCATCCAGGCCCGCATGCGCTCGAGCAGATCGACCCGGTGCGATGGCTTGCCGGACACCGCGAACGAATGGCTGCCTCCCGGATACAGCACCATCTCGGTTCTGGCCTGACCCAGGTAGGCCAGCTTCACATACAGCTCTTCGGTCTGCGAACGCGGGCAACGCTGGTCTTCCAGCCCCTGAATGAACAAGGTCGGTGCCGTCGCATGTTCGATCGAAAAGGTCGGCGACAGGCGGTAGACCGTGCGGCGGAAATCTTCCTGCGGCACGTCCATCGAATAGGTATCCGAGTAGTACCCGCTGTCCGACGTGCCGAAATGGGATTCGATATTCGCGACAGGCGCACTGACAACGGCGGCTTTCAAGCTGCTCTCATGCGCGATGCTGTAGGCCGCCATGAATCCGCCATAGGAGTTGCCGGTCACTGCCACATGCGCGTCCACCAGATCGTCCGCTTGGAGCTGACGGACAATATCCAGGTGCTGGGGCAGGTCCAGCTCGCCCCATTTGCCGCGCAGGCGGCCACAAAACGCTCTGCCGTAGCTGCTCGATCCCACCGCGTTCGCCGACACCACCGTCCAGCCCTGGGATGCCAGCATCTGCCAGTAAGCGTGCGATGCAAATGTCAGGTCCACATAGCTGGCAGGGCCGCCGTGAAAATCGAGCAGCAAGGGCCTGGTGGACGGAGCAAAACACCCCGATGCCTTGTCCGGACGCAATATCCAGGCATCCACAGGCTCCTTGCCTCCATTGCCATCGGGCACCTGAAAACGGCGGTATTCAGCCACCAGCGCGTGCCGGTCATTCCGCCAGTCGTTGAAATGGCTGATAGCGCGTTCCTGCGCATCGCCAGGCCCTTGGAAATAGACTTCCTGCGGATGCACCAGGTCTTCCCGCGTGTACGCCAGGCCATCGGCCTGAACCAGCGCGCCGACATGGAAATCTCCGCCCCGCAATATCCGGACCTCGCCCGCAGGTATGGCTATCGAGGCGGCGCACTGCAGACCGTTCTTGACCTGCGCAAAGCCCAGTGACCGCGAATCCTTGGACCAGCACAGATCGCCGGCCAGCACCTCCAGCGATGCGGACCCGAGGCCGCTGACCTTCTTGCTGTGCAGATCGATCAGCCACAGCCGGTTCTGGGCATCGCCGGCCTGCTCGGCCCCCATGAAGGCAATCCAGCGGCCATCGGGTGACCAGCTCGGCGAGGCGCTGTTACTTTGCGCCACACTGAGGCGCTCGGACTGCGCGACCTGGCCGTCCTGCAAGTGCAGCAACCAGATATCGGTGCAGTGGTATTCGTTGTCTGCCTCACGCGTCCTGGCAATGCAGATGCTGTTGCCGTCCGGGCTCCAGGCGGCCGCGCGCACATCGTAGTCACCTGCGGTCAGCTGCGTGGTCTGGCCGCCGGGCACCGCCACCAAAAACAGGTGGTTGCGGGTATGCAGCGTGTAGTCCCTGCCATCCATCTTGTACGGCAGCCGCCAGCAGCGCTGCGGCGCATTCAGATCCGGGGCTGCCCGGTGGGCGCCGTCGCGTTGGCGCGCACCTTCGCGGCCCGCGTCGGGGTCCACGGTGACATTGCCCAGCGCCAGCAGTGCTTGGCCATCGGGGCGCCAGCGGATATCGTTGGCGCCACGGGCCAGGTTGGTGATCTGCCGGGCCTCACCGCCCTCACCCGGCATCAGGTACAGCTGCGCGGTGCCATCACGCCGGTCCGACAGAAACGCGATCTGCCGGCCGTCCGGAGACCAGCGCGCCGCCGTATTCTTGGACGGCTCAGCCGTCAACTTCCGCGGTGCTGCCCCCGGTTCGGTGGGAAGCAGCCATATATCGGAGAGATAATCATCTTTGTCCTTGTCCGCATATTGGACTGTGCACAGCACCTGGTTATCTTGGGACATATCCAAGCCGGAGATAACCTGGTCAAGAAAAACATCATCGGGCGTGAAAGCATCGGGCATGGGATAGAACCTGGAAGCGATGAGGTCATCAAAAAGCGGCTTGGTAATGGCTACCAAGCCGCAGGCCGCTTAGCGCTGCTGACTGCCTTTGTTGGCGTCGTTCTTGCTGCCTTCGCTCTTGTTGCCTTGCTGGTCTTGCTTGCGCTGGCTGCTGTCCTGGTTCTGCTGCTGCGCGCCGCCGCGTTGCTGCTCGGACTTGGCGTTGTTGTCCTGCTTCTGGTTCGTATCATTGCGATGTTGCTGGGTCATGATTCTCTCCTGGAGGAATTACCGAAAAGAGCTTCGGCACACCGATTAATGCAGGATCCATGCCATGGGAACACGTCGAGGGAAACGCCGTTGTGCCGGGCTTTACTCCCGCAGCGGAGAGAAAGATTTGCAGAAACAATTGCAGGCTTGCGCATGAAACCACCATGCCCCGGCAGTGCCTGCCCGCATCAGGGCGTCAATATCACCTTGCGGCAATGGTCCTGCTGCTTGTCGAAAATCTCATAGCCCTTGACGATATCGGCCAAGGCCATGCGGTGGGAAATGATCACCTCGGGGTGCATCGCGCCGCTGAGGATATGGCCCAGCAGCTCCGGCAGGTACTTTTGCACATGGGTCTGGCCCATCTCGAAACACAGCCCCTTTTCAAACGCATCGCCGAACAGGAAGCCGTGGATGAACCCGGCATAGACCCCGGGAACGCTGACCACGCCGCCCCGGCGCGTGGCGGCAATGCACTGGCGCAGCGCCTTGCCGCTGGAGCCTTCGATCCTCAGGTTCGTCAGCAAGGTCTCGACCGCGCTGCCCTTGGCCTCAAAGCCCACGGCGTCGATCGTCGCGTCCACCCCCCGGCCCTTGGTCAGTTCGAGGATGAAGTCGGCCGGGTCGTCGATCTTGTCGAAATTGATCGGAGTGACTCCATAGGTCTGCCGCGCGAAATCGAGGCGCTCATCGTTGTCGTCGACCATGAAGATCCGCTCCGCACCGAGAAAACGGGCACACAGCGCCGCCATCAAGCCCACCGGCCCGGCGCCAAAAATGGCCAGCGATGAGCCCGGGCTCACGCGCGCGTTCAGCGCCGCCTGGTAACCGGTCGGCAAAATATCGGACAGAAACAGCACCTGCTCATCGCTGAGGGCCGCCGGCATCACGATGGGCCCGGTATTGGCCTTGGGCACCCGCGCATATTCCGCCTGGCCGCCGGAATAGCCGCCGTAGAGGTGGCTGTAGCCGAACATGCCCGCGCCCGGCCGGAGTTTTTTCTTGTTGAGAATCGCCCCCCGCCCGGGGTTGGTCTCTTCGCAGGCGGCAAACAAGGCCTTGTCACAGAAAAAGCACTCGCCACAGGCGATGACAAACGGCACCACCACGCGGTCGCCTCTCTGGACATGGCGCACTGCGGGCCCGACCTCCTGCACCACGCCCATGAATTCGTGGCCCAGAATGTCCCCGGACTCCATGTCCGGAATCTTGCCCCGGTAGATATGCAGGTCCGAGCCGCAGATCGCCGTGGCGGTGACCTGGATGATGATGTCCTCATCGTCGCGAAGAACGGGGTCGGGCATCGTTTCGTAGCGCACATCCTTGGCAGCGTGGTAGGTCAAGGCTTTCATAGGGAGTTTCCTTCGGTGTCGAGGTTCTTGGGGGCCGGGTTTCAGCGGACGGGGGCAGGCACAGGGGTCCGTCCGGGAGCGGGTCGGTCAGGCGGTGCGCCGGGGGCACCGTTGGCCGCAGGAGCAGCAGGTGCCGTGGACGCATCCGGTATGCCATCGCGGTCTGGCTGCGGCACAGCCAGGCGCCCCGATGCGTCGTGGTCCGGGCGCGTGTCATGCCGCCTGTCGCCATCGGGAAGCGTCTGGCGGCTGCCATCGGGTTCCGGATCGGTGCTGCGGGGTGCCGGAACGTCAGTACGCCCCGGCACCCGGCGCTCGGGCGTCCGGTCGATGATCGCGCCATGCGACGCATCCGCGTCGGGGGCCGCAGCCGCTTGGGCATACCCCAGCGGTGGCAGCAGCGCCGCTGCCAGTCCCAGCACGGCAGCGAGGAAGGGTGCACGGTCATAAGAAGGGGTCATAGGGCTCTCCTGGGTGATGCAGGGCATATGCCCCGGCAGGGCATAGGTCCGCCGACATGCCACCGGCAATTGGCGTGCCTGGCCGCGCGGGGACGGGTTCTGCCTTCGTTTCTGCCGCCGCAGGCCCGCAGGCACGGCATTTGCCCTGTGTGGGGAGCCGTCCGTTGCCGCAAGCCTCTTGCGGCATGCGGTACAGGCAGATGCCTACCAGGCCGAAGGCGCCGTCGCGCTCTGTGACCCGCTCGCGGGCCTGCTCTTCCCTCCCCCATGAAAAGGTGTTCCATGCCCAAAACCACTGATTCCGTGTCCAGCCCCAGCACCCAAGCCGCACCTGCGCGCAATACGGACAGCGGGCCGGCTGCCAGCGGGGCGGCCGATCTGCTGTCGCTCAAAGCAGCGCAAACCGAGGAACTGGCCGCAGCCCGCCCCTACAACCCCAACAAGGCGGGCGAGCACGGCTTCGACAGCGGCCTCAACCCGGCGCCCGGCGCGCATGCCGATGCGCCATCCCGGCTGCCCACCGCCAGCACGCTGTCGGAGCTGGAAACCTCGGCCAAGACCGGCAGCATCGCGCCCGCTGGCACGAACGCGACCATCGGCACCCTCGACCGGGTGCGCGTGGACTCCGAGGGCCAGGTCCTGACCACCAACCAGGGGGTGCCGGTTGCTGACAACCAGAACTCGCTCAAATATGGCGAGCGAGGGCCTGCGCTGCTGGAAGACTTCATCCTGCGCGAGAAGATCACGCACTTCGACCATGAGCGCATTCCTGAGCGCATCGTCCATGCACGAGGCTCTGGGGCCCATGGCTATTTCGAATGCTACGAGCCGCTGACCGACCTGACGCGCGCGGCGCCTTTTCAGAAGGCCGGCAAGGTCACCCCGGTCTTCGTGCGCTTTTCAACGGTGCAGGGTGAACGCGGCTCCAAGGACACGGCCCGCGATGTGCGAGGCTTTGCCGTCAAGTTCTATACCAACGAAGGCAACTGGGACCTGGTCGGCAACAACATGCCGGTGTTCTTCATCCAGGATGCGATGAAGTTTCCCGACCTGGTCCATGCCGTCAAGCCCGAGCCCCACCACCAGATGCCCCAGGCCGCCAGTGCGCACGACACGTTCTGGGACTTTGTGTCGCTGATGCCCGAGTCCACCCACATGCTGATGTGGCTGATGTCGGACCGGGCGATACCGCGCAGCTATGCGACGATGCAGGGCTTCGGGGTGCACACCTTCCGTCTGGTCAATGCCGAAGGGCAATCGGTGTTTGTCAAATTCCACTGGACGCCGATGGCCGGCACGCATTCTCTGGTGTGGGACGAAGCACTGAAGATCTCCGGCGCCGATCCCGACTACCACCGCCGCGATCTGTGGGAGCGCATCGAGGCCGGCGCCTACCCCGAGTACGAACTGGGCGTGCAGGTCTTCACCGAGGAAGAAGCCGATGGCTTCAGCTTCGACATCCTGGATGCCACCAAGATCATCCCGGAAGAGCTGGTGCCTGTGCGCCCCGTCGGGCGCATGGTGCTCAACCGCAACCCGGACAACTTCTTTGCCGAGACCGAACAGGTCGCGTTCTGCGCCGCCCATGTGATCCCGGGCATCGACTTCTCCAACGACCCGCTGTTGGCCGGCCGCATCCACTCCTATGTGGACACCCAGATATCTCGGCTGGGCGGCCCCAATTTCCATGAAATCCCGATCAATGCACCGGTCGTGCAGGTGCACAACAACCAGCGCGATGGCATGCACCGGCAGGCCATTGCGCGGGGCAAGGTCGCCTATGAGCCCAATTCGCTGGCCGGTGGCTGCCCGTTCCAGGCGGGCGCCGCGCAGGGCTTTGTCTCGGTGCCAGCGCGCATGCAGGCGCAGGAGGCCCAAGGCAAGGTGCGCGCCAAACCGGAGAAGTTTGCCGACCACTACACACAGGCCAAGCTGTTCTTCGATAGCCAAAGCCCGGTCGAGCAGGCCCATATTGCTGCCGCCTTCCGTTTCGAGCTGAGCAAGGTGACGGTGCCCGCCATCCGCGAGCGCATGGTCTCGTCGCTGCGCAATGTCTCCGACGCGCTGGCCATGCAGGTCGCCCAGGGGTTGGGCATTGCGGCGCTGCCCGAGGCCATGCCGCTGGCGCTGGTGCAACCTGCCACGCCCGAGGTGTTGCAGTCGCCCGCGCTGTCGCTGGTCTCGCGCCCCGGCGAGATGCATATCCAAGGCCGCAAGGTCGCCATCCTGGTGGCGGACGGCTCCGATGGAGAGAGTGCCGTCGCATTGCACCAGGCGCTGTTTGCGCAGGGCGCGGTGCCCCGCTTTGTCGCGCCCCGCATCGGCCCGGTGGCAACCGCTGACGGCGTCGCGATCGATGCCGATGCATCGCTGGAAAACGAGCCGAGCTTTCTGTTCGACGCGCTGGCGCTGGCCAATGGGGATGCAGGGGTGCAGGCGCTGGCCGCCAATGGCTATACCGCCGAGTACATCCTGAACCAGTACCGCCATTGCAAGCCCATCCTGGTGATGCCCGATGCCTCGGCGCTGATGCAGATGGCCAAGATTCCGACGTCGCTGCCCAGCGGCGAGCAGGACCCTGGGGTGGTGATGGGTGCGACGGCCTCCGATTTCGAGGACTTCGTCAGCGCGATCACCCAGCATCGCCATTTCGAACGCGAGAGCGATCCACCGCGTGTGTAAGCGCCGGGCAGGCTGGCCGGCGGGCCCGGCCGGCCTGCGCCCTGCGCTGGCGCACGCCCCCCATCGAACCGGATGTTCCGCTTTGACAGGCATTTTTGCAGGAGCACATGATGACTTATCTCCCTCTTGATGGCTATCCATCCGGCTTCCTGCCTTCCCGCGCGGCGCAGCCCGTTCTCGTCGTGGGCGATGGCATGCTTGACCGCTACTGGGACGGCCAGGTAGACCGCATCTCCCCAGAGGCGCCGGTGCCGGTCCTGTCGATGCACCATGAGTGGCAACGCGCAGGGGGCGCGGCGAATGTGGCTGCCAATCTGGCGTCGCTCGGCAGTGTCTCCACCCTGGTCACCTGGCTGGGTGGCGATGCAGCGGGTGACCAGTTGAGCGGCCTCATTGAGGCCGCCGGGGTGACCCTGAAGGCCGTACGCAGCCCGCAGGCGACGACGACCCAGAAGATCCGGGCCGTCTGCAGCCACCACCAGCTGCTGCGCGTCGACATCGAGCAGCCCATTCCGCCAGACGCGCTGCAGGCGCTGTGCGCGCTGGTGGCCGAGCTGCTGCCGCAACACCCCTGGGTGGTGCTGAGCGATTACCACAAAGGCGTGCTGGCCCAGTGCGACCAGCTGCTGCAACAGGCCCGGCAACAGGGCTGCCAGGTGCTGGTGGACCCCAAGGGCAGCTGCTTTGACCAGTATGCCGGTGCCTGGTTGCTCAAACCCAACGAAAAGGAAGCGGCTGCCGTCACCGGCAGCTGGAGCGATGACACCGAGTTCGCCTCTCTGATGGAAGCGCTGCGGGCGCGGCTGCGCCTGGAGCATCTGCTCGTTACCCGGGGGAGCCGGGGCATGTCACTGTTCAGCGCTGGCCAGCCTGCGGTGCACATCGCGTCGGCAGCGCATGAGGTGTTCGATGTCAGCGGCGCGGGCGACACGGTGCTGGCCGCGCTGGCGGCCTGCCTGGCGGCAGGCGAGCCGTTGCACGATGCCGTGCGGGGCGCCAATGCCGCTGCCGGCTTGGCCGTGGCCAAGTTCGGTACCGCCGTAGTGACAGAAGCGGAGCTGCTGCAGGCGCGGGCCCAAACTGCCCGCAAGGCGCGGTTGCCGGCGCACTGACGCCACCCCTAACGCCCGCGCAGCACATGCCGTGGGAACCTGGCAGTGGGATGGCATGGCATTCACGACGCGCAATGGCGCCGTGCCGACCCGACAGCAGCCACACTATCGGTCGGCTGCCTATGTAGCTATAAACAATCGTTATAGATTTTACGAATAAAAATACCTAGCGCCATCACAGCCGCCTGCCCCAGGGTCTTCGCCTGCCAGCACACCATGCGATAGCGCCTCCTGTAGCCAGCGTCAGTTGCGGGACAGGATTCTCCAGATTTCTCCTACCAGGCAAATAGCATCTTCACCTAAATTGACACTTTTTCACACAGTCTGTCGCCGCCTTCGGTGCCATCATGACAGTGTTGATTGTCTGTGGGGGTCGTGGAGGAACGAGGGTTATGAAGCATGTATTGATCGTCGATGACGATACCGACTCGGCAGCCAGTATGCGGGCCTTGATCGCCGACGATGATTTTTCGGTCGCCGTGGCGCACAGCTTGCGCGACGCGCGGCGCCAGATGGCGCTGCAGCAACCGGCGCTGGTATTGCTGGATATCCAGCTGCCTGACGGCAGTGGTATGGACCTGCTCAAGGACGCCGACGTCGTCGGCGATGCGTTGGTGGTGCTGGTGACCGGTCATGCCAGCCTGGATACCTCGATCGCGGCCCTGCGCCATGGCGCTACCGATTACCTGGTCAAGCCGGTGCAGTTTCCCCGGTTGAAAAAAATTCTGGCGCAGCTGACCGCGTTGTCACCCGCGTCCCGCCCGCTGAGCGCCGAAGCGCGCGATGCGGCACTGGCGCCCACGATGACCGCGCAGGGCCAGTTTGGGCGGCTGTGGGGCCGGGCGCCTGTGATGCAGCGCATCTATGCGCAGATTGCCCGCGTGGCTCCCACGTCCATCACGGTCTTCATCACCGGCGAGAGTGGGACCGGCAAGGAGATGGCGGCGCAGACCCTGCATGACAGGAGTGCCCGTAGCGCCAAGCCGTTTGTCGCCGTCAATTGCGGCGCGATTTCTCCGAACCTGATGGAGAGTGAATTCTTCGGCCACGAAAAAGGCAGTTTCACCGGCGCCGACCGGCAACACCAGGGCTTTTTCGAGCGCGCCGCCGGCGGCACCCTGTTTTTGGACGAAGTGACCGAAATGCCGCTGGACCTGCAGGTCAAGCTGCTGCGGGTGCTGGAGACCAGCACTTTCCATCGCGTCGGCTCGGCCCAGAGCCTGCAGGCCGATGTCCGTATCATTGCCGCCTCCAACCGCTGCCCTTTCGAAGCGGTCAAGGAAGGCCGGCTGCGCGAGGACCTGCTCTACCGCCTCAATGTGTTTCCGCTGCAGATGCCGCCGTTGCGCGAGCGGCTCAGCGATGTGCCCCTGCTTGCCGAGCATTTTCTGCGTGCCATATCGGCCCAGGAAGGCGAGCCCAAGAAGCTCGGCGCAGCCGCCATCGCGCAGATCACCAGCTACCGCTGGCCGGGCAATGTGCGCGAGTTGCGCAATGCCATCCAGCGGGCATATGTCATGGCCGAGGGCGGCGTCATTGACGAGGAATGGTTGCCCAAGACCGGAACCGGCGCGCCGCTGGCGGTGATGGACGTCCAGGAGCCGGCACAGATCCGCCCGCTGGCGGCAACCGCCGCCGGGGACCCCGACACGCTGCAGCCGCCGGCAGCCGAGGCCACCTTGCAGCTTCCGGTAGGTATCTCGATGGCGACCGCGGAGCGCCAGCTGATCGAGGCGACGCTGAAGGAATGCCTCTACCAGAAGGAGCGCACGGCCGCCGTGCTGGGCATCAGTCTCAAGACCCTGTACAACCGCCTCAAGGGCTACACCAGTCCCCAGTGAGCGCGCTGCACAGGGCGGATGGCCTGTCCGCGTGGCCCGGGTAACCGCCCCCTGGTCGTGCGGTCACTTCCTCCAACACCCGGCTCCAGTCGCTGGCAAAGCGTTCGATCGCAAAGCGCTCGCGCGCCAGCCGGCGGCCCTGGCTGCCCCACTCCGCCGCCAGGCCACGGTCAAGCAGCAGGAGCTGCATGGTCTCGACCAGGCGGTCCATCCGGTTGTCGATAAAGCCGTTCTTGCCACTGGTGATGACTGTGGCCAGCTCGGTGGTCGCCAGCCCGACGACCGGCAAGCCCATCATCATCGCCTCGATGACGGCCAAGCCCAGGCTGGTGTAGCGCACGGGATGGAAGAAGAAGCGGTGGCGCGCCATGAGCTCGGGCAAGGCCTGCTGCGCCACCTCGCCAGCGCCTCCCACTTCCTTGCTGCCCATGCCCACCAGACACAAGGGCACCTGCGCTGCGGCCTGCTGCCATACATCCAGCCCCAACCGCCTGCCGCGCCGCCCGATGTTGTTGACCACCACCAGCCCCTGGGCCAGCTCGCCGCTCCAGACATGCTCGGCCAGCGGCTGGACGCCGTGCTCCACCACCCGGAAAGGCGTGACGCCGTTGTCCCACATCAGCGCATTGAAATGGGTCACATGGACCAGCAAGGCCTGCGGATCCTGGCACCAGTGCAGCGTGTTGGTAGGGCTGTCCTGCGGCGGGTCATGCTCCAGCACGATGCGGGGCAGGCGCTGCTGGGCGGCGCTCAGCAGATGGCGGTCCGTCTCCCAGGCCTGCCTGGACTGGTACAGCACCAGGTCGAACTCCATCGACTGGATCTGCGCCAGCGGCGCTTCATGGACATCCGGCCCCCAGGGCAAGCTGCCACTGCGGCCACTGTGGTGGGTGCTGCGCGCCGTATCGGTGACGAGCCAGAACGCGTGCGGCACCTGCGTCAGGTTGTAGAGATAGTTGCCGTGGACGTGCCAGGTCAGCACCCGCAGTTTTCTGCGCGGCTGCAGCAGTACGGGCACGGTCCGCTCAGCGGAGAGTTGCATGCTCATGATGTTCCTTGTAAGGCCAGGCGGGCACTTGCGGTGCGCCTGACGAGGGGCCGGTGTGCCATCGGCCGGTGGTGAGCAGCTCCAGGGCGGCCCGCGCCACCGTATCGGCCGACAGCCCCCAGGCACAGGGATGGCCGATGGGACAGACCCGGTGCGCACAGGGCCGGCACTCGAGCGCATGGGCCAGCACCCGATGGCGCGAACGGTCCAGCGGCGCCCAGCGGCCGGTGTCACTGCCGCAGGCCGCCACGACGCTGGGCGTCTGCAGTGCAGCGGCGATATGGGAGACGCCGGTGTCATTGCAGACCAGCAGCGCGGCGCTGTCGATCAACGCGCCCAGGGTCCACAGATCGGTCTGGCCGCAGAGGTTGGTGCAAGGCGCACGCATCAGCGAGACCACCGAGGCAACCAGCTCGCGCTCGGCCGCAGTACCGGTCAGTACCACCGGCCAGCCCGCCTCGGCCAGGCGGTCGGCCACCTCGGCAAAATAGCCGGCCGGCCAGCGGCGCGACGGCAGTTGCGAGCCCACATGCACGATCACGTAGCGGCGGTTGCGCGGCACCAGCGCATGGGCGCGCTGGTAGTCTGCCGCGTGCAGCGGGAAATCCAGGTCGCTGCTGGTGGCGGGCAGGCCCAGGTGCCGAGTCAGCGCCAGCAGGCGCTGCAGCTCATGGCCCTGGGCCGGCCAGCGCAAAAAAAGGGCTGCATCCGGGGCATCCGGCGCATCCCGCCCGCCCGGGCAGGCCCCCTCTTCGCAGAATCCGGCCAAGCGGCCGGCCTGCCACTGGGCCAGCATCGCATTGACGATGCCGCCCGAGCCGTGCAGTTGCAGCACCAGGTCAAAATGGCGCGCGCGCATGCGCTGCAGGAACCGCTCGCGCTGCTGCAGCGTGGGCTCAGCCACTTCGGGCAGACCGGGCCAACCGGCAAAGGGCTCAAAACGATCGATGCTGTCCAGCCGGTCGGCCAGCGCCTCGGCCCAGGGCAGCCCCACCAGGGTGATTTCCGCCTGCGGCCAGGCCGCGCGGACAGCGCGCAATGCAGGGGTCGCCACCAGCATGTCCCCCAGCATCAGCGCCCGGAACACCGCCACCCGGCGTGGCGCCAGTGCGCCAGAGGCCGAGGTCATGCGGGCTCCAGAATGATGCGGACGACCTCTTCCCACGCCGTGCAGCGCGCCGAAGGCGCGCGCCCGGGTCCTGGCTTCCAGACGGTCTCCCCGCCGGAGTCGTAAAGGATGGTGCGGCAACCGGCGCCCCTGCCCGCTTCGACATCGTCCAAGGTATCTCCGATCATCCAGGAACGCGCCAGGTCGATGTCGTAGAGATCACCGGCCTCCTCGATCATGCCGGGCAGAGGTTTGCGGCACACACAGACCGGCGCCCCATCCGGGCTGGCCTGGTGGGGGCAGAACTGGAAACCACGCAGCTGCACACCGGCCTCCTCGCGCAGACGCCGGGCCAGCGCATCGCGCAGCACGAGCAGCTCTGCTTCCGAGAAATAGCCGCGGGCCACGCCGCTCTGGTTGGTCACCACCACCAGCTCATAACCCTGCTGCGCCAAGTCGGCCATGGCCTGCAATGCCCCCGGGCGGAACTGCAGCAGCTCGGGGTTGACGTTGTAGGGCACGTTTTCGACCAGGGTGCCGTCCTTGTCGACAAAAATCGCGGGCTTGCGGCCGGTCATCGCTGCCACCCCGCATAGCCCCCCTGCCCCAGCGCGGAAGTTTGCCAGGGCGGCGCAGACAGCGCGTTCCAGGGGCCCGGCGATGCCGGGGCTGCAGCCCCCAGGCGCCCGCCGGCGGACGACAGGCGCTGGAACACAGCAGCGAGGTCGCGCGCAATCTGGCCCCAGGTGAAATGCTTGTGCACGCGCTGCATCCCGGCCAGCCCCATCGCCCGGGCCAGGCGCGGCTGCGCATGGAGCTTCTGCAGGGCCTGCGCCAGCGCCTGCGGTTGCTTGGGCTCGACGAGGTAGCCCGTCACCCCGTCACAGACGGTATAGGCAATGCCGCCCACCTTGCTGCCGATCACCGGGGTGCCGCATGCCATCGCCTCCAGCGGCGTGATGCCGAACGGCTCGTACCAGGGCGTGGTGACGAATACATCGGCCGCCAGGTACCAGTCACGCAGCTCCTCACGATCGCGGCGGCCGGCAAAGCTCACCCGTTCGCTGATACCCAGCGAATGCGACAGGCCCATCAACCGGTCCAGCTCAGGGCAGGTCTCGGGGTCCGGAATGCGCTGCTCGCCACCGACCACCACCAGCCGGGCGGGCACTGTGCGCGGCAACAGCGCCAGTGCGCGGATCACGTTGTCAATGCCCTTGCGTGGCACCATGCGCCCCAGCTGCAGCACGATGAATTCATCCTGCACCAGTCCGAGCCGCGCCCTCGCCTCGCTGCGCGAGCCGGGACGGAACAGCTGGGTGTCGACCCCGCAGGCCACCGTGTCGATATGCGACGGCATTGCGCCATAGAGCCGGATCAGGTCGCTGCGGTCCTGCGGGCATTCGGCAATCAGCCGGTCCGAGCCATGGACCAGCGCCCGCTCGATGGTCTCGCGCTCATTCGGAAACCCGTCGGCCGCGCCCTGGTGTTCGCGCCGGACCAGCCCCAGCGCATGGAAGGTCGTCACCAACGGCGCACGCAGCGCACTGCGCAGGGCCATGCCCACCCAACCGGACATGAAAAAGTTCGCATGGATCGCGTCATAACGGCGGCGGGGCTCCAGCAAGCTGCGCGCTTGCTGCGCAAAATCAGGCATCCACTGCAGCAATTTTTCCTTGGGAATGTGGTGTGCAGGGCCTGCATCGATATGCAGCACCCGCACGCCAGGCGCCATCTCAACCTCGGCCGGCAGATCGGGGTCGTCGCGGCGCGTCAGCACATCCACCTGGTGGCCCATCTCCCCCAGGCAGCGGGCGACGCTGTCCACATAGACATTCTGGCCCCCGGCATCGGTGCTGCCGGTCAACGCAAGGGGCGAGGCATGCTCGCTGATCATTGCAATGTTCAAACGCTTGTCGTCATCCATCACTCGCTCCTTGCTGTTGGATCGCTGTACCGGTTCAAGACTTCACTGCCAGCACCCCGGCAATTTCCATACCCGTGGAGCGGTCCAGCGCAATCGCACGCAAGTGGGCCGCCACCATCAGCGAGCAGGCCTCGTCCCAGCTGGACAGGGCGCCACTGGCCGCGACCACCAGGCCGTCCAGCCAGACGCCGCCCCAGAGCAGGGAGTCGTCATGGGCCAAACGGTGGGGCTCCATCAGGATCAGCTGGCGGCCCCCCATGCGGTGGCGCCAGCACAGCCGCGCCTTGTCGCGGGCAAACTGGGCGTAGTCGGCATCCCAGTGCGCGCGCGGACCCACCGAATGCTCGTAGAGCACCGCTTCGTCAAACGGGCAGCTGCCATGGGGGCGGCCGGGGTCGAGCACCACCAGATGCAGCACATGGCAGGCGCTGACGCCGGGGCATTGCAGCAGTTTCTCGATGGACGGCAGCGCCAGCGCAACGGCCGCGCGGGCCGCATCGTGGTCTACAAAATGGCTATGGGGTTTCATGGCCGGTCTCGGGCAATCGGCATTCCTGCGGGCCACGCGCGGCGGCATCGGCACAGCATTTGCCCTGCCAGCGCCACCCCCCAGCGAAGGAATTCGTATGCAACCACCGCCACAGCGGCGAACCGCCGGCGCTCTGCGCTGCTGTGCAGCGCAGGTGCTGTTGCCCGTTCTGGTACTGCTGGTGCCCACCAGCCAAGCGCAGGTGGCGCAGCCCTCAGCCGAGGCGGCCAGCATGCAGCACTGGATTGTGCGGACCGGCGACCACCGCGCGCGCCCGTTCGTGATCGTCGACAAGCGCGAGGCCCGGCTGTGGATCTACGATGCGCGCGGCCAGTTGGTCGAGAGCACGGCGGTGCTGCTGGGAAGTGCCAGAGGTGATGCCTCAGCACCCGGCATCGGCCAGCGCCCGCTCGGCCAGATTCGCGCTGATGAACGCACGACACCGGCCGGGCGCTTCTGGCTGGAGCCGGGGCGCAATCTGGCGGGGGAAGACATCTTGTGGCTGGACTATGGTGCGGCCGTCTCGCTGCACCGGGTACGGCCCGGCGGACCGCAGGATCGCCGGCTGCCGCGGCTGATGACCCGCTCGGCCGCCGACAACCGTATCTCCTACGGCTGCATCAACGTGCCGATCGCCGTTTACAACCGCAGCCTGCACGCTGCATTTTCCAGCGGCGGTGGCTACGCCTATGTGCTGCCGGAGGTGCAAACCTTGCGGCAGGCCTTTCCGTTCGTGCAGCCCTTGGCAGCGCGGGCTGCGGCTGCCAGGGCGCAGGGGGGCGTGGGGGGCGCTCAGCCCCGGTCGGCGCGTGCAGGACGCGTGTTGCCCATGGCGCCATTGCCGCTGCTGCTGCCACCGGTGGCACCGCTGGCGTTGCCATTGGTGCCGCCGGTGCCCGCGCCTCCGGTGGACTGACGGTCCGTTGCGGTACTGCCTGCACCGCTCGTGCCGCCTGCATTGGCGGGCGAACTCGGAGAGCCAGGGCGGTTGGAGTAATCCCCTACCGGTGGCGTCGCCGTGCCGCTGCTGCCGGTGGCGCCGCTCGTGCTGCCGCTGGCGTTGCTGCCACCTTGGCCAGTGGCGTTGGCGCCGGATGACGCGGGCTGGGTCTGCTGGGCGTCGGCATTGCCGGACATGCCCGTCGAGGGCGTTTGCGCATGGCTGGCGGCCAGAGGCATGAGGATGCAGGCGGAGATGGCTACCAGGGCCGAGGTGTGGAACGAGTGCATGGTGTGCTCCTGTGACTGTGGTGACGGTCAAAGGCGACCGCCTCCCGGTCCGGCAAGGTCCATGCCCAGCGGCCGTGGGACAAGGGCTTAAGTGGCTGCCCGCAGCGGGCTCAGCGCCTGGGGCAGCAGTACCCACAGCGCCACCCGTCCACCGGGCTCCTCGCGCAGCCGCGCATGCCCCCCTTCGAGCGTCACCACCTGGCCGAGCAACTGCATGCCGGCGTCGTCCGCTTGCTGGGCAGGCACCCATTGCGCATCAGGCCCGGGGCCCTCGCCCACCGCGCCGGGCGGCACCACACAGAGCATTTGCAAATGCAGGCCCACATAGGCGCCGGGCGGGATCGGCCAGCCTTCTGCGGTCTCCAGCTGGTGCACGCTCAGGCCGACACGGCTGCCAGGTTCCAGCTTGGGCCCTATGCCGGACAGCAGGCTCGCCATCGCCAGCTCCAGCGCATCTGGATCGATGCAGATCTGCAGGTCTGCAGGCGCGGCATGCAGGTCGAGGCTGGCACGTTTGCCCAGCGCCAGCGCCATCACATCCTGCAGGCTGGGCAGCCAATGGCTGATGTCCATGGTCTGCCCCGGCCTGCCCGGGCTGCTGCTGAGCCGGTACAGGTGAAAGCCCAGCTTGCTCGCACAGTCGGCCGCACGCAGCATGGCCTGCACCGGCATGTCCAGCCGGGGGTCCTGCGAGCGCCGCTCGATCAGGTAGGCGCTGTTGCTCATGATGCCCAGCTGGTTGTTCAGCTCATGGGAAAAGCGGTCGGCGACCTGGCGGTAAGCGGCTGCCCGCAATCCCGGGTCTACTGCCGTGGGCCGGCTGGCAGTTGCCGCAGCCCGCCAGCGCCAGCCCAGCAGCACGCCCAACGCCACGGCCAGCCACAGTGCCAGCCAGCCGGCCGCAGCGCGGCTGGATGTGCCTGCACCCCAGCGGTCCACCAGGGCCATCGCCGCCGCCGCACCGGCAGCGGCGGCGACGACCAGCAGACAGACGAGCCCCGGTTTCAATGTGCTGTCCATGCTGTGTCCTGCCCGCTTTTGCCGCCGCAGTGGGTGCCGCTGCAGCTATCGCCCGTTCTTGCCGGGCCTGGCCCGCTGCTGTTGTGCATGTCTGTACCTCTTCCTAGCTTTGCTGCGCTGGCAGAAATTGCCGATGGAACCGCCATCAGACGGAAAGATTTTCTGCAAATACGGGCATCCGGATCTGCGCTGCGGGCCGTTTTCGCCGCAACCACCGCGCCGGTCCCCACTGCCTTTGCAGTTTGCGCTCCCGGCGGCATGCAGGCCCGCCCCCACTGCGCCACTGGGCATGATCATTGCATTGACGGCTGTGTTTAGCTTCACCACAAGGAATGCACATGGGCTCCATGCTATTGCGCGCCGACACGCACCAGTCCCAGACCCTGTCACCACGGCTGCAGCGGGCGGTGCAGATGCTGCAGATGTCTTCGCTCGAATTTTCGGCGCTGCTGCGGCACAAGATCGACGAAAACCCGTTTCTCGAAGAGCCCGATGACAGCGAGGAACAGGAGCCCAGTGTGGTGCTGCATGATGCGGCGGCCGACGACCGGCTGATGTGGACCGCTGAGCCGGGCCTGGGCGCCCAGGTCAGTGCCGGGCTCGAGCCGTCGGCGATGGATCTGGCCGCCAGCCCGGTCAGCCTGGCCATGCACCTGCACAGCCAGCTCAACGTGATGCCATTGAATCCCAGAGACCTGTGTGCGGCGCGCGCCATTGTCGAGTCGCTGGACGATGACGGCTATCTTCGCACGCCGCTGGAGGACCTGCTGGCGCTGCTGCCCGCCAGCCCTGCACTCGAGATGGACGAGCTGCTGGTGGCGCTGCGCCTCGTGCAATCGCTGGAGCCCGCCGGCACGGCCGCCCGCAATGTTGGCGAATGCCTGGCGCTGCAGTGCGAGACGATTGCCGATCCGGAAGTACGCGCGCTGGCGCTGGCCATGGTGCAGGACCATCTGCGCGCGCTGGCGTCCCATGATGTGGCCAAACTGTCCCGGCAGCTGAAAAAGGGCCGCTGTGACATCGAGCGGGCGATGGATGCCATCAAGCGCTTCAACCCGCATCCCGGGTGGGCCTATGGCGCCCAGCAGGTGGACTACATCGTGCCCGATGTGATCGTGCAGCGCAGCGGTGCGCACTGGCATGTGCAGCTCAACCCCGCAGCGATGCCCCGGGTGCGGATGAACCGGGTCTATGAAAGCCTGTTCCAGCGCCACCGGCAACGCGGCCATGCCGATCTGGGCGAGCATCTGCAGGACGCCCGCTGGACCTTGCGCAACGTGGAGCAGCGCTGCGCGACGATCCTCGATGTTGCGCAGGCGCTGGTGCGGCGCCAGCACCGCTTTCTGGAGTTTGGCGCGATGGCGATGAAGCCGCTGATGCTGCGCGAAATTGCGCAGGAGCTGGGCATCCATGAATCCACCGTCTCGCGTGTCACCAACAACAAGTACATCGCCACGCCCCAGGGCGTGTTCGAGCTCAAGCATTTTTTCTCTCGCCCGTTGCTGAGCGCCAGTGGCAAGACCTGTTCGGCCACCGCGATCCGCGAGGTGATTGCCGAGTTGATCGCTGCAGAAACCCGTTGCAGCCGCTGTCGGATTCCGACATCACCCGCCAATTGGCCGCGCAAGGCCTGGTCGTGGCCCGCCGTACGGTGACCAAGTACCGGCAGCTGCTGCGGCTGGAGCCAGTGGAAAAGCGCCGGCGCCACAGCTGAAGCGGCAATAGGAATGGCAATGCCCCCGCCCATCACAGGCGGGGGCAGCGTTCAGACCACGAAACCGGGTTTACTTGCTGGTCTTGCCGCCGGACGCCGAGCCGCTCTGGCCGGTCGACAAGGTACCGCTGTCCTTGCCACTGCTCGTGCTGCCACCGGCACTGCTGCCGGCGCCAGAGTCCGCACTGCCACTGGCGCCCGCGCTGGAGCCGCCACCGGTGCTGGCGCTGGTGTTGCCGGCAGTGCTGCCGCTGCCGGTACTGCCACCCCGTTGGCCGCCCTGGCCTCCGCGCTGGCTGCGCCACTGGGAGAACTCATCGGAGAACTTCTTGTAGCGGTCGTTGCGCCAGGAGCGGTAATCCTCGTCGAGGGCGTGGAGTTGCTCATCGCGCCACTGGTGGTAGTCGGGGTCGTAGTGCTCTTGCTGGTGGCGCCCACCTTGCTGTCCCTGGCGGGAGTAGGTCTGCCCGCCCTGACCCTGGCTGTCGTAGCTGCGGCCAAAGTCCTGCGGGCCACCGCCGGGAAAACCGCCCTGGTAGCTGCCCTGCGAGCCCCCTTGGTAGCCGCCCTGCGACCCCTGGTAGTTCCCCTGGTAGCCACCCTGGCCCTGACCACCCTGGCGCCCGCCGCGTGAGAAGTCCTGGTCGTCATAGAAGCCACGCTGGCCGGAGCTGGAGCCATAGCCTTGCGAATAGCCACCGCCGCCCGTACTGCCCTGGTAGCCTCCACCCCAGGCCTCGCCGCCTTGACCGCGCCCTGGCTGGCCGCGCCCCTGCGGACCGCGTCCATAGCCACGGTCATAATCGTCCTGGTAGCCGCCTGAAGCGCCGCGTCCATAGCCGCCCTCACCGCCGTAGCTGCCGCCTTGCTGCTCGCCCCGGTAGCCGCCTTGCTGTTCGCCCCGGTAGCCGCCTTGCTGCTCGTTCTGGTAGCCGCCTTGCTGTTGCTCGGACCGCCAGTCACCCTGGCCGCTGCCACCGGATGGGCGGCGGTAGTCTTCCTGGCTGCGCCCACCGCCTTGCTGCCGGTCTTCCATGTCCTGCTGCATCTGGCGGCGTGCACTTTGGCGGCCGTTGTCGTCATGCTGTGTCATTGCTGAGTCCTTTCATGTGACATCAGGCCTCGGAGCGGGCCTGCCTGGTTCATCGGGCAATCCGCGTGCCTGCGCGGTCCCGGTGAGCTGGGCCAGCATCGGCACCAGCGCAGTAGGCAGCGCCGCCTTGGGCAGATGCGTCTGAAAGCCGGACATCAGCGCCACCAGCCGTTCGCTGGGCAGGTCTGCGCCGGTCAGGGCCACGGCGAACATGCGCTGCTCCAACGGCAGGCCGCGCTCCTCCTCCAACGCCCGAATTTGCCGCAATACCTGCCGTCCATCCTCCTCGCCCAGCGATATATCGCAGAGCAGTGCCTGCGGCCAAGGCGCGCCATGGCCCCCTCCCCGGCCCTGCAGCCAGGCGAGCGCTTGCGTGCCGTCGGCAAACAACGCGGCTTCCGCGCCCTCCTGGCCGAGCAGCTGCGCCAGTGATGCGCGGGCACTGCCGCTGTCATCGACAACCATCACCTGCAGCGCCGCCAGGCGCTGGCCGGGCTGCTGCTGCGCCTGGGGTGCGGCATCGGGGGCTTCCTCCGGCGCCCGCAGTGGCAGTTCGACCAGGTAACGCGCCCCACGCAGCGCCGTGGGCAGCTGTATCTCGAAGCGCCCGCCCTGGCGCTCAAGGGCCGAGGCCAGCACCAGCGGGTCCAGCCTGGCCTGCCCGGGGGTCGGGGTTTGGGACGGCGCTGGCGCGCGGTGGCTGCTGTCGCTCAACAGGATGCGCGCACGCTGCTGCACACGCTCCAGCCGGATTTCGATACGCCCGCCCGGCGGGCTCGCCTGGATGGCGTGCAGCGCAATGTCGGTCAGCGCCTGCGACAGCACCGCCGGGTCGCCACTGACATACAGCGGCTCGGACGCCAGATGGGTGTACAGCTGCACCCCGCGGGCGTCGAGCGGAGCGCGAATGCCATCGACGACATTGGCCAGCAGCACCGCCAGCTGGAGCGACTGGCGCAGCAGGCGCCGCTCAGCCCGGTCGAACTCCTGCTTTTGCAGCTGCAGCTCCCACAGCTGCGCATACAGGCCGCGTTGCGCCAGCAGCTCGTCGTGGCGCCCCTGCTCGACGATGCGGCCCTTGTCCAGCACCAGGATCTGGTCGGCATCGACGATGGTCGAGAGCCGGTGCGCGATCACCAGCGTGGTGCGCTGCGCCGAGAGCCGGTCCAGCTGCACCTGGATGGCCTTTTCCGAGCGGGTGTCGAGCGCCGAGGTTGCCTCGTCCAGGATCATGACCGGCGCATTTTTCAGGAACGCCCGCGCAATGGCGATGCGCTGCTTTTCGCCGCCCGAGAGTTTCATGCCACGCTCGCCCACCGGCGTGTCGTACTGCTGCGGCAGCGCGCGGATCAGCGCATCGATCTGGGCCGCCTGTGCGGCCTGGACGATATCGGCCATGCCCGCGCCCGGGCGGCCATAGGCGATGTTGTAGGCCACGCTGTCGTTGAACAGGCTGCTGTCCTGCGGAACAATGCCGACGGCCTGGCGCAGACTCGCCAAGGTGGCCGTGCGGATATCGGTGCCATCGACCAGCACCCTGCCCTGCTGCGGATCGTAGACACGCAGCAGCAGCCGTGCCAGCGTGGACTTGCCCGAGCCGCTGCCGCCGACCACCGCCAGGGTCTCCCCCGCAGCGATGCGAAAGCTCACATCCCAGAGCACCTGCCGGCCGGGTTCATAGGAGAAATCCACATGCTCAAACACCACCTCGCCATGCGAGACCGACAGTGGCTGCGCCTGGGGACCGTCCTGCACCTCGGGCGGCCAGGCCAGCAATTGCCGCAAGGTCTCCAGATGGGTCTGCGCGTCTCTCGCCTCGCGGAACAGAAAGCCCAGCGCATTGAGCGGCAGGCAGATCTGGATCACATAGGCATTGAGCAGCACCAGGTCGCCCACCGTGATGTGCCCCTGCAGCGCCTGCAGCCCGGCAAACACCATGACCGCGCCGACACCGGCGGCGATAATCGCACCCTGGCCCAGGTGCAGGGCCGACAGCGCCTTCTGGCTCTCGACGCTTTGCGCCACCCACTGCAGCCGCGCGCTCCCGTAGCGTGCCACTTCCTGCGCTTCATGCGCATGGTTGCGCACGGCCTCCTGGTTCACCAGGCTGTCCAGCAGCAGGCCGCTGGCCCGGGAGTCCATCGCATTGACCTGGCGCTGGCGCGCCACGCGGCGCCGCGTCATGATCGCGGTGTAGGCCGCATAGGCAACAAAGGTGGCGCCAATGATCGCGGTGAACCAGGCGCTGTAGGCCATCGCCAGAATCGCCACCACCGCAGCGATCTCCACCACTGTGGGCAGCAAGGTGAACAGCGCCGCCGCCAGCAAGAAACCGGCCGCTGCCGTGCCCCGCTCCACATCGCGGATCAGCGCGCCAGTCTGCATCTGCAGGTGAAAGCGCGGCCCCATGCGGTGCAGATGCGCCAGCGCGCGCTGCGCAAAATCGGCCACCGTCACCAGCGTCACCCGCGCAAAGCACAGGTCACGCAGCTCGGTGAACAAGGTGCTGCAAAAGCGCAGCAGCGCGTAGCCGGCCAGCAGCAGCAATGGCAGCACCAGCACATGGCCGCCGCCGGGCAACAACGGCGAGGTGCCGGGCACCACGTCGCTGACCAGGCTGCCCGGGGTGCTGAACAGGTCGATGATCTTCTTGAACACCAGCGGCACCGCCACGCTGGCGAGCTTGGCCAGCACCAGCAGCAGCACGGCCAGCACGGTGCGGCCCCGAAAACGCCAGGCGGCCTGCCACAGCTGCGCCGCCAGCGCCCAGCGCTGCGGCGGCGGCGCCTCAGCGGCAGCAGCCGGGCCTGGCGTTGCGGCCTCAACCATGTGCCGCCTCCAGGCGCGGCACGTGCTCGGCGAAAGCCGCCGCCAGCTCGCTGGACAGCTGCTCGCGGCTGGTCGATTCGGGCCAGTACCAGGCGGTCAGCTCCCACTGCGGGCTGCCGCCCGGGTTGCGCAGCAGCAGCGCGGGCGCAGGCTCGGCCAGCACCTTTGCATGGGCGCTTGCCACCTGGCGCCACAGTTGCAGCAGCGCAGCCCGGTCCGTGGCCGGCGGCACACCGGCAGTCAGCCGCAGGCGTACCGGCTCGCCCAGGTACGCGGCATTGCTGACATTCTCGACAATGAAGCGCTGGTTCGGTATCAGCACCGCGATGTTGTCCGCCGTGACAATCGTCGTGCGCCGGGCCGATATCTCGCGCACCACGCCCTCGACGGCGCCCACTTCGACCCTGTCGCCGACCTTGATCGGACGCTCCAGCATCACGATCAGCCCGCTGATGAAGTTGCTGACGATGTTCTGCAGACCAAAACCCACGCCGACACCCACGGCCCCGGCGACAACGCCCAGCGCCGACAGCTTGATGCCGACGTTCTGCAGGATCAGCACCATGCCCAGCACCAGCACCAGGTAGCGCAGCACCGACTCAATCGCGATGCGGGTGCCCTCGTCCACATGCCAGCGCTGCGGCATATGGCGCACCAGCCAGCGCTGCATCGCGCCGGCAAACCATACCAGCAGGGTGACCAGCAGCAGCAGTTTGGCAAGGGTGCCGACGGTGACCCGGAGGTCGCCCATCTGCACCAGCACAAAGCCGAAGATCCTGGAAAGCCAGGCCGATTGGGAAGTCAGGGTGTCCAAGAGCATGCCAACCGGGGGCAAGCGGCGTACCTGCCAGCCACGCCGCGCCGGGGGTGCTGGACGATGCTGCGGCAGCATTTACCGATGGCATGGCAGCGTTGCGGCATCGCTTACCCGCAGCCCACCCGGCGCTGCGGCAGCAATGGGCAGCATGCGGGCATGGCGATTGCCCAGGGATGGGAAGACTATCGATGGGAACCGAACATGCATCCTCTGCACAACAAGATTGCGCTGGTCACCGGAGCGGCCAGCGGCCTGGGCGCTGCCATCGCCAAGCAGCTGGTGGGCGCTGGTGCCCGCGTTGCGCTGGCCGATCTGCCCTCGGGCCAGGGCGGCAAAGTCGGCAAGGTGGCGCTGTGCTCCGACGGCTGGGGCACCGCAACGATGTCCTTGCACTTCGACGTCAGCAAGCCCGCCGAAGTGGCCGAGGCCATGGCCGCGTTGCAGGCGCAATGGGGCGGCCTCGATATCCTGGTGAACAACGCCGGCACCGACCATACGGCATCGATTGACGAGATCGGCGAGCAGGAATGGCGCCGCGTGGTGGACACCAACCTCTACGGGCCGTTTTTGCTGACCAAGGCGGCGCTGCCGCTGCTGCGCCAATCGGACGCGGGCCGGGGCGGGCACATCGTCAACGTCGCGTCGACAGCCTCCTTGCGGGCCTGGCCCAATGCCAGCGCCTACCACGCCAGCAAATGGGGCCTGCGGGGCCTGAGTGAAGCGATGCATACCGAGCTGCGCGCGCTGGGCATCCGGGTGACCACGCTGTTTGCTGGCGGCATGCGCACCCCTTTTCTGCTGGAGCGCTTTCCGGATATCGACCAGACGCTGCTGCAGGACCCGGACAATGTGGCCAGCATGGTGCAGTTTCTGCTGGGCATGCCGCGCGGCTCGGTCGTGGCCGAAGTGATGGTGCTGCCCGACCAGGAGACCTCATGGCCATGAACAGCCGCTGGGCCCAGGCCCGCAACATCCTGGCGGTGCGCCTGGACAACATGGGCGATGTGCTGATGACCTCGCCGGCACTGCGTGCGCTGCACAGCGGCCACCCCCAGGCACGCGTCACCTTGCTGACCTCGGCCGCCGGCGCGCAGGCGGCCCGCCGCATCAAGGCGGTCGACCGGACCCTCATCTATGACGCGCCCTGGTCTGGCGGTCCTGGCAGCCAAAGCCGCTCGGCGCAGACCGATCTGCGCCTGATCGAGACCTTGGCCCGGCACCAGTTCGATGCGGCCGTGGTGTTCACGGTCTGTACGCAAAGCGCGCTGCCGGCCGCGCTGACCTGCAGGCTCGCGGGCATTCCGCTGCGGCTGGCCCATGCGCGTGAGAACCCCTATGCGCTGCTGAGCGACTGGGTGCCGGAGACCGACACGGCGATCGCGGTGGCACGCCATGAGGTGCAACGGCAGCTGGACCTGGTGCGCCATGTGGGCTTCGAGACCCGCGACGAGCGCCTGCAGCTGCAGTACAGCGCGCAGGATGTGCAGCGCATGCGTGAGACGATGGCCGCCTTTGGCGGCGATGCCAGCCGCCCCTATCTGGTGGTGCACCCAGGTGCCAGCGCCGCATCCCGGCGCTATCCGGCGGCGGCCTTTGGGCGTGCAGCTGCGCAGTTGCAGGCACACACGGGCATGCAGATCATCTTCAGCGGCGCGCGCGATGAGATCGGCCTGGCCCTCGAGGCCACGGCCCAGATGCCGCAGATGCCGGTCAACCTGATGGGCCATCTGAGCCTGGGTGAGCTGGCCGCGCTGATTGCCGGTGCGCGCGCCCTGGTCTGCAACAACACCGGCCCGGCGCACATTGCAGCGGCGCTGCAGACGCCGGTGGTCGTGCTCTATGCGTTGACCAACCCGCAGCACACGCCATGGCAAGCCCCCTCGCGGGTGCTGAGCCACGACGTGCCTTGCAGGAACTGCCTCAAGAGCCTGTGCCCGCAGCTGCACCACCACTGCCTGGAGCTGATCGAGCCGCAACGCGTGGTGCACGCCGTACTCGACCTGCTGGGACTGCCGGTGCCAGCGCCCATGTCCTCCGTGGCGCAGCCGTTGCCCTCGCGCGCCCATGCCCCCCTGATCACCACCCCGATGCCAGCGCTGCTGCGCGGCATTCCCTGACCACCACAGGCCACGCATCCTATGTACACCGACAAAATCTGCCCCCGCCCCGATATGCCGCAACGTGCCCGGGCGCTGCCCCGACCGCTGGTGTTCACCAATGGCGTGTTCGACCTGCTGCACCTGGGCCATGTCGAATGCCTGGAAGCGGCACAGCAGCAGGGCGCGTCGCTGGTGGTCGGCATCAATACCGACCGTTCGGTCCAGATGCTGGCCAAGGGCCCCGGCCGGCCGCTGAACCCGGAAGCCGAGCGTGCCGCACTGATTGCCGCACTGGAGTGCGTGTCCCTGGTGGTGCTGTTTGACGAGAAAACCCCGCTGGCCCTGATCGAAGCGCTGCGGCCAGACATCTACGTCAAGGGCGGCGACTACCACGAAAGCACCTTGCAGGAAGCGCGCCTGATGGAGCAATGGGGCGGCATCACCGCCATCCTCGACTACCTGCCCGGCCACTCGACCACCGCGCTGATACGCCGCGCCCACCATATCCAAACCATGGGGATTTCCACATGAGAGCCTTCAAGAACCTGCCCGTCCCGCCGCTTCCGCTCAGCGCCGAAGAGCCGCGCTCCTATGCGGTGGCACTGCGCGAGCACCTGAGCCTGTTTGACACCTTGGACAGCCTGCAGGCCGACGTGCAGAACGCCGCCGCGATGGTGGTGCGCACCCTGAGCAGCGGCGGCAAGCTGATGCTCTGCGGCAATGGCGGATCGGCCGCCGACAGCCAGCACATTGCCGCCGAGCTGACCGGCCGCTTTGTGCAGGACCGCCGTCCCCTGGCGGCCATCGCGCTGACCACCGACAGCTCGGCGCTGACCTGTATTGGCAACGACTACGATTTCAGCGAGGTGTTCTCCCGCCAGGTCATCGGCCTGGGGCGCCCCGGTGACTGCCTGTTGGCCATCTCCACCTCGGGTACTTCGGCGAATGTCGTCAAGGCGGTCGAGGCCGCCCAGCGCCTGCAGATCAGCACCGTCGCGCTGTCCGGCCGCGACGGCGGGCGCCTGCGCAGCCTGTGCGATGCGGCGATCGTCGTGCCTTCCGCGACCACGGCCCGCATCCAGGAAGCGCATATCTTTGTCGGCCACGCGCTGTGCGCGCTCATTGAAGAGGGCCTGTACAAAAACGGCCAACTCAGCACCACCGCGCCGCTGCACTGAGCCGGGGCACCGGGCGGCGCCTTACCGGGGAGCGGTCGCCGGGCTCCCGCAATGCCGCTCGGTGTAGCCATCGGGGTTGTCGCGCTGCCAGCGCCAGCTGTCCACACACATGTCGTGCAGGCTGCGGGTGGCACGCCAGCCCAGCAACTGCCTGGCGCGCGTTGCGTCGGCAAAGTAGGCCGGCACATCGCCCGGCCGCCGCGCCTCGATCCGGAACGGAATGCGCAGGCCGTTGGCGGCTTCAAAGGCGCGCACCATCTCCAGCACCGAATAGCCCCGGCCGGTGCCCAGGTTGACGGTGACCATCCCCCCTTGGCGCTGGCCACGCAGGTACTGCAACGCAGCCATATGGCCCTCCACCAGGTCCATCACATGGAGGTAGTCGCGCACACAGGTGCCATCGGCCGTGGGGTAATCCGCCCCAAAGATGGACAGCTGGGCGCGGCGCCCACTGGCGACCTGGCTGATGAACGGCATCAGGTTGTTGGGAACGCCGATCGGGTGCTCCCCCAGCCGCCCGCTGGCATGCGCGCCGACCGGGTTGAAATAGCGCAGGCAGGCGATACGCCAGTCCGGCGACGCCGCCTGCAGATCGGCCAGGCAGCGCTCCACCATCCATTTGCTGCTCGCATAGGGGTTCTGCGTGTTGCCGCAGGGGGCCGATTCGGTCAGCGGCAGGTGCTGGGGCAGCGGCGCGCCGTAGACGGTGGCCGACGACGAAAACACCAGGGTCTGCACACCCTGGGCCTGCATCGCTTCCAGCAGCTGCAAGCTCCCGGCGACATTGTTGGCGTAATAGTGCACCGGCAGGGCCACCGAGGCGCCTGCGGCCTTCAGTCCGGCAAAATGCAGCACTGCATCCACCTTGTGTGGGCCCGTCAACGCCTGCTGCAATGCGCTGCCATCACGCACGTCGCCGACCACCAGGCGCAATTTGCGCCCTGCCATCTGCTGCACGCGGCGCAGCGCCTCTGGGGCGCTGTTGCAGAGGTTGTCGATGACCGTGACGTCATCGCCGTGTTCGAGCAGGCGCAGGCACATATGCGATCCGATATAGCCTGCGCCGCCAGTCACCAGCAGTTGCATGCGCGCTCTCCGTGGGCCTCGCTCCCCGGGATGGAGGTCAGCGCGCACCTGCAGCACGGCAGGTGCCCCTGACATGGAGCGATACCAGCCCCGGCGGCAATCGCCATGCCTGCATGGGCATGGCGGGGCGGTGTGGCATGGGGGCAGTGCCTTGCACCGCAGCGGCGCCCGGGTCCGCGCGGCCGCGTCAGCGGTTGCTGCGTCAGCGTTCGCTGCGCGCGGACGGGATTTTTTGCACCGTGATCAGGCCATCGGCCTCCAGAAACATCGACTGCACCTGGTCCATCTCGCAGTCGCATGCCCGCAAGGCGGTGTTGATCTCGTTGCGGGAGATGCGGTGGCGCTTTCTGACGGCGTCGAACAGCACCCCGTCGCGGCCCAGCAGCACCGCCTCTCCCTCCAGAATGCGCTCGGCCGCGCCGAAGTGGGTCGTCACCAAGGCCACCAGGGCGTTGACCAGCAGCAGCACTGCACAAACGATCAGCCCGCCCCACAGCGACTGGTCCTTGCCGACCATCGAGGGCCCCGCCGCCTCGCTCAGCAGCATCACCACCAGCAGATCAAACGGCGTGAACTGGCCGACCGTACGCTTGCCGCTCATCCGCATCAGCAGCAGCAACACGACATAGACCACCGCGCCTCTGGCGATGAGCTCCCACACATCCAGATCCATTTCGAACATGAACACCTCTTGGGACGTTTCAGCGGCCTTTGGCCGTGGAGCAGCCAAACGCGGTTTTCAGCTGCGCGAGTGCGGCGGACTTGCGCTCCGCCGTCACGCTGGCGGTGCAGTCGGACGGCACCGCCACCTGGTAGCCCAGCATGCAGGCATCGGTCGCCGTCGTGAACACGCACATATCGGTGATGAAGCCGACGACGACGACCTTCTTGACCCCCATCTTGGACAGCAGATGCTGCAAAGGGGTGGAATGGAAGCCTGAATGCTGGGGTTTGAGAACGCGCAGGTCCTGCGCGTGCGGTGCCAGCATTTGCGCAACATCGCCGCGCAGCCCCGGCAACGCCTGGCAGTTGCCCAGCACATCGCTGAACTCACTGTGCCAGGTGCCGTAGTTGTCGTTGGCATAGACGGCGATGGCCCCGCGCTGGCGCATGCGGCGCTTGAGCTGCGCGATGGCGCGTGCTGCCTCCAGAATGTCCGGCAGCATGCGGTCGGCTCCGGGGAACTGGAACGGGTTGATCACATCCACCAACAGCATCGCCACCTGGCTGCGAGGCAGCCGCGTGGGCTGCAAGGACGGCTGGGCAGGCATGGGCAGACGCCCTCCTCAGAGCATGCGCTCGCGCTGCTGCTCGGCCCGGGAGGCACCAATCGCCGTCTCGACGTTCTTCACTTCTTCAGGCGGTGGCAGCACCGCTGGCATGCCCATGCGCGCGATCGACAGCTCACGGCACCAGCCCTGGGTGTGGTAGAGGTGGTGGTCCTCGTCCTTCTCCACCTGGGTATGTGCTTCCTTCAATGCCTTGGCCGCGTCGCCCTTGGCCACGTCTGCCACCTTGCCAAGCAGCTCCCAGTTCGCATGGTCCTTGGTTTCAGCATGGACCACGCATTCGCAGGCGACCACTTCGGCTGCCCGGGGATCGCCGCCGGCCTGGGCCAGCTGCATCGCCTTGACCAGCGACAGGCCAATGTGCTTGACGACCTGGCGCGACGGGGCCGCCTCATCGGCGTTGATGCCCAGCCTTTCACAGGTGGCGCGCACGATTTTCTGGTGGGTCAGGGTTTCGTCGAGGTATTCCTGCCATTCCTTCTTGAGGTCTTCGTTGACCGCGCAGTCCAGCGCAGCGCGGTAGACCTGCTCACCCCCGAGTTCGGTCTCCATCATCTGCAGCAGCAGGTCTTTCAGGGCGGCTTCGTCATAGCGTGGTTTGGTCATCGTGGACTCCTGTGGGTGGAAAAGATGCCCTTGATGGTGGCCTTCCTCCTCGCAGGTTCCAAGTAGGAGTTTGCGTATAGCGCTGTAGCCGCCGATCCAAAAAACCAAAATTGAACTTTTTTACATGGATTCATGGGCTTGAAGGGCGTGCCGGGCACGCTGTTTGCCATGCCTTCCTCCGGTGCGCGGACACACATTCTGGCGGCTGGCCTGGGGCCTGGCGCGATCTCATCGGGAGAAGCGCGAACGCCTGTCTGGCAAGGGAGACCCATCCCCCACAGCCCTGCCCGTTGTGTAGGCCAAGGCGCCGACATGCAGGCAGAACCCTGCTGACGGGGCCAGCCACAGTGGCGCTGCACCATAATTCTTACAGGTGTAAACATATTGACGTTCACAAAGGGGTTGCCGTGCGCACTCATCAGCAGTTATTGGTCGGGTTGTTGGAGCGCGAGAAATCCGCGCTGGTCGATTCTTGGGTGCTGGCTGCCAGCGGTCCGCAGGCCCCGGAAAAAGCGCGAACCGAGGCCGCAGAAATCCTGACGGCCTTGCTGCCCGCGGTGGCCTCCGGTGATCTGCAGAACTCCGGCTCTGCCGCATGGCAGCCGGTCAAGGCAGCGTTGGAGCGCCTGTCCGCCTCGCGCGCGGCGCAGGGCAGCACGGCAGGCAGCACCAGTGCCTTTGTGCTGGCGCTCAAGCAACCGATCTTCGAAGCCTTGCAGCGGGAGCTGGCCACGGACTCGCATGCGCTGGTCGAGGCGATTGCACAGGTGACGCGGTACGTCGATGCACTGGCGCAATGGACGATGGACGCTTACCAGCGCACCCGCGAGCAACTCATCTCCCGCCAGCAGGAGGAACTGCTGGAGCTGTCCACCCCGGTCATCAAGCTGTGGGAGGGTGTGCTGGCGGTACCGATGATCGGCACGCTCGATTCGAGCCGGACGCAGCTGGTGATGGAGTCGCTGCTCCAGCGCATCGTGGAGACCGAGTCGGCCTTGGCCATCATTGACATCACCGGCGTGCCGACGGTAGACACCCTGGTGGCCCAGCACCTGCTCAAGACCGTGACCGCCATCCGCCTGATGGGAGCCGATTGCATTATTTGCGGCATCCGTCCGCAAATTGCACAAACCATTGTGCATCTGGGCATCGACCTGCAGTCGGTGACGACCAAGGCGACCTTGGCCGATGCGCTGGCGCTGGCGCTCAAGCGCAACGGCTATACCTTCACGAAGACCAAGTAGGCCACGCAGCATGTACCGCATTCCTATTTTGCGCATGGGGCAGACCTTGCTCGTCACCATCCAGATCGATATGGAAGACCAGACTGCGATGGCGCTGCAGGATGACCTGGCCGAGCAGATCTCGAAGACGGGCGCCAGCGGCGTGCTGATCGACATCTCCGCCCTGGAAATCGTCGATTCCTTCGTGGGCCGCATGCTGGCCGCGATATCGGGCATCGGCCAGATTCTGGATGCCACCACGGTGGTTGTCGGCATGCAGCCGGCGGTCGCCATCACGCTGGTAGAGCTGGGCATGTCGCTCGACGGTGTCAAAACCGCACTGAATGTGAGCCGCGGGATGGCGCTTTTGCAAGCCTGCGCTGATGGAGATGACTTTGTCGCATGAAACCCAGGGCTCCGTACCCTTGCGCAGTGAGGCTGACATCGTCGCCAGCCGCCAGATGGTGCGCAAGCTGGCCGTTCAGCTGAAGTTCTCGCTGGTCGACCAGACCAAGATGATCACGGCTGCCAGCGAATTGTCGCGCAACACGGTGGTCTACGGCGGGGGCGGTGACATGGAATGGGAGCTGCTGGCCGATGGCCTGCGCCAGGGGCTTCGCCTGCGCTTTCGGGACCAGGGGCCGGGTATCCCGGACCTGGGCCTGGCCCTCAAAGATGGCTGGACCTCGGGCAACGGCATGGGGCTGGGACTGTCGGGCAGCAAGCGGCTGGTCCATGACTTCGAGCTGGAATCAACGGTGGGGGTTGGCACCTGCGTCAGCGTGACCCGATGGAAATAATTCAGGGCACGACCCACCGCGCCTTTCCCGTCTCCGACCCCAGTTGCGTGGGCGAAGCCAGGCGCCATGTCGCCCACCTGTCGCGCACGCTGGGCTTTGACGAGGTGCTGGCTGGCCAGGCGGCGATTGTCGTCAACGAGCTGGGCAACAACCTTTGCCGGCATGCGCAGCGGGGGCAGCTGTGGATCGCCACCCGCAGTGGCGATGCGCCCGAGCTGGAGATCCTGTCGGTCGATGAGGGTCCCGGCATTGCCGATCTGCCGCAGGCGATGCGCGACGGGTA
Source organism: Comamonas sp. SY3 (assembly GCF_041730275.1). Taxonomy (NCBI): domain Bacteria; kingdom Pseudomonadati; phylum Pseudomonadota; class Betaproteobacteria; order Burkholderiales; family Comamonadaceae; genus Comamonas; species Comamonas sp. SY3. The sequence goes on along the minus strand of NZ_JBGTYN010000005.1, from coordinate 172,900 downwards.
CTCGACGGGAGGCACGCCGGGCACAGGCCTGGGCGCCGTTGAGCGCCTGTCGGCGGATTTCGACATCCACTCCGAGCCTGGCAAGGGCACCGTGGTGCTGGCGCGCTTTCGGCCCGCGACCACGCAATCCGCGCAGCAGCGGGCGTTTCGCGTGTCGGTGATGGCTGTGCCGGCGCCGGGCGAAACCGTCTGCGGCGATGCCTGGGCGCTGGCACTGGATGGCCAGCGTGCGGCACTGCTGGTCGCCGATGGCTTGGGCCATGGTGTGCGTGCGGCCGAAGCCTCACAGGCGGCAGTCGAGGTGTTTTTGAAGCAGCCGTTTGGCGATATCAAGGCTGGCCTTGAAGATGCCCATGCCGCTTTGCGGATGACACGCGGCGCTGCGGTGACCTGCGTGCAGCTCGATGGCGAGGCCGGCACGCTGCTGGCTGCCGGTGCCGGCAATGTCGCCATACGGCTGGTGAGCGGCGTGTACAACCGGTCGGTCTTGGTGCAACACGGCACCGTCGGGGTACAGATGCGCCAGGTGCAGGACATTCGCATGGACTGGCCCGCGCATGCGATGGTGGTGTGCCACAGCGACGGCCTGCAATCGCGCTGGCCCCCAGAGGCGGTGACCGCGCTGCTCGGCCGTGACCCGGGCCTGGCCGTTGCGGTACTGGTACGTGACTACGGACGCGGGCGCGACGATGTGACCGTGCTTATCGTGCGCCGCACAGAATGAAAGACGCCATGAACCACGTGACCCCACCGCCTAGCGGCGCAGCGGGCCCTGCAGCCCCCGCTGCGATGCCCGCGGACGAGATGGCCCGGACGCTGGCCACCACCCAGGCCGAGCTGGAGGCCCTGCGTGCCGAGCTCGACGAGACCAACCGCGGCGTGTTGGCGCTCTACGCCGAGCTCGATGCCCAGGCCGAGAACCTGCGCCAGGCGACCGAGTTGAAAAGCCGTTTTCTGGCCTATATGAGCCACGAATTCCGCACGCCGATTGGCGCGATACAGAGCATTGCGCGCATTCTGCAGGACCGGGTGGACGGCCCGCTCACCGACGAGCAGGAAAAGCAGGTGCGTTTCATCCAGACCACGTCGGCCGAGTTTGCCGACATGGTCAACGACCTGCTGGACCTGGCCAAGGTGGAGGCCGGCCGCATCGAGGTGTCGCCGGGCTGGTTCGAGATGGTCGATGTGTTCTCCGCGCTGCGCGGCATGTTCAAACCGGTGATCACCAATCCCGACGTGGTGCTGATCTTTGAAGAGCCGCATGGCGTGCCCAAGCTGTTCTCGGACGACCGCAAGCTCGCACAGATCCTGCGCAATTTCATCAGCAACGCGTTGAAATTTACCCAGCACGGCGAGATCCGCGTCAGCGCGAAGCGGGTGTCGGACCAGGCCGTGCAGTTTGCCGTGGCCGACACGGGCATCGGGATTGCCCCGGAGTTCCACCACGCGATCTTCCAGGACTATTCCCAGATCGACTCCCCGATCCAGAAACGGCTGCGCGGCACTGGTCTGGGCCTGTCGCTGAGCAAGCGGCTTGCCGAACTGCTGGGCGGCGAAGTAGCATTGGAGAGCGAAGCGCACAAGGGCTCGACTTTCTATGTCACGATCCCGATCAGCGTGGCGCCTGCGTCCGCGCATGTTTTTGATGAAAGCTCACCCTCCTGAGCGCCATGCCCTCTGTCTCAGCCCGGCTCAATGTCAGCATCGACCGCTCGAAGCACACGGTGCTGGTGGTCGATGACAACCCTGCGACCTGCTATGCCACTGCCCGCGCCCTGCGGGCGGCCGGCTTCAAGACGGTCGAAGCAGGCACCGGACAGGAAGCCCTGGATCTGTCGCTCGGTGATATCTCCGCCGTCGTGCTGGATGTCCACCTGCCTGACATCGGCGGTTTCGAAGTCTGCGCGATGATGCGGGAGCGGGAGCAGACCATGTCGCTGCCGATCGTGCATCTGTCTGCGGCCTTTGTCGCGGACACCGACAAGGTCGCAGGCCTGAACGCCGGCGCCGATGCCTACCTGACCCACCCGGCCGAGCCGGCGATGCTGGTGGCGACCATCCAGGCACTGGTACGTGCCAGAATGGCCGAAGTGCGGGTGCACCGCAGCGAAGCCAAGTTCCGCTCGATCTACGAGCAGGCCCAGAGCGGCATTGCGTTGATCGACGACGACGGGTGCTTTGTGGATGCCAACCCGGCCATGCTGGAGATGCTGGGCCGCAGCGCCGCAGAGGTGTTGGGCCGTCCGGTATCGGCCTTTGCCGCACCCAGTCATCAGGCCCGCATCGAGGCGATGTGCGCCCCCCAAAGCAGCCAGGCCCTGTGGCGCGAGGAAGTGGTGCTGCTGGACGCCACCGGCCAAGCGCTGCATGTGGAGTGGAGCATGGCCGCTCGCGTCAACGGCGAGCTGCGCGTGGCCGCCGTGGCCAACGTCTCCAACCGCATCCAGCTGGAGCTCGAGCGCAAACAGCTGCTCGAGCGTGAGCAGGCGGCGCGCGCCACCGCGGAGCGCTACAGCCGCTCCAAGGATGACTTTGTCGCCGTGCTGTCGCATGAGCTGCGCAACCCGCTGAGCGCCATCATGATGAATGTGCACCAGGTGCTGCGCAAATCACCGCCGCCTGAGTTCGCGAAAAACCTGGACGCGATCAAGCGCAATGCCAGCACGCAGGCGCGCATCATCAGCGATATCCTCGACGTCTCGCGCATCAATTCCGGCAAACTGACGTTGGAGCGGGAATGGGTGGATCCGGCGGCACTGATCACCTCCTCGCTTGACTCGCTGAAGGCGGCGATCGATGCCAAGAAGCTGGTGCTGCATGTGGCGATGGACACCCAAGGCCGCAAGGCACTGGTCGATCCGGCGCGGTTCCAGCAGGTGTTCTGGAACATCCTGAGCAATGCCGTGAAGTTCTCGCAGGATGCAGGCCTGCTCGAGGTGGCGCTGGCCGTGCAGGACACGCAGCTGGTACTCAGCGTGCGCGACCATGGCAAGGGCATCGAAGCGGCCTTTCTGGAGCGCATATTCGAAAAATTCACCCAGGCTGCCAGCCCCGGCAGCCGCCCTGCCAGCGGCCTGGGCCTGGGCATGCCCATCGTCAAGCACCTGGTCGATCTGCATGCCGGCACCATCACGGTGGCCAGCGAAGGTCTGGGTCTGGGTACCTTGGTGACGGTGACGCTGCCGCTGGGCCATGGCGCCCCGAAGGAGCTGCCCAAGCACGAATCTGCGGGCTCTGCCCAGGATGGCGGGCAGGATGAACTGGGCGGCATCCACATCCTCGTCGTTGAAGACGATGCGGAAGTCGCCAATCTGCTGGTGCTGATCCTGCAGGAGCGTGGCGCCAGCGTTGCGCTCGCAGGAGACTTTGACAGCGCGCTGGCGTCGCTGCAATCGTCGCAAGCCGACATCGTGGTCAGTGACATCGGCCTGCCCGGCAAGGACGGTTATGCGCTGATGCGCCATATACGCGCTGCGCAGGACCGCTTTTCCCGCGTTCCGGCGATTGCGCTGACGGCCTTTGGCCGCGAAGAGGACCGGCAGGCTGCGCTTGCCGCAGGCTTTGATGTCCATATGGCCAAGCCGCTGCAGCCTCAGAAACTGGTGGCGCTGATCAAGTCATTGAGCGACAACCCGCGCGCCTGACTGCGCAGGACACGCGTGGGAGGTCCTTTAGCACCTATTGGCGCTGGGCGGCCAGCAGCGTCTCGATGTTGGTCAACATCGCTTCCAGGTCCTCGGGCTCGCAGCTTTTGAGCAGGGCCCGCACGTTGGTGCCGATATTGGTCAGACCCTGCTTGAACTCATAGCCGGATATCAGCAGCACATGGCGTTGGCTGTCATTTACCAGCCACTGCCGGGCCAGATCGCTGCCTGACATACCCGGCAGGCTCACATCGGTCACCAGCACATCAAAGCGTTCTTGGCCATCGAGCGTGAGTGCAGCTTCCGCATCGGCCACGCCAACGATCTTGCGGTGCGGCGCTTCCATCACGGCCATAAAGCCTTCGCGGATGTCTTCGTCATCCTCTACATACAGATAGGTGATCATGGCTTCCATCGTTACAGCATGCTCCGCCGCCGTTGCGGCTGGGAAAAAGCATCTTTAGCCATTCTGCGATCCACAGCCCGCTGTCTCTGCCGGAGCGGTCTGCTTGCAGTGTGGGACAGCGGCCACACCGGCCAGCCATTGGCGCGCGCGTCAGCATGGAAGTTGAAGGCGCCTGCCGGCTGGCAAAGCCCGCCTGGCCTCAGAAGAAGGGCCTCGCAGCAAGCTCCAGTCCCAATACGACCAGGACAAGAAGGAAGCACTGCCGAAAACGCCTGGGGCTGATACGCGCTCTTATGCGGGTGCCCAGCCACATCCCCGCCAACGCAGGCAGCACGCTCAGCGCCGACAGGCCCAGCTGGTGGACGCGAAACACGTCATTCAGCAGCAAGCCTGCCGCAAGGGCCAGGGTCGACACGGTAAACGACAGCCCCAGTGCTTGCACCAGCGCGTTCTTTGGCAGTCCCAGCGCGCCCAGGTACGGGACGGCAGGCACCACAAAGACACCGGTAGCTCCCGTCACCAGCCCCGTGACAAGCCCCACGGCCGGGGACAGCCATGGTTCGGTTCCGCGCGGCACGGACAGCGCCGGTGCCCACAATGCATACAGCGCGTAGACGACCAACGCCGATCCGAGCGCCAGGCCGGACCAGGCGGGGTCGGTGTGCACCAGCAGCGCGGAGCCACCCACGGTACCGGGCACAATGGCCACCAGCATCGGCCATAGGCGCCGCACGAGCCCTGCCACAGCGCCGCCGGAAAAAAGCTGCCAGGCATTGGTCACCAGCGAAGGCATGACCAATAGCGACGCCGCCATCGCCGGGGGCATGACCATGCCCAGCAGCCCCATGGCCACCGTAGGCAGCCCCATGCCGGTGACGCCCTTGACCATTCCGGCAACAACGAAGGTAGCGGTCAGCAACCCGTGGAAAAGCAGATCATTCATTCCAAACCTTGAGGCAGCCCTTTGCACAGCCCTCGCTACAGGGGCTGCACACCGGTCCGTGAAACACCAGGCGTGTCGTGCAGCGGGGCCCATGGCCAGCAAGACAACGCGGCAGCCCCCCGGCGGTCCCAACCAGCCAGCGGGCTTGCAGCGCAACGCCATAGGGTGCTATTGGACGGGTTCGCACACCGCAGCACAATTCGGAATTTGCGGTCCTTGCTTCGGCCCATCCTGAGGATGGCCGCCACCGCGCCCGCAATGGCAGCGGATGCGCAACGCTACCGTCGTCGCACGGGCGGCTGGCACGGCCCGCGAGGCCAAGACCGTTGGCAGGCGGTAGGGTTGGCTGCCAGCGGCCCGGACTGCTTCGCCGCAAAGCAATGGCGAAACAATGATTTACCGCCACACGGAGCCAACCTTATAAACTCAACCTCTGATCACTTCAGGTAGTTCTATGAAAAAGCTTTTCTCACTCGCTGCGCTGGCCTGGGTGCTCAGCGGTTGCGCGGTCTACAGCGACGGCTACTATGACGACGCCGGCAAAAAACCGCATCCCCATGGTTGCCCGCCCGGCCAGGCCAAAAAGGGCAACTGCTGATGGGCAGGCCGTGCGCCGCTGACGGCAGCGGCCACGGAAGGCGTGGGTGCCTGCGTCGGTCAGAGCTCCTTTTTGGCGCGCCTTCCAATGGCTCGGCGACGGACACCGACACCCCTGCCACGGTGCCGCCCGCGGCAGCACCGACGCCTGTGCCCGCCACCAGCCTCCTGGGGCTGGTGGCACTGTCCTCATGGATGGGCTTGGCGGGTGTGGGCGGCTTCTTCAGGCGCCGCAGCTGACGGTGTCAGTACCGCCCCTGGACATGGTCGCGGAGGAACACCGGCAGATCGTTGGACGGGGGCATGAACGGCACCTGGTACATCATGTCGCCGACAAAGCCACGGTGGTAGGTGCCGTGGTTGACGACATGCAGAACGATCTGTTCGCGGGTCATCGCGCCTTGTCCACCGCCGACGAACTCAAAACGGACGACCTTCGCAAGATCGTCGTTCGACCAGCTATCGACCAGGTCGATATACCAGGCATCCATCTCCTGGACAGACGCCCATAAAGCGTCCACCGCGGGCGTGCCATCGGTATTGCGCGCCGTGTAGCGGTGCTTTTTTCCCAGCAGATGGTGGCGGAAGATATCGTCGACGACATAGACATGGTTCAAGGTGTGCACCATGTTGCCAAAGCGCGTGGGCCGCTGGCGCAACGCCTCCCCTTCAGGGAGCTCGCGCACACTGTCGAATGTCAGCCCATTGGCCCAACGCTTGTAGCGCACCAGCATTCTCAAGGTGCTGATCGCCGAAGCCGGGCTGCCCGGGCCATCGCCGTGCGGGAGGGGAAGGGATGCATTCTGCAAGCTGGTTGTCATGACCGAGATCCTTCTATGCTGTCAAAGGCCGCGCAACGCGCCCGCCACATGGGTGCGTGTTTCTCCGCCGACCCACACCTGCTGGGCATCGTCGCGGGCCAGGTAAATGCGGCCTTGCCGGCCCAGGCAGGCGCCCTGGGTGGCCACGTAGTCGTCACCGATGAGACCGGTACCGAACAGCCATTGCGCAAATGCGCCGTTGAGGCTTCCTGTCACGGGGTCTTCAACGATGGCGCCGAGATGGTCGGTAAAAAAGGCCCGGACTTCAAAACCGGAGCCGCTTGCGCCGTGGTGCGGGCCGATGACGCCGATGTCCATGCGGGTCGGCCATCGCCTGGCGGGATCGATCGACCGCACTTTCTCCGCAGACGCCAGCCTGAGCCCCAGCCAGCCGGGCCCGTTGTCGATCCAGGCGGCATCCAGAATGTCGCTGTCGTCCAGACCCAGCAACTGCCGCGCCTGGTCGCGCTCTGCCGGCGTCGGTGGGCCAAAGCGGGCCAGCGGCGGCGCTGCGAATGCCAGCCGCTCGCCGTCGCGGCGAATCCTCACCAGCCCTGCGCCGCATTCCTGCACGATCTGCGCCTGCTGCGCGCGCTCGGGGTGGGCCGCCAGCCACACGTGGCAGCTGCCAAGCGTCGGGTGGCCTGCAAACGGCATCTCTCTGTCCAGCGTGAAAATTCTGACCCGGTAGTCGGCCTGCGCATCGGTGGGCGCAAACACGAAGGCAGTCTCGGAAAAGTGGAGCCAGCGCGTCAAGCGCAGCATCTCAGCCGTGTCCAACCCCTCGGCGCCGGAGACAACGGCCAAAGGATTGCCCGAGCAGGGGCCGGCGCCGAAAACGTCGACGATATGGATAGCCAAAGCCATGGAGAGGTCCCTTCTGATGAAATGGTCGGCGCTGAGGCTGGCGGCGCTTCATCCGCCGCGCATGGCCAGCAGCCTCAGGCCGGCCACCGCAAACACCAGCGAGAGAACGCCCTCGATCCCTCGGCGCAAACGTGCATACAGCGCCACCATTGCCGGGGTCGAGAAGAGGATGGCATAGCCACCGAACACCAGAATGCCCAGGAATACACAGCCGCCCACCACCATCAGCGGCCCCTGGGCAGGGGACTGGTGGCGCAGGCCCAGCGACATGATGGCCACCCAGGACAAAATAGCCTTGGGGTTGCCGATGTGCATCAGCACGCCCTGCCGGTAGAGGGACCGGTAGCGTGGCTGCTCGTCCGCGAGGGCCACCCCACCGGCATCGTGGCCCCGCTTCATCGCGGATTTGGCTGCGCGAGACGCCAGCCACAGCAGATAGAGGCCGCCCGCGATCTTGAGCGCCACCAGCGCCTGTGCATAGGCGGTCAGCACCGCTGAAACGCCGGTCGCCGCCAGGATCGCCCAAAAGAGCGAGCCGGTGACGACCCCTGCGGCCAGGACCAGCGCAGGCCGCCGTCCGCTGCGCATGGCCCTGGCCATGATGGCCATGTTGCTGGGCCCCGGGCTGGCGGTGGCAATCAGGTAGGTGCCATAGACCAGGGCGATCTGGCTTGCGGTCATGGCAGCGAGTCCTTGGCGGGCGTGCGCTCCATGCGCCGGGGCAGCAGGTCGGCGCGATGGACGATATGCAGCATGTTGCCGTCCGGATCGCGCAGGTAGGCGCCGTAATAGCCCGCGCCATAGCGGGGGCGCGGCCCGGGGGCACCGTCATCCCCGCCGCCGTGCTGCAGGCCCCCGGCATAGGCGGCATGCACCGCCTCGATGGACGGTGCAAGAAAGGCCACCATGCTGCCGTTGCCAGCGCTTGCCAATGCGCCATTGAAGGGGCGGTAGACGTAAAAGCGCGGCAAGCTGGCATCTGCCGCGACCCAGCACAGCGCAGCAGGCCCGCCATCGGGCGTAACCGTTCTGCGCGCCAGCCCCAACGGGGTGAGCAGCGCGTCATAGAAGCGGCCACTTCGCTCCAGCTCCCGTGCACCGACCGTAATGTGACTGAACATACCGCCCTCCAGGCCTTCCCGGCACCAACGCCGGGGCGCTTTTCACAACGACAACTGCTCTCTGCAAGCACCAGTCTGTACGTTACACTATTGGATAAATTAAATAGTGTAACGTGACACTAATATTTTTCTGGAGGCGATCCCGTGCTGCTTGCATCCCCCTGGATTCCCCATCTGGCCAGCAAAGGGGCCACCGTGGCCGAACAACTGGCGCTGGCTTTGGCCGATGACATTGTTGAAGGGCGGCTGGTCGCAGGCGATCGGCTGCCTGCCCACCGGGACCTCGCCAGGACCCTGCAGATCGGCTTGGGGAGCGTGACCAAGGCCTACGCACTGCTGGAGCGGCGCGGCCTGACGCGCAGCGTCCAGGGACGGGGCACCTTCGTGGCGATCCAGCAGGCCCATGGCCATCGGCATATCGATCTGTCCAGCAACGCGCCGCCGGCAGCGCTGGGCGCGCGCCTTCTGGCGCGCACGTTGGTGGCGATTGCGCGCAGGATCGATGCAGACCACATCAATCTGTACGCACCGGCGGGTGGACATGATGAACACCGCCGCGCGCTCGCCCACTGGCTGAGCCTGCTGGGTCTGAATGTGGAACCCGCGCATCTGTTTCTGACCAGCGGCGCCCGCCAGGCATTGGCGCTCGCTTTCGACCTGGTGTGTGACCGGCAGGGCCTGGTCCTGACCGAAAGGATCACCTACCCCGGTGCCATCGCGCTGATGCGGCGCAAGGGATACCGGGCGCAAGGGGTGGAGATCGACGCCGAGGGGATGGTGCCCGAGGCCCTTGCTCAAGCACTTGCAAGGCGCAATCGCCATCCCAAGCCCGTGGTGTACGTGACGCCGACGCTCCACAATCCGACCACGGCCTCGATGGGGATCGGGCGGCGGCAGGCCATTGCCGATATCTGCCGCGAGGCAGGGGCCTGGATCATTGAAGACGGCGTGTACGCAGCCTCCTCTCCTGGCTTGCCACCCATCGCGGCCCTGGCGCCCGACATCTGCCTGCATGTGAACGGGCTCTCCAAATCGCTGGGCCCGGGGCTGCAGATCGGCATGCTGGCCTTGCCCGCAAGCCACTGCCCCGCCGCGCAGGCGCTGCTGGCCGAGATGCCGATGGCGCCATCCGCGCTGTCCTGTGCCGTGGTCGATGACTGGCTGGCCTCTGGCGCCGTGGCGTCGATCCAGCAAGACTTGCGCCATGAGGCGCAGCGCCGCACACAGCTGGCCGTCTCACTGCTGGGTTCGAGCGGCCTGGTCGCGCACCCGGATGCCTACAACGTCTGGCTGCCGATGCCACGCGACGCTGCCCAGGCCCTGGTGGCGGCAGCCGCAGCAAGGGGCGTGCAACTGACACCGCCCGACAGCATGGTGCTCAGACCCAGTGACAGTGCGAGCGGCTTGCGCATCTGCCTGGGTGCCGCCAGTTGGGACGATCTGAATGCCGCGTTGGCGCTGCTGGCAGCCCTGCTGAGCGCAAGCGCGGCGTGAAGGGACACGCCAGCGCGCCGAGGGAAAGCGGCAGACCTGCGCCCCGGCCACCATCGGGATGTGCCGCTTGCAGTGGCCGGAGGGCGGCAAGCTCCCCGCCGGGGCGTTGTACGGTTCCTGCCGCTTTTCAAAGACGCATTGCCGCGCATCCCGGCCCGCATCCACCCTCATGAGCGACGGCTGTACGGGGATTTCTAGCCGGCACAGCCTGGAGGCATCCGATCGTGCGCTGCAGGCTGGCTGCCACCGCGCGGCAGCCGCTGCGTCACCTCGGCGATCTCGGCGTCGATCCAGGCCAGACGTGCATGGTCGCTGCTGCCGGGCACCGGCCTGCGAGCCAGCAACTCGGCGCCCTCTTCTTTCAATGCCGTCAGCCTCACCCCCGGGTCCTTCTGGTCATCCGCATGCGTTGACATTTGGTTTTCCTTGTTTTTCTTTGGAAAATTGAATATTCATATTTATGGGGCAAAAACTATCAGCCAGGGCGTGGACTACAAGAACGACAGTCCTGCGCTTACACACCCGTGCATCCCGCCTGTGGCGCTTGCACCGCATGCGGCCTGGCTGCAGCGCTGCACCGGCAGGCCCAGCGCCCGGCTCCGTCCGAAACACAAATGCGCGCAAACGACCCGCCGTCGCAAGCTGCGCTCTGACAGCGCCGCGCCTCGGCGCCCGCTAATCTCAGCGCATCACCCCCACCGCGAAGGCACAAAGGCACTCCCATGGTCAAACTCCCCAGGCCGCTGGCCTATGTGACGGACGCAACTCCGGGGTGGCAGCGCATCCCGCAGGGGGATGGCTTTGTCTACAAGAACCAGCGTGGTCAGGTGATTCGCAACGCCGGTCACCTCGATCGCATCCGCAAGCTGGTGATACCGCCCGCCTACACCGATGTCTGGATCTGTCCGGATCCGCAAGGCCATCTGCAGGCCACCGGCCGCGATGCGCGGGGGCGCAAGCAGTACCGCTACCACCCGCTGTGGCAAGAGCAGCGCAAGCAGACCAAGTTCGACCGCATGGCGGCCTTTGCGGCGAAGCTGGGGCTGATCCGCCGGCGCATTCAGCGCGACCTGAAAGCCGGAGATACCACGCAGACCTCGGTGTCGGCTGCCGTGGTTCGGCTGCTGGACACCACCGCACTGCGTATTGGCAACGACAGCTATGCGCGCGAGAACGGATCGTTTGGCCTGACGACCCTGCGCAATCGCCATGTGAAGATGCGGTCATCGCGCATACAGCTGGCCTTCAAAGGCAAGAGCGGCGTGGAGCAGCGCGTGGAGCTCGAAGACCCCCGCGTGGCCCGCATCGTGCGGCGCTGCCAGGATTTGCCAGGCCAGCGCCTGTTCCAGTACCTCGATGACGACGGCCAGCGCAAGCAACTGCGCTCCGAGCATGTCAACGCCTACCTGCACGAGATTGCAGGGGAAGATTTCAGCGCCAAGGACTTTCGCACCTGGCATGCCAGCGTGCTAGCGCTGTCGCTGGCCTTGCAGTCGCGCAGCAGTGATACGCCGCTGACCGCGCCCGACATCGTCAAGCAGGTGGCCCAGCACCTGGGCAACACGGTTTCCGTCTGCCGCAAGTTCTACATCCACCCGCTGGTGATGGAGGTGTGCGAAGGCCCCGAAGCGGGGGCCCGTTGCGATGCTTATGCGGGCAAGCTGCGGGGCAGCTCGGGATTGCATGCGGCCGAACGTGCGCTGATGGCTTTTTTGGCCGGTAGTAAGGGTAGTAAAAGAGGCGCCAAGCAAGGCCAGTGATCGCGGCAGGCATGGCGCTGCCGCATGCCCGGCAACGGATGCCCACCAAGTTCAAGGGCTTCCCCCTCCCCAGCGTGCACAGCACTTGGGCTAGAGTAGTTACACTCACTAACACTCAACAAAGGGGAGACCGTGTTCAGGCCCGTCATCTGTCTGCTGATTGCATTGGCCGCATGGGCGGTGTACAGCCGCTATGCGCATCAGCAGGCGGCGTCGCTGCAGGGCGATTCCGAGCCTGTGCTCTCCGAGCCGGATACCCCGCGCCCCAGCGTTGCCCACCCGCTGTTCAAGTGCGACGGCCGCACCCGGTGCTCGCAAATGACCTCCTGCCAGGAGGCCACCTTTTTCCTGCAGAACTGCCCTGATACCCAGATGGACGGCGACAACGACGGCGTGCCTTGCGAGCGTCAGCTGTGCACCGTCAACAAACGGCCGTAGCGGGCGTCGGCTGGCCCTCTCCGTCTGCTCTGGCAACACCATGCAGCAGCAGCCCGCCCATTTACCGTAAATGCGTGATGGCAGACCATCCGCTTTGCGTCAAAATGTAGCGATGGCTGTTTCCCCCCTCCCCGTACTGCTGGTTGATGACGATCCGGACATGCTGGCCCGGCTGGGCGAAGTGCTGGGCTCGGTGGGCGTGGGGCGCGAGCAGTTGCTCGGGGCCGGCTCGCTGGCCGAATGCCAGCGATGGGTGACCGCGCCCGACGGCGGCCTGCAGCCGCTGGTGATGGCGCTGATCGACCTGGGCCTGCCCGATGGCAATGGCATCGACCTGATTGGCTGGCTGCGTGCGCGCAACCCCCAGCTGCCGATTCTGGTGGTGTCGGCCTGGAGCACCGAGGAAATGATCCTGGGCGCGCTGCGCGCAGGCGCCAACGGCTATGTGCTCAAGGAGCGCGACGACCTGGAGATTGCGCTGTCGGTGCGCAACGTGCTCAAGGGGGGCGCGCCCATCGACCCCTTCATTGCCCGGCGCATTCTCGACCTGGTGGGACGCCCGGCCGGCCGCCCCGCCACCCCGTCGCAGCCACCCGACCCCGCGCTGCGCGAGGCCCTGACCGAGCGCGAGCGGCAGATCCTGGACCATGTCGCCGCCGGCATGAGCAACCGCGAAATCGCCGAATGCCTGCACCTATCCCGATGGACCATAGACACCCATATCCGGCATATCTACGACAAACTGGCGGTAAGCTCGCGCACGCAGGCCTTGCGGCGTGCGCGCGAGCATGGCTTGCTGCACTGATCGGCCTGGCGGCGCTGTGCCTGGCGCTGCCCGCGCAGGCCCAGGCCCAACCCTGGCCGGGCACGGCCGAGGCTGCGCGCTCCGACTGGGATGCCCAGCAGCCACCCGCTACCGGCTGGGTACCGGTGAAGGTGCCCAACGACTGGAACCAGCAATGGCCTGGCTACAGCGGTGTCGTCTGGTACCGGCTTCGCTGGGACATTGCCGGCCAGCCGCAGACCCAGGGCCTTTACATCCACTACCTGATGCAAGCGGGGGTCATTGCGGTCAACGGTGTGGAGCTGCAGCACGACCCGCAGCTCACCGAGCCGATGACCCGCGCCTGGAACACGCCACGCTACCTGGTGCTGCCGGCGCCCCTGCTGCACAGCGGCAGCAATGAGCTGCTGATCCGCGTGAGCGGCTACTACGCCTACCAGCCTGCGCTGGGCCCGGTCGAGATCGGCCCACCCGAGCTGCTGCGCACGGCGCAGCAGCACAGCTACCTGGTACGGCACAACCTCAACTGGCTGCACCTGGGCGTGGGGGCAACCTTGGGCTGCTTCTTCCTGGTGCTGTGGCTGATGCGCCGGCAAGAGGCCGCCTATGGCTGGTATGCCGCACGCCAGGCCGCCTGGGTGGGCTTTACCGTGAACTTTGTCAGCGCTACGCCCTGGCCCTTCCACAACCTCAACACCTACGCGGCCATGGTGTCGGTTGCCTATGTGCTCTACCACGGCTGCAATGCCATGTTTGTGCTGCGCTTCATGGGCCGCCGCTGGCCCAGGCGCGAAGCGGGCATGTGGCTGGCCATCGCCGTGCTGTCGGCCGCCACCTTGCTGGTGCCCGAGGCGCAGCTAAGAGACATGCGCAACGTGATGGCCTGGGCCTCGTCGGCCCTGCTGTTCACCACCGCTGGCGTATTTGTCGGCCTGGCCTGGCGCAACGGCAACCAGGCGCAGCGCCTGCTGTCGCTCACGGCACTGGCCAGCGCCCTGGCGATGGCGCATGACCTGCTGGTCTTCACCCGCATCGTGGACGACAACTTTTACCTGGCCACCTACACGGAGCCCCTGGCCACGGTGGGCATTGCGCTGACCCTGGCCTGGACCTTTGTCCAGAACACCCGGCGCGTCGAGAGCTTCAACGACGAGATGCAGCACCATGTGGCCGAGGCCCGCGCCGAGCTGACCGAATCGCTGGCTGGCCGCCATGAACTGGAGCTGCTGCAGGCCCGGCTTGGCGAGCGGGTCAACATCGCCCATGACCTGCACGATGGCCTGGGCGGCATGCTGATCGGCAATATCACCACCCTGGAACGCACACGCGGGCCGCTACCGCCCGACCAGGTGCTGGGCATGCTCCGAGGCATGCGCGATGACCTGCGGCTGATCATCGACCTGGCCTCCGCCCAGCACTATGGCGAGCTGTCGCTGGGCGAGCTGCTCGCCCCCATGCGCCACCGCATGAGCCAGCTCTTCGAGGTGCATGGCATCGAGGTGCACTGGCAGCTGAGCCATATCGAGCAACTGCACCTGCCTACCAGCGCCAGCCTGGAGGTGCTGCGGATTCTGCAGGAGGCCCTGACCAACGCCTTCAAACACAGCCAGGCCCAGCGCGTGGACGTGCTACTGGCCCGCGAGGCCGGCCAGCTGCTGCTGCAGGTGCAAGACAACGGCGTAGGTCTGCCTGCGGCCCAGGCAGCCAACACCCCCACGCACGGCACCGGCCTGCGCAGCATGCAGGCCCGGGCGCAGCGCCTGGGCGCGCAGCTGTCGGTGGGGTCGCGAGGGGGGCGGACGATGGTGGAGTTGCGGGTGCCGCTGCCGGCTGAGGCTGAAGTGCGGGATGTACCTCAGGCCTGAAACACTTGCAGGCCGATGTGACCGCAGGATGGAAATGGCTTCACAACGATACTGCGCAAAAAAGACGCTGGATCAACTCATCAGCCGCCGTGGAGATGTGGTTCATCGCTCGAAACCAGTCACCGCCGGGGCACCTGTACCTCACAGGGTCAAACGCGATGACTTGGAAAAAGCCATCCGTTTTTTAACGGGCCTTGTCACTGCCACGGAACATGCTCTTGAGGGCGAGTGATGGTACAAGCGTCGAAAAGGCAAACCGCTGACCTAGCCGCCGCTGCCAAGCCAGCCCTGCTCTAGGGTCTCGTCACCCTGCCCTCCTGCACTACCTCCTCCTCTGCTTATCCAAAAATCTCAGCAGCAGTCACGCGTCATGCAGCGTGGCCCACTCCGGCGAGCGATCGCCTGCAGCCCTCCGCTTGCTGAATTTGCTGCGGCAGCGAAGGCGGAGTTTGGTTGCGGAGTTGGGAATTGAAGCTTCCTATATGGCTAATCGATCAAGCATACCAATATCCATTCGCCATGAAAAAAATTAAATCCAGCATGGGCTTATCGAGGACCAAAGACGGCGAATCAGCGCATGCTGGTCATTAAATGACCAACACTTTCCATCCAAACTATATATCTGCATACATTCTGCTTAGCGCTTGCTTTCAAATTTGCTTAACCTCAGAATAATACCTTGGATTTTTGCGGTACATTCGCCTCCACTTCAAAAAATCAAATACGGATGAACGCAATGATTCGCACGCTGACTATCGTAGGAGCAGCCCTGCTTTTGACGGCCTGCCAACAGGGCCCAAAGCTGACAGACAAGGCACTGCCCGCACAGACTATGACCTATGCAGACGGGGTGTCCGCCTTGTACTACCAAGTCCATGCCGGGGATTGGCAGCAACGCGATACGGTGATATTTACTTATGGTGCAACAGGCTGCGTCAGCATGAAGCATCACACACCTGATTACTTCGAAGCCATTCGCTTCCATGGCGTGCTGTTTGCATTGAACAAGCGGTATGTGGGCGACCTGGACCAGGCGACGACCTGTGGCGAAGATTTCATCAGAGCTAACATCTCAGAGCAGCGCATGAAAGACTTCTCTGAGTTCATCAACACCAAGCTCGACCAGCTCGATTTCAGTCCTAGAAATGTCGTGGTTATTGGTGTCTCGGAAGCAGCCGATGCCGCGGTTCGTGCTGCGGCCTTGAATCCGCGCATCAACCAGTTGGTGGTCATCGGCAGTGGTGGCTACACCATGCGCAAATCACTCCAAGTGATGAAACAGCATGCTCCGTCACATCAGGTGCCTGACGTGGACGCCTTTGCACTGGAATATGCAGGCAAGCCCATTGACCTCAACGACAGCTGGTATGGCAACCCTGTTTACTGGTGGATGGATATTCTGGATGTGGATCCTATGGCGGATTACCTTAAGGTAGATATTCCCATTTTGGTCGGCGTGGGCGAGCAGGACGACAGCCAGCCCTTGGAGTCTGTGCATCATCTGCAGCGCCAATTCTCAATGCATGGCAAACAGAATCTGCAGGTCAACGTATATCCCGGTGTTGGTCACAGTCTCACAGCAGACGCTAAGCGCGACCTGTTTGGCACACTGAATATGCGGCTTGCCAATAGGGCCAGTTTGGCGCATTGAGCTCTCGTGCCCCATCGCAATCCCGTGCAAATAGCCACTGCTGGCTAGGCAGTCGCTGCCAGGCCAGCCGCGCGCTAGGGGCCGGTCTCCCTGCCCTCCTGCACCACCTCCACCTCTGGCTGTCCAAAAATCTCAGCATTAGGCTCCCGTAAGGCAAAGGTGACCCTAAAGCTACCTGTGCCGTCAGAAAGGGCGGCATCTGGCGGCAACTGCGCCGCTGCATCTGTGCTGCTGAAACGCACTGTGCCGCGGTGGCTCGGCATCTCATGGCTCTCGGCATCCAATGCCTTGACCGTAACCCCGCACCTTTGCCCCAAGGAGCCGCGCGCAGGTGGCCATCATGTATTGCACATGACTCGTATTCTTTTGAATCTGTAATTTGAAATGGCGATGGGGCTCGGGTGTGCTGGTTCCTATGGGTTTGGCAGGCTTTTTGACTGCTTGCAAATGAAAAGCCTGGGAAAGAACGGTGGATGGCCACGCCAGAACCCTGCCCTTTTCGACGCCGCGTTGCCACCGACGGGCGCGTCCTCTCTCACTAATTTACGTGATTCGCAGAATCGTTTATTTCCGTAGCATCACCGCGCAACCACTCAGAACCTGCGTCTGGCCTCCAGCGCTGCGGCAGTGAAGCCGCCCCTGCTGGTGCAAGTAGGGGGCAGTTGGGAATGGCGCTGTCGCGCCTGGCTGCCATGTTGAGGGTGCAGCAGCAGAGAAGGCGTGACGAAGAAAAAGCTCCGACCACGCCGGGCCCCATTCCATTTTTATAAGCGGGGGGAGTAGATGTTGAACAGCATGTCAAATGGCTTGCGCGCCAGCAATGGCGAAGCGCCAGATACCAAGGTCCTCCATAAGCGGCAGCTTTTGCTAAAGCTGCGCAGCTGTGGCATTGCTACCGGCTTGAATACCCTCTACGCCCGTGCTTCATCTTGCGCCATGCACACCGCGCTGGCCTCGTGGCAACCGCAGCCGATGCCGGAGGTCCCCCGATGAAAAACTCTGTTCTGCTTCGTTTCATCACCGCGCTCGCTGCGCGGCTGGCTGTCTTGTGCGCGGGGCTGGCATGTGCCGTGGCACAGGCTGCCGGCCCATTTGTTTTTGACCCGCAAAATCCCGCATTGGTGACCGATGGAAGCACGGGCCTGATGTGGCAACGCTGCATCGAAGGTCTGACCTGGGACGCGCAGGCCAATACCTGTACCGGCACCGTGCGCGACTTGAGTCTTGGCGAGGCCTTTGATGCCGTGCGCGCCGCCAACGCGCAAAACGCAGGAGCCGGGCGTGATGGCTTCAACGACTGGCGTTTGCCGGGCCGTGATGAGCTTTATGCACTGGCCACTGGCGAGCCGGATACATCGGGAGCGGCGTTTCCCACCGTGCCCTGGCTCAACTCGCAGCGTCGTGTGTGGTCGAGTTTGCTCTCAGACGGCGACAACACCTGGCTGGTGGATTTTCGCAGCGACGATGCAGGTTTTATGGCGCCAGCCCGCTTTTCAGGCATGGTGCTGCTGGTACGTTCGCCTGACCCCTCCCGGGTGGCGCATATCAATGCTGTTGTCACGGGTCCTGGGGGCGCAGCGGTGCCGTCGCGCTTGCCTGTAGCCTTTGGCGGTGAAGGCAGTGGTGCCCGGTTCGATATTGAGCCGGAGCTCGGCTATCAACTCGACACTGCCACGACCACCTGCCCGCTGCGCCGGATCGACGGCAACCGGATCTATGTAATGGGCTTGCCGAACGCCGACTGCGACTTGAACATCAGTTTCAAGGCCTTGATGATCACTCTCAATGCCGTTGCCGAGCCGGGCAACGGCGGGGTCGTGGCCTGTTCGCCTAACCCGCTGCGCCAAGGCACGTCCACCACTTGCGCTGCCACGGCAGCACCGGGCTACCGGCTTTACCGTTGGGGCGGCATCTGTGCGGGCACCGATACCGCCACGGCCTGCAAGCTCGATACCGTCATGGGCTCGGGCATCGTGTTAGCCAACTTCGAGCCGGTGGCACAGGCGCAGCCTGGAACGATTACCGTCACCAGCGTGGGCGACATCGGCCCCGGTGATGATCTGGGACGCGCGCAGTGCAGTGCCGACAGTGGCGATCGCCGCTGCAGCACCTTGCGCGATGCCATCAACAGCGCTCGCCACGGCGAGAAGATCGTTTTTGCGGCCGAGCTCGACGGACAGACCATCTCGCTCACGCGCCATACCAATTGCCTGAAGCTCAATCAGGAAGCTGGAGCCACTTGCCTGCCTCCTTCCCAGTGGCCGCTGGTGCCAGGATCGTTCACGCAGCGGCATGTCACGCAGTTCGGACCGAGTGCATTCTTCATCAGTGGGAAATCGATCACCATCGACGCCACGGCGGGACTTAGCCAAGGCGTAGTGCTGTCGGCAACCGCAGCCAATGCCGGTTGCTCGGCGGGTTCATGCTTTCGTCTCTTTGACATTGATGCCTCCGTGGGCAGCGGCCTGACCTTGCGGGGCGTCACCCTCACAGGCGGTGTGGCCTGGGGCGGCGGGGGCTTTGCGGGTGGCGGTGCACTGGGGGCGGGTGGCGCCATCTTCAACCGTGGCGTGCTGGTGGCAGAGCGCAGCAGTTTCATCGCAAACCAGGCCACAGGCGGGTACAGCGGGAGCTTCAGCTATGCCGTTGGCTCCGCAGGCGGAGGCGTTGGCGCATCTGCCAGCGCAGATGCAGCGACGGGCGAGCACTTCAGCGGCGGCCCCAACAGCGGTGCCTCGGCAGAAGTGTCCTGTTATGTGGGGCCAGACGGAAAGCCCGTTTGCATGTCCAACGGTGCCGGCGCCTCAGGGGGATTTGGTGGCGGCGGTGGTTACGGCACCGGAAGCAACTGGGGCGGATTTGGAGGCGGGGGTGCGACATCGGTCCCCCGCGGCTTTGGTGGAGCAGCCGGCGGCGGCGGTTTCGGTGCCGGTGGCGGCGGCTATGGAATCGTCAAGGTGGGTGATACAGAACCAAAACCGACCTACCCCCGGGGAGAGGCCGGTGGTTTTGGTGGAGGGGTTGGAGGCAAGGAGGGAGGAGCCGGCGCCGGCATGGGCGGTGCGGTTTTCAACGATGCTGGCACGGTGACGCTGCTCAACGTGAGCCTGCATGCCAACCAGGCAGCCGGGGGACAAAGCTTTAGCTACGGCGCTGGGGGTGCCGGCTATGGTGGTGCGCTGTTCAACTACGCAGGCACACTGCGGCTGGACCATGTCACGCTGTCGGACAACGCGGTTGTCGCTGGCGCCGCTCCTGCTGACAACGGAGCCAACCTTCCATTTGGACGCAGCTCGGATCCGCAGCGCCCTGCACCGGGCGATGCCGACGGCGCCGCCGTCTACAGCCTGGGCGATGCCCAGTGCACCGCTGGCACCAACCCCTGTGCAACAGGCGGCGTAGCGGCGTTGGAGATCCATCGTTCTGCTGCAGTGGGCGCGGTAAGCGGCACGGCGCAGGTGGTGGTGGACGCCATTCGAGACGGAAGCAGTACAAGCCAAGGCACGGGCAATCTGATGAGCAGCCAGCGAGGTTTTGCGGGAGGCAGCACGTCTGTCGCGGCTGCGCGGCTCGCTTCGCAGCCGTCCGTGTTGCACGGCGGCCTGGCCGATGTGCTGGTACCCGAACCGGATAGCCCCTTGCTCGACGGTGTCGGCTGCGAACCAGGCATGACCATGGACCAGCGCGGCGTATCGCGGCCACAGGGCACGCGCTGTGATGTGGGTGCGGTGGAGCGGCGTGTCGGTCTGCGCACGCTGGTCGTCAACGTGACGGGCGCCGGTGTGGTGAGCGGTGTGCCGGTTAGCCCCCATCTGCCGGGCTCGGGTTCATTGGCCGAATGCACAGCCGACCACCCCTGCAGCGCTGAATTTCAGAGCGAAAGCGATCCCGTCAACGTGACGCTTACAGCCCATTCTGATGATGCCCATGTCTTCGTTGGGTGGGCTGGGGCTTGTTCCACGGCGGGTGCATCGCCGGTCTGTGTGTTCGAGCCGCAAGGGCAGCAAACGGTCACAGCCCGCTTTGAGGCCAAGGCCTATTCCATTTCCGTGGTGGCCCAACCAACGGCGGGTGGCACCGTCACTTGTAGCCCCAACCCGGTGCCCCATGGCGCTGACGCCCATTGCATGGCCAGCCCAGCCATTGGCTTTACGTTGGCGGGGTTTGCGCAGGATTGCAGCGGTTCTGATTGCAACCTGCTGAATGTTCAAGCCCCGCAGAAGGTCACCGCGAAGTTCGTTCCAATCACCACCTTTAGCGGCACCACCGTATCGCCGGATGCCGCCGGTGGCGAGGCCACGGCGCATTTCACCGGTGGCGGTGATACCTGCCGGGTCGATGCCGCCAACACCGCCTTCATTGCGGCGCCCGTTGCTCCGCCTGCCGGCCAGCTGTTGCCCATGGGCATGTTCAAATTTCAACTGATGGGCTGTGACACCACCCCCGTCACGGTCAGCATCGACTGGCCGCAACCCGTCGGCGGACTGACCAAGTGGGGGCAGGAACGCGCTGGAGCACCGCCCAGCTATTTCGCGCCGAGCAACCTGCGCGTGAGCGGCAACACCACGACATTCACTGTGATCGACGGGCAGAAAGGCGACGACGACTGGCAGGAGAACGGCACCATTGTCGACCCGGTAGCGCCGACCTCCGTTCAACCGGCCGCAGTACCGGTATCGGTTCCGATGCTGGGGCAGTGGGCAATGCTGGTATGGATGTTGATGACCATTGGCATCGGGTTCGCAGCTTGGCGGCAGCGAAACGCCTAGGGCATGCTGTTGAAGGTGTCTGCGCGCCTTCAGCCGCGCCGCTTGCGAGCAGTGGTCAGACAAGCACGCCGATCCGGCGCTGCCATTGGCCCATGGCGCAATGGCAGGGGCAAAAAAATACCATGCGCCATACCGGCCGCATGGCGCGCATCGCCCCATTTGCGGTGCAGCCAAGCACGTGGCCAGAGTGGAATTTGCAATTTGCAGGGTGGACCAGCTTTGGGTGTTAGTACCAAGCGGCGCCGATCAACCCAACGCCGAGGTCAGCGGGCGGTTGATCACCACATCCTTCATGACCAAGGTCGATGTCATGCGCTGCATCCCCGGCAAGGCCGTCAGCTTCTCGTCGTAGAGCTTCTGAAAAGCAGGCAAGTCCTTGACGACGATCTGCAGCAGATAGTCGGGGTCACCAAAGAGCCGCTGGGCCTGGATCACGTTGTCCAGCTCGGCGACCGCTTTTTCAAAGTCGCGCACGACCTTGCTGCTGTTGAGCGTGACAAACACGATGGCTGCAAATTCCAAACCCAGTGCCGCAGGTGCCAGATCGGCACGGTAACCGCGAATGGCCCCCGCCTCCTCCAAGGTGCGCACCCGCCGGTGGCAGGAGGACAAACTCAGCCCCACCTGAGCGGCCAGGTCGGTGAGGCTCAAGCGCCCATCCAGCTCCAGCGCTGCAAGAATTTTCCGGTCCAGCGCATTCATTCTGTAATAGCTTCCACTTTTCTGTCATTTATCGGAATTTATTGAGAGCACATTCTGCTACATCTTGCCTATCCTTCTGTCCTTTGCTTGACGAGAGAAGTACTGTGCCTTTGACTGCTGTAGCCGCCTTCTGGGCGGTGTCGTTTGCGTTGGTTATCACCCCGGGTGCCGATTGGGCCTATGTCATTTCTGCAGGCCTGCGGGGTCGCCGCCTGGCTTGCGCAGCAGTCGTCGGTCTGGCCTGTGGTGCCTTGCTGGCCACTGCGGCCGTGGCCGCAGGCGTTGGCGCGCTGGTCGCCAGCCACCCCGTGGTCTTGACGGTGCTCACGGTGGCCGGCTCGGCCTATCTACTCTGGATGGGCGTGGCCATGTTGCGCAGCCCTGCAGCCGCAGTCAGTGCGCAATCCGCGCTGGTGGGAGGCGGATGGAAATGGGCATGCAAAGGCGCAGGCATCAGCGGCTTCAATCCCAAGCTGATTCTCTTGCTCCTGGCGTTGCTGCCACAGTTTGTACACGCCGAGAGTGCATGGCCCGTCGCACTGCAGATCATGGTGCTCGGTGCCGTGCATGCGCTGAGCTGCTGCGGCGTGTATCTAGCGGTTGGTTTTACAGCGCAGCGCGTGCTGGGCACACGCCCAGGCGCGGCACTGGTCGTATCCCGGGTGTCAGGGGCGCTGATGGTCGGTATCGCGTTGTTGCTGCTGGCTGAGCGGGCGATGCATTGATGGAGGTAGCGGCAATGGATTAGCAGCTGCGGCACCACCCAACCCACCCAAACTTGGCATTCAGGTCCAAACCAAGAGGAAACACCAGCCCGTCATCCCGCAAATTCACTTGTTTCAGGGATAGGCAACTGCCAAAATTGTGCATATTCTTACTAAAATTAGATTTATATTTCGTATGGTTACATATTGAACGCTGACTGTGGAATCGATTGAGGAAGCCCAAAGAGAGACCTTCCGCGAGCCTATGTCCGGCTCTTTTCAGCTTTGCCCACCGTCGTGCGTCTGATTGCTTTTGCCTGCGATGCAATTCGTGGTTTTCTACATTTGACGGGGGCATCATGGATGCAATCAAGAAACTTGGTGTGCTGAGTCTTCAGCGGCTGCATAGGGGAATGCTCAACAAAACAGTGCGGAGCGCTGCTATGCCCATGTTGCTCGGCTTGCTGGGAATGGTGCTTTATGTTCCCCTGACCCACTCGGCTGTGGGGGCCACTTGCCTTGCCGATACCACCCAATCGGATTTCCTGGCTGGCGTGCCAACAAACGTTGATCTCAACACCAGCCCCGGAGACGCAACACTGACGCACGCGCTGGTTATCGACCAACAGAACACTGAAGGAACCACGACTGGCACAGGTTTTGGGGCATCCAACTGGACTGGCCAAACCTTCATCTCAGGAATGACTGGCCGGCTCACCCAAGCCGAGGTTCAGCTCTTCTGCAATGGTTGCGGAGCCTCTCCTCCCGACCTCATGCTTTCCGTGCGTGCCACAAGTGCCGGACTCCCGACAGGCGTAGACCTCGCAAACACAACCATCCCTGGCACCACATTCGCCAGTGGTACGACAGCCAGTTTTACTGCGACCTTTGGCACTCCCCCCACGCTGACATCCGGAGCGCAGTATGCATTGGTTCTGCGTCCCGTATCGGCACCGACTGGGAGCGGCTATTTCTGGATCCGGTCTTCTCCCAGCACCTACTCCAGCGGCACGCGCGTAGTTGCGACCAACAGTGGTACGTCTTGGAGCACTGACACCACCAGGGATTACAACTTCAAGATTTACATTGACCAAGGCTACTCGTCGGGCAACCTTGTCTCGAGCCTGAAAGACGCTGGCGCAGCCACCGATTGGGACGCGCTGACATGGACATCCATCGCCCCGGCCAACACTTCGGTAGGGTTCCAAGCGGCGGGCTCCAGCAACCCTGCGGGCCCCTTTAATTTTGTCGGGCCCGATGGCACTGCTGATACGTATTTCCAGACTTCCGGTTCATCGTTGTCGCAGTTCAACGGGCTTCGATATCTGAAGTACAAGGCTTATCTGGCCTCGGCAGACACCGCGCTGACACCCACGCTCAATGATGCGACAGTCTGCTTTGTGCCGCTGGCGGACCTCAGTGTCACCCAAACTGACGGTGTGACGACGGCGATCGCGGGTGGCAGCGTGACCTACACCATCACAGCCAGCAATGCAGGCCCAAGCGATGCCATCGGCGCGACCGTGGCGGACACTTTCCCCGCAAGCCTGACGGCAACGTGGACCTGCGCCGGATCCGGTGGAGGCACCTGCACGGCATCGGGCAGCGGCAACATCAACGATACGGTAAACCTTCCCGCCGGAGGCAGCGTCACTTACACGGCCAGCGCGGTGTTATCTGCCGCTGCGACAGGTTCTCTCAGCAATACCGCTACGGTGGCGGCACCCGCAGGCGTTACAGACCCGAATCCCGGGAACAACAGTGCGACCGATACTGACACCATCGTCCGCAGTGCAGATTTGTCGATCACCAACACCGACGGCGTGACCGTAGTGGCGGCGGGTGGCAGTGTGAACTACACCATCACAGCCAGCAACATGGGCCCGAGCAATGTCGCTGGCGCAACAGTGGCAGACACTTTTCCCGCAAGCCTGACCGCTCATTGGACCTGTGTCGGAGCGGGTGGAGGAACCTGTACCGCAGCGGGCAGTGGCAACATCAACGATACGGTGAACCTTCCCGCCGGGGGCAGCGTCACTTACACGGCCAGTGCGGTGTTGTCTGCCGCTGCAACAGGCACTCTTAGCAATACCGCAACGGTGGCAGCTCCCGCAGGCGTGACAGACCCTAATCCCGGGAACAACAGTGCAACCGATACAGACTCGATTTCCGCCTTGCCCCGTTCAGTCGGTGGCAACGTGTCTGGCCTGGCAACCGGCAAATCGGTGGTCTTGCAAAACAATGGCGGTGACAACCTGACTGTGTATGCCAATGGTGTATTCACCTTTGCTACCCAAGTCACCAACGGCAATGCTTATGTGGTGACTGTGTTGAGCCAGCCCGCAGAGCAGACTTGCACTGTGAGTCAAGGCAGCGGCACGATGGGGGTCAGCAATGTGAGTGATGTGGCGGTGAGTTGCGTTTCCAGTTTGGCCATCACGACGACGGGGTTCGGCAGTTTGCAAGTCGGGCAAGCGCTCTCGGACCTGCAGTTGAGCGCATCTGGTGGCAGCGGAAGCTACCTATGGTCTGCAGCCGATGCTGCACAGCCATTGCCTGCGGGATTGAGTCTGTCAGCATCTGGTTTACTGACGGGAACACCCACGTCTGCGGGTAGTTACAGCACCTTGATAACCGTTGCAGATGGCGGTGGAACATCCCAGCGGATGTCCATCACCACCAAGGCCGCCGCTACTGCCAGCCAAGTGTTTACCGGCATGGTGGCTGCGGCTACGCCAACTGCGGCTACACCGGTCCCTTCCATTGGAGCTTGGGGTGTCGGGCTGCTGAATCTGATTGCCGTGCTGAGCATTTTGGGCTTCCGTTGGAGAAACAGGTCTGCCCGTGCTTGAACGCCTGCACCTCAAAGCATCGCCGGGCCAAGTTCGGGTGGCTTGGCTTTTGATGAGACAAAGCTGGCGATGAATGGCTGCTTTGCGAAAGCGTGAGCGTCGGTCTTGGGTCGCTAACCGCCATCCAATTCATCAACGCCCCGTCTCTACGATCATCGCAATAATTTGAGAAGAGACAAAGCGCTCACTCGCCCCATCCGCAACTGAGACGCCAAGAGCTCGGCAAGCCTCTCACCGCTTCCCAGCAAGCCCATAGCTATCCCCCGCCGGAAACGCATTCGTCTCAAAATCCAGCCAGGGCGGGTTCTGCGCGTACATCTCGGCCGTCAGCTCCTTGATCGCCGCGATGTACCAGGAGTCGTCATTGACACGGTGGCTCAGGATGATCGGTGAGGTGGCGCGCTCGTCGTCGATCAGGCGGTAGACCAGGTCCGAGCGCAGCCTTGCCGCTGCGGGCACGATGCAGACACCCATCTCGGCGGCGACCAGGCCCAGGCCGGCCTGCAGCTCGCGCACCTCATGCACCTCGGCGGGCTGTATGCCTTGGTCATGCAGGAGGCCCAGCACATGGTCGGCAAAGCTGGGGCGCGGGTCCTTGGGGTAGACGATGAGGCGCTGGCCTGCCAGCGCGGGCAGGCGGATGCGGCCGGTGTCGGCGGCCAGCGGGGTGCCCGGTGCAATCGCCAGCACCAGCTTTTCTTCGCGCAGCACGGTGCGCGCGACCGAGGTGTCATTGGTGCGGATACGGCCAAATCCCAGGTCGATGCGGCCCGAGCGCAGCTCCTGGATCTGCTGGATCGAGCCCATGTCCACCAGGTGCACGTCGGTATCCGGGTAGCGCTTGCGGAACATGCGCACCAGCATCGGCAGGCCGCCGTACAAGGTAGAGGCCACATAGGCGATCGAGATCGATTGGCGCTGGTTCAGCCCCACCTGGCGGGCCGCGCTTTTCATCTGGTCCACCCGCTGCAGCACCTGCAGCGATTGCTCATAAAACAGGCGCCCTGCTTCGGTCAGGCGCACCGGGCGGCTGTTGCGCTGGATCAGTTGCACGCCCAGCTCGTCCTCCAGCTGCTGGATCTGGCGGCTGAACGGCGGCTGCGCGATATGCATTTGCTCAGCCGCGCGGGTGAAGTTGCGGGTAGTGGCCACGGCCACGAAATACCGGATATGGCGCAGATCCATCAGGGAAAACCATAGATATGGGAATGCAGCGATTTTAAGTCATTGTTTTTTAATACTCAAACCCATCACCATACCTGCAAGGTATGAAACAAGACAAATTTGGTGTTGGATCAAGTGCGGGCCTGCGTCGTTCAATACCACCTATGCAAAACACACACCCGCACCAAGACAGCGCCCGACCTGCGGCATATACGGCAGCAGGCTCCGTTGTCGTCGAACAGGTGGAGACCTTGCTGGTCGATCTGCCCACGATCCGCCCCCACAAGCTGTCGATGGCCACGATGAACGGCCAGACCCTGATGCTGGTGCGCGTGCGGTGCTCCGATGGCACGGTGGGCATTGGCGAGGGCACGACCATTGGCGGCCTGGCCTATGGCGCCGAATCGCCCGAGGGCATGAAGCTGGCCATTGACACCTATTTTGTGCCGCAGATGGTGGGCGCCAACGCTAACCGCGTGCCAGCGCTGATGGCGCGGCTGAACCAGGCCATCCGCGACAACCGCTTTGCCAAGTGCGCGGTCGAGACGGCGCTGTTCGATGCGCTGGGCCAGCGCACCGGCCTGCCGGTGTCCGAGCTGCTCGGCGGCCGCCTGCGTGACCGCCTGCCCGTCGCCTGGACGCTGGCCTCGGGCGACACCGGCCGCGACATTGAAGAAGCGCAGCGCATGCTGGAGACGCGCCGCCACCAGATCTTCAAGCTCAAGATCGGCCGCAAGGCGGTGCGCGATGATGTGGCCCACGTAGCGGCCATCAAGAAGGCGCTGGGCGATCTGGCCTCGGTGCGGGTTGATGTGAACATGGCCTGGAGCGAGCTGGAAGCGCACCACGGCCTGGCCGGTCTGGTGGATGCCGGCTGCGAGCTGGCCGAGCAGCCGGTGGCCAGCGCCGATGTACTGGCCCGCCTCAAAGGCCGCTACCCGATTGCGATCATGGCCGATGAATCGCTGACCGGCCCGGCCTCCGCGTTGGCACTGGCACGCGCGGCCGGGGCCGATGTGTTTGCGATCAAGACAGAGCAATCGGGCGGGCTGCAGGCGTCGCAACAGGTGGCGGCCATTGCCGATGCTGCCGGCATCGAGCTGTACGGCGGCACCATGCTCGAAGGCGGCGTGGGCACCATCGCGTCGGCCCATGCGTTCTCCACCTTCCGCGCGCTGCAATGGGGCACCGAGCTGTTTGGCTCGCTGCTGCTGACCGAAGAGATTCTGGCCACGCCGCTGGAGTACAAGGATTTCCACCTGACAGTGCCCACGGCACCGGGCCTGGGCATCACATTGGATGAAGACCGCGTGCGGCACTTCCGCAGGGACCGCGGCAGCATCACCGTGCCGGTCGCCGCGCCAGCCGCCGCCTGACGCCGCCCATAGACGGAAAGACGGATTGACCCCAAGAATTCATGACAAGGAGACTACGATGAGCGCCCCTATCTTCCACACCCCCGACGTGCAGGATTTTCTGCGTCTGGCCAGCGGCCTCAACCAGGACGGTGGCAACCCGCGCACCAAGCAGATCATCCACCGCATCCTGTCCGACCTGTTCAAGGCCATTGAGGACCTGGATATCACACCCGACGAATACTGGGCCGGCGTGGCCTACCTGAACCAGCTCGGTGCGCGCGGCGAGGCCGGCCTGCTGTCGCCCGGCCTGGGGCTGGACCGCTACTTTGACATGCGCATGGACGCCGAAGACGCCGCGCTGGGCGTGGCCAATGGCACACCGCGCACGATTGAAGGCCCGCTCTACGTGGCAGGCGCCCCCGTGGTGCACGGCCATGGCCGCCTCGATGACGGCAGCGATACCGCCGGCCATACGCTCATCATGCACGGCACCGTCTACGGCGCCGATGGCCAGCCGCTGCCCGGGGCGCAGGTCGAGGTCTGGCATGCCAACACCAAGGGCTTTTACTCGCACTTCGATCCCACCGGCGAGCAAAAGCCGTTCAACATGCGCCGCACCATCATTGCCGATGCGCAAGGCCGCTACAAATTCCAGAGCATCGTGCCCATGGGCTACGGCTGCCCGCCCGATGGCCCCACCCAGGCCCTGCTCAACCAGCTGGGCCGCCACGGCAACCGCCCGGCGCACATCCACCTCTTCGTCACGGCCGATGGCCACCGCAAGCTCACCACGCAGATCAACATCGATGGCGACCCGCTGGTGTTTGACGACTTTGCCTACGCCACCCGCGAAGGCCTGGTGCCGCCGCTGACCGAGCGCAGCGACGAGGCCAGCATCCGCGCCCACGGTCTGAGCGGCCCGTTTGCAGAAATCGTCTTCGACATCCGGCTCAGCGCGCTGGTGGACGGTGTCGACAACCAGATCGTGGACCGCCCGCGCCTGGCAGCCTGATCGCCTGACGCACCGCAGGCGGGGTACTGCCGAGCAGGCAGTGCCCCAGCCCCGAGACCCATCCTCCCGCCCCTTGCCTGTCGCGCCGCACTCTGCGTTGCGAGGCGGAGCTGTACCCCCAGGAGACCTCACCATGACCACGATTGCCTCTGCCGACCGCTTCGGCGCCGTCGAACAGCTGCTGGATACGGCACTGCAAGACGACAAGGACGCCGGCGTTTTCCGCTGCCGCCGCGACATCTTCACCAACCCCGAGCTGTTCGAGCTGGAGATGAAGTACCTGTTCGAGTCGAACTGGGTCTACCTGGCGCACGAGAGCCAGATCCCCGACAACAACGACTACTACACCACGTCGATCGGCCGCCAGCCCATCATCATCACCCGCGACAAGCAAGGCGAGCTGCATGCGGTGATCAACGCCTGCGCACACAAGGGAGCGATGCTGTGCCGCAAGAAGCACGGCAACAAGGGCAGCTTCACCTGCCCCTTCCATGGCTGGACCTTCAGCAACGCCGGCAAGCTGCTCAAGGTCAAGGACGAGAAGACCACCGAGTACCCGATCACTTTCAACAAGAACGGTTCGCACGACCTGACCCGGGTGGCGCGCTTCCAGAACTACCGGGGCTTTCTGTTTGGCAGCCTGAACGCCGATGTGCAGCCGCTGGAGGACTACCTGGGCGAGACCCGGGTCATCATCGACCAGATCGTCGACCAGGCGCCCGAAGGCCTGGAAGTACTACGCGGCAACTCCAGCTACATCTATGACGGCAACTGGAAGATGCAGATGGAAAACGGCTGCGACGGCTACCACGTCAGCTCCGTGCACTGGAACTATGCGGCCACGATGAGCCGCCGCAATGCCGAAGGCACCAAGGCCACCGATGCCAACAACTGGAGCAAGTCGGTCGCCGGCGTCTATGGCTTCGAGAACGGCCACATCCTGCTGTGGACCAACACCCTGAACCCAGAGGTGCGCCCGATCTGGAACCAGCGCGAGGAACTCGCCCAGCGCGTGGGCCAGGAGCGCGCGGACTTCATCGTGCGCCAGACCCGCAACCTCTGCCTCTACCCCAATGTGTTCCTGATGGACCAGTTCGGCACGCAGATCCGCGTGGCCCGCCCGTTGAACGTGAACCAGACGGAGATCAGCATCTTCTGCTTTGGCCCTAAGGGCGAAAGCGCACAAGACCGCGCCACCCGCATCCGCCAGTACGAGGATTTCTTCAATGTCTCGGGCATGGGCACGGCCGACGACCTGGAAGAGTTCCGCGCCTGCCAGGCAGGCTACGCCGGCAGCGCCGTGCGCTGGAACGACATGAGCCGTGGCGCGCCGCTGTGGATCGAGGGCCCCGACGAGAACGCGAAGAAGATGGGCATGCGCCCCTTGCTCAGCGGCGAGCGCAGCGAGGACGAGGGCCTGTTTGTCTGCCAGCACGACTACTGGGCCAAGACCATGCGCAAGGCCGTGCAGCAAGAGCGCGCAGGAGCCCAGCCATGAGCAACGACAGCCACAGCAACACGGCAGACCACCGCGCCATCTGCGCCTTTCTGTACCGCGAGGCCCGCTACCTGGACGACCGCGAATGGGAGCCCTGGCTCGCACTCTACGCGCCCGATGCCGAGTACTGGATGCCCGCCTGGGACGACGATGACCAGCTCACCGACGACCCGCACAGCCAGATCTCGCTGATCTACTACCCCAACCGCAATGGGCTGGAGGACCGGGTCTTCCGCATCAAGACCGAGCGCTCCAGCGCCTCGATGCCCGAGCCACGCACCAACCACATGATCACCAATGTGGAAGTGCTGGCCGAGCAGGCCGATACGGTGGAGCTGCGCTACAACTTTCACACGCTCAGCCACCGCTACAAGCAGACCGATCACTTCTTCGGCACGGTCTTTCTGACCCTGCGCAAAGTGGCCGGCAGCTTTCTGATCGCCCGCAAGAAGATCGTCCTCAAGAACGACTACATCCGCCAGGTCATTGATGTCTACCACATTTGACACGCCAGGAGACCAGCATGAACAGCTATCGCATTGCCCTGAATTTTGAGGACGGGGTCACCCGCTTTGTGGACTGCGGCGCCCATGAGAAGGTGCTCGATGCCGCTTTCCGCAACCGCATCAACCTGCCGATGGACTGCTCGGACGGCGTCTGCGGCACCTGCAAGTGCAAGGCCGAAAGCGGCACCTACGACCTGGGCGACGACTACATCGACGACGCGCTGACCGAGGACGAGGCCGGCCAAGGCCTGGTGCTGACCTGCCAGATGGTGCCGCAGTCCGACTGCGTGATCGCGGTGCCGGTACCCTCCACCGCCTGCAAGACCGGCACCGGCCAGTTCAGCGCCACGGTGAGCGCGGTGCAGCCCCTTGGCGATGCCGCCTATGAACTGGTGCTGGATGTGGCAGACGCCGCACCCGCGTTTCTGCCCGGGCAGTACGTCAATATCAGCGTGCCGGGCAGCAACCTGCACCGGTCCTACTCGTTCAGTTCCGCGCCCGGCGATGGCCGCATGAGCTTCCTGATCAAGCAGGTGCCGGGCGGCCTGATGAGCAGCTGGCTCCAGGGCGCCCGCGCCGGCGAGCCGCTGCAGATGACCGGGCCACTGGGCAGTTTCTACCTGCGTGCAGTCACGCGGCCGCTGCTGTTCTTGGCGGGCGGCACGGGTCTCGCGCCCTTCCTGTCGATGCTGGAGGTGCTGGCCCGCAACGGAGCAACCCAGCCCATCCACATGGTCTATGGCGTCACGCGCGATGCAGACCTGGTACTGGTCGAGCGCCTGCAGGCCTATGCGCTGCAGATCCCGGGCTTTACCTTCAGCACCTGCGTGGCCGATCCGCAAACCGGGCATGAGCGCCAGGGCTATGTCACCCACCACCTGCCCGCCCAGGCGCTGCATGGCGGCAATGTGGATGTCTACCTCTGCGGCCCGCCGCCCATGGTGGATGCCGTGCAGCTGCACTTCAAGGCCGAAGGCATAGTGCCCGCCCACTTCCATTACGAGAAGTTCACGCCCACCCAGCCGGTGGCCGCCGTGGCGGAGGCCCTGGCATGAACGCGCCGCTGCACCCCGCAAGCTACCCACGCTTTGCCGGCAAGGTGATGGTGGTCACCGGCGCGGCCCAGGGCATTGGCCGGGGCGTGGCGCTGCGCGCCGTGGCTGAAGGCGCCAAAGTGCTGTTGGTCGACCGGGCCGACTTTATCGCCGAGGTGGCGGCCGAGGCGGGCAGCGCCAATGCCGCTGGCCTGGTGGCCGACCTGGAAACCTACGAAGGCGCGCAGGCCGCCATGGCGCGGGCGAGCCAGCTGTTTGGCGGCATCGACATCCTCGTCAACGGCGTGGGCGGCGCGATCCGCATGCGCCCTTTTGCCGAGTTCGAGCCCGCGCAGATCGACGCAGAAATCCGCCGCTCGCTGATGCCAACGCTGTACGCCTGCCATGCCGTGCTGCCGCATCTGCTGGCACGCGGCGGCGGCACCATCGTCAATGTGTCGTCCAACGCCACGCGCGGCATTCGCCGGGTGCCGTACTCGGCGGCCAAGGGCGGCGTCAATGCCTTGACGCAGTCGCTGGCGATGGAATACGCACCGCAGAACATCCGCGTCGTCGCCTCGGCCCCCGGCGGCACCCATGCGCCGCCCCGGCGTGTGCCGCGCAATGCCGCAGGCGACAGCCCTGAGGAGCAGGCCTGGATGCGCGAGGCCGTGCAGCAGGTGACCGAGTCCAACTACTTCAAGCGCTACGGCAGCCTCGATGACCAGGTCGGCCCGATCCTGTTTCTGGCCTCCGACGAGGCGGCCTACATCACCGGTGCGGTGCTGCCTGTAGCCGGTGGCGACAACGGCTGAGCTGCTGACCCGCCGCCGACCGCCCTACCCACGCTAAAAAAGAAAAACCGCGCCCGCGCAGCACTGCAAGGCTGCAGCAATGCGCGGGCCCAGGAGACACCATGACTGATCGCCAAGCCATTGTTCCGCCCGGCATGGAGGCGGTGTACGAGCAGATCGGCTATGCCCCGGCCATCCGGGTCGGGCAGACCGTCTATGTATCCGGCCAGATCGGCCGCACGCCCGGCTTGGAGCTGGTCGAAGACCGCGAAGCCCAGATCACGCAGGCCTTTGCCAACCTGCAGCGGGTGCTGGAGGCCGCAGGCGCCAGCCTGGCCGATGTGGTCGATCTGACCAGCTTCCACACCGATATGCGCGACCTGCCTTTGTTCATGCAGGTGCGCAACCGTTTCTTGCGCAGTGACCCGCTTCCCGCCTGGACGGCGGTGGGCGCGCACATGCTGGGCGGCGCGCCCGGCTACATCGTGGAGATCAAGGCCATTGCAGTGATACCGACCCATGCAGCCCAACCGGGCTGAACCCCCCAGCCCCTATAAAAGGAGACAGAGATGACAACCTTGGACGTCAACCAAGTCATAGACAACGCCCGCTTTACGCGCTTCCACTGGATGGTCACCCTGCTATGCGGCTTGCTGCTGGTGTTTGATGGCTATGACCTGTTCATCTACGGCGCCGTGCTGCCGGTGCTGATGAAGGAGTGGAGCCTCTCGCCGGTGCAGGCCGGCGCCCTGGGCAGCTATGCGCTGTTCGGCATGATGTTTGGCGCCTTCATCTTTGGTCCGCTGGCCGACCGCATCGGCCGCAAAAAGGGCGTGGCGATCAGCTTTGTGCTGTTCAGCATCTCCACCTTCATGAGCGGCTTTGCCACCTCGCCGACCGAGTTTGGCATCTTCCGCTTTATCGCCGGTCTGGGCTGCGGCGGACTGATGCCCAATGCCGTGGCCTTGATCAATGAATACGCGCCCAAGCGCGCCCGCAGCACCCTGGTGGCGCTGATGTTCAGCGGCTACTCGCTGGGCGGCGTGCTCTGCGCGGGCCTGGGCATCTACATGCTGCCGCGCTTTGGCTGGCAGTCCATGTTCTTGGCCGCCGCCCTGCCGCTGGTGCTGCTGCCGCTGATCTTGTGGAAGCTGCCCGAGTCCGTGGGCTTTTTGCTGCGCCAGGGCCAGCAGGCCAAGGCGCGGCAGATGCTGTCGCAGGTAGCACCCGGTGTAGCCCTGGGCAGCGATGTGCATTTGCTGCAGACCGATGCCAAGGGCGCAGGCGTGCCCATGCTTGATTTGTTCCTCAAGGGCCGCGCCATGGGCACCTTCATGATCTGGCTGTCCTTCTTCTGCTGCCTGCTGATGGTCTATGCACTGGGCTCCTGGTTGCCCAAGCTGATGGCGACGGCCGGCTACAGCCTGGGGTCTAGCCTGTCGTTCCTGCTGATGCTGAACTTTGGCGGCGTCGTCGGCGCCATTGCCGGCGGCTGGCTGGGGGACCGCTTCAGCCTGCCCAAGGTGGTGCTGGCCTTCTTTGCGCTGGGCACCGTGGCCATCGCGCTGCTGGGCTTCAACAGCCCCATGCCGGTGCTGTACTTGCTGATCGCGATAGCCGGCGCCACCACCATCGGCACGCAGATACTGCTGTATGCCAACACCGCCCAGTTCTACCCACAGGCCATCCGCTCCACCGGGCTGGGCTGGGCCTCGGGTGTCGGGCGCACCGGCGCCATTGTGGGCCCGCTGCTGGGCGGCTGGCTGATGGCCGCAGCGCTGCCGCTGCAGATGAACTTCCTGGTATTTGCCGTACCGGGCCTGGTGGCGGCGCTCGCGATCGGCTTCTTCATCCTTTACTACCGTGGCAAGCAAGAGGCGCCCCAGGTCGTCGTTGCTGCCGTGCGCCCCGCCGTTTGATCGCTCCTTAGGAAAAAACCCATGCTCTATCTCGTTCATATGGTCGTCAACATCCCCGCCAGCGTGCCCGCCGAAGAGGCCGCGCGCATCAAGGCTGCGGAAAAAGCCTATTCGCAGCAGCTGCAGGAATCCGGACAATGGCCGCACCTGTGGCGTGTGGTGGGCGAGTATGCGAACTACAGCGTCTTCGATGTAGCCAGCAACGACGAGCTGCACAGCACGCTGAGCCAGCTGCCGCTGTTCCCCTACATGCAGATAACAGTGACGCCTTTGGCCAAGCACCCCTCCTCCATCCGATAAGCAGACAGGCAAACGCAGATGACCATGCAACGCAGAACCCTGGCCCTGCTGCTGGCAGCGCTGGCGCTGCCAGGCGCGGCAATGGCACAACCCGATGCCGCCTGGCCGGCCAAGCCCATCAAATGGGTGGTGCCCTTTCCGCCGGGTGGCGCGATGGATGTGATTGCCCGAACTTTAGGTGATAGAGCCGCACGCGAGCTGGGCCAGCCCTTTGTGGTCGAGAACCGGCCCGGCGCCGGTGGCAATATCGGCGCCGACTATGTCGCCAAGCAACCTGCCGATGGCTACACGATCATGATCACCTCGATCGGCATGGCTACCAACCCGGCGCTGTACGCCAAGCTGGCCTATGACCCGGTCAAGGACGTTGCGCCCATCAGCCTGCTGGCGGTGGTGCCCAATGTGCTGGTGGTCAATGCCGCCCGCAGCCCCGACACATCGGTGCAGGATGTGCTGGCCCATGCGCGCCGCAACCCCGGCAAGCTCAGCTATGCCTCCGCTGGCAACGGCACCTCCATCCATCTGGCCGGTGAGGTGTTTGCCTCTACCGCCGGGGTGGCGCTGATGCATGTGCCCTACAAAGGCAGCGGCCCGGCCATTACCGACATGCTGGGCGGCCAGGTTGACTTGATGTTTGACAGCATCACCTCGGCGCGGCCCCATATCCAGTCGGGCAAGCTGCGCGCGCTGGGTGTGACCACTGCCAAGCGCTCCTCCGCGCTGCCCGATGTGCCCACGATTGCCGAAGCCGGCCTGCCCGGCTACGAGGTATCGCCCTGGTTTGCGGTGTTTGCGCCAGCCGGCACACCGCCCCAGGTGGTCGCGCGCCTCAACCAGGTGCTCAACGGCGCGATGCAGCAGCCCGATACCCTCAAAAAGCTGGAAAGCGTAGGCGCCGAGCCCATCGGCAGCACGCCCCAGGCACTGGCCACGCACCTGCAGCAGGAGCTGGCGCGCTGGGGCAAGCTGATCAAAGAGCGCGGCATCCGCCTGGATTGAAGCCGCAGCTTGGCCTGGAAGAAAACGTCCAAGGCGCCATCGACACTGACCTGCTGCCCCAGTTACAGCAGTTGCAGCAAAGCAAGGCGGCCATGCTGCGCGCCGCTTGGCGCCAGACCATCCCAGCGCTGCCTGCGTTGCTGGAGCGGTATGCGGACCAGTGGCCGCTGTTGCCTGCCGAGCTACCTGGAACCAGCGCTTGCAAGGGGTGTGCCGCTCGTCACCGCCTCGGCGGTCTGGCTTTGCAAATAGTCCAGCATGGCCCGCAATTTAGGGGGTACATGGGGGCCTGGTGCATGCAAGGCATAGGCGGTCCGAGGGGCATAGCTTCCCACCAACTGCCAGCCGGGCAGCACCTCCACCAGACTGCCCTGGGCGAGATGGTTGCAGGCCACGAATTCGGCCATGAGCGCAATGCCAGCGACGGCATTGGATTGCAGCGCGTTGAGCAAACCATGGCTGCTGGCAATCGTGATGGGCGTGTTTAGCCGCAGCTTGACGGGGGGCGCAGCAGGGCTCGCAACGCAAGCGAGTTCCACCACGTTCTGAAATGGCCCATAACCCAGGCTCATGCAGCGATGGGCCATCAGATCCTGGGGTTCGGTGATGGGCGGCCGGGTCTGCAGGTAGGCTGGGTGCGCGACCAGCAGATAACGAATGCGCTTGAGCGGCCGAGCCACCATCGCGGGCGGCAGCGCATCGGCACCGCTGATGCGGATCGCCAGGTCCAGCCCTTCGGCGGTCAGGTCGAGCAGTTCATCGCGCATGGTCAGCTGGACTTGCACTTCGGGAAAAAGCGCGCAGAAACCGGGCAGCAGCGGGGCCAGCCACCAATCGCCAAAGACCAAGGGGGCACTCATGCGCAACACGCCCTGCGGCTGTTGGCGGTGCGCAGTGGCACGCGACACCGCAAGCTCGGCGCTTTGCAGCATCAGCACACAATCGGCGTGCACGGCCGCACCTACCTCCGTCAACGACAAGGACCGGGTCGTGCGGTTGAGCAGCTTCACCCCCAGCTCGGACTCCAGGCGGCCTACACTACGGCTCACGGCACTGGTGGTGAGGCGCAGGTGGCGTGCCGCACCGGCAAAACTATGCTGGGCCACCACCTGGACAAATACCTGCATGTCGGCGAGCGGAAGAGAGTCGGTATTCATGGGCATCGATCGTTGCATCACAGGCAACAATTAATTGTTTTCAAGCCATATTGTCAATTCTATCGAAAGGCCTGACCATCGCAATCCTCTTATCTCCTCGATGAAATCATGAACTCCTCAAGCGTAGCGGGCATCCCTCCAGTCAAGGCCAGTGCATTCACTGCAGTGCAAGGCGGCGGCACCTGGCGCATGGTGGCCGCAATGGCTCTGTCAGGGA
This sequence comes from Comamonas sp. SY3, assembly GCF_041730275.1. Lineage (NCBI taxonomy): Bacteria > Pseudomonadati > Pseudomonadota > Betaproteobacteria > Burkholderiales > Comamonadaceae > Comamonas > Comamonas sp. SY3. The sequence continues at coordinate 135,524 of NZ_JBGTYN010000005.1, read as the reverse complement.
CGATCGGGCTGGTCGTCATCGAAAGTGGTTTGCCGGTAGAGCATGTCGTCCTGCTGCGCTGCCTGCTTGGCGCGCTGGGATTGGGCCTGTGGATCCTGTGGCAACATGCCTGGGTGCCGCCGAGCAGGTCGGGCTGGCTCTCCATGGTGCTCGGTGGCGCGGCCCTGGTCGCCAACTGGGTGGCGCTGTTCCATGCCTATGCCTACGTGGGAATCGCCGTTGCCACCGTGGTCTACCATGTGCAGCCTTTCATGCTGGTACTGGCGGCAGCGCTGGGCGGCGAGGCGATCGGTTGGCGCAAGCTGCTATGGATGCTGCCGGCACTGTGCGGCGTGGTACTGAGCAGTGGGCTGGGCACGGATGCCGTGGCCAGTGTGGCCCCGTCCACGAGCGCGCCGGTATGGGGAATAGCGCTGGCGCTGCTGGCTGCCGCGCTTTACACCGTCACCGTCATCACCACCCGGCGGGTCAAGAACATCGCGCCTGCGCAGATTGCGATGGTGCAGATGCTGGCAGGCGGCGCCGCATTGGCATGCTGGTCCGCCCCTGCGCTGTTGCAGGCCATGCGCCACAGCACCGGTCTTCCCAGTGCCAGCACCGTGGTCTGCGTGCTGATTCTGGGGCTGCTGCACACCGCGTGGATGTATGGACTGATGTACGGCGCGTTTCAGCGGCTCAGCGCCCCGGCAGTGGCGATGCTGAGTTTTATCTACCCGGCAGTTGCGTTGGCCGTGGATCTTCTCTGGTTTGGCACCCACCCCACCGTGCCTCAGTGGTTGGGCATGGGCACCATCGTGGTGGCGGTGCTGGGCTATCGTTGGCAGGATCTGCGCCCGCAGACTGCATGATTGCGCGCTGGCAAGACGGTGCCATGCGCGGCATGGAGCGCGGGCTCCTGCCTATCCACCTGGCGCCTCCAGGGGCACACCGGCAAGGCCTGAGGCCGGGATGCGCTTCCCAGGAAAGTGGGCGCATGGCCGCACAGCGGGTTAAATGGCACCCCTTTATCGCAGCTAACACCGCGGAGCTTGCATTTTCAGCGCCACAGGCATTCAAACCCTCCCATTATCCGAGCGAGAGCGCGCCTGGTATTTTTGATTTCATTCAAAACTCTTTGTTTATTTCTACGTGATTGTCCGAATGGAGTAAAAGACAATCATGCCTCAAAGTTATCCGGCCCCAGCATGAGGTGTTTTGCAGCCATCCGATATCCATATCATGGAATATTGCCGCCATAGTCATGCCTTCTATTACCCAATAGACCCGCATCAAGAATATATATTATTTTTTTGTGATGGCGGCCATTCACCCCCTTGACTCAATAAGCACTGCCTCTTTATAGGCGCCCAGCCATCCAATGACCAGTCGAATGAATGGCTCTGCTTTCCCTGGCTATTGACCTCCCAGCGTGCAGCTGGAGACGGTATCCATACCAAACCAATGATTACCATCCCCTCATAACAGATCTATGGGGTTCAGGAGTATTTCCCATGTGGTTCAAACGTTTTATTGGCTCGTCTTCTGCCAGGCGAAGCCTGGTCATCACCGGCTTGCTCGCCCTTACCGGTATCGCACAGGCCCAGACTATCTCGACAGTGGCGGGCACCGGCACCGCCATTACTCCTATTAGCAGTTGCGGCAGTGGGGCCGCAACCCAGGTCAATCTGGAGTACGGCGGCAACGATATCGCAGTGGACAGCCAAGGCAATTTATACATAGCCGAAAGCAATGTCATATGCAAGGTAGATACCAATGGAAGCATCACCACGTTTGCGGGCAATGGAGCAGCGGGAAACAGTGGGGACGGTGGCCCTGCCACCAGCGCCTCCTTCAGCGATATCACCGGGCTCGCGTTCGACAACGCTGGCAACCTGTATGTGGGCTCGATGGCGGGAGGGATTCGCAGGATCGATGCCAGCGGCACGGTGACCTTGTTCTCTGACTTGAATGGCCGCAGTCCATTCGGAATAGCGGTGGACAGCAGCGGCAACCTCTACACGTCGCTGGCATTTCAACACCTCGTTGTCAAAGTAGAGGGCGGCGGCGCCATCACCACGGTTGCGGGCGTGGGCTCTGCGGGCTACAGCGGCGATGGAGGAGCCGCCACCAGCGCGGCCCTGAACTTCCCCACCGGGCTCGCCTTTGACGCAGCGGGCCATCTGCACATGGCCGATGTACAGAACCGGGTCGTGCGCAAGATCGGTGCCGGGGGAATCATCAGCTCGGTGCCAGGAGCAAACTTCAGCAATGACATGGGAACCAGCCGCTACTCCTCGGGACTCGCTTTTGACCATGTCGGCAATCTCTATATTTCCAACGGGCAGGATAACAACGTCCTCAAAGTGGACGCCAATGGCGTCAACACGGTAGTGGCCGGAACCGGTGCTGCCGGCTATTCGGGCGATGGGGGTCCTGCTACCAGTGCACAACTGAGAGGCGCTTCGGCGGTCGCGTTCAACAGCGCAGGCGCCCTGTTTATCAGTGACGCCTATAACGGGGTGGTCCGCAAGGTGGTGTTTTCCGACTTGGTGATGGCAGTCGCCTTGCCTGGCAACGCTACGGTTGGCATGCCGTACAGCGGCACGGTCACCATCACCAACAACGGCTCGGGACCGGCAGATGCCGCTGCCTCGGTGTCCATCACAGGCCTGCCCAATGGACTCACGCTGGGCAGCTGCGATGTGGCCCATCTGGCCGCCGGCGCCAGCGTTACCTGCAGCGTAAATGGCACCGCCACCACCGCAGGCAGCTTCGCTGTGACGGCGGCTGCCACGGATACGGCCGATCTCGACCCCCGCAACAACAGCGCCGTCGCCACCATTGCCGTAGGTGCTTTTCCAGACCTGGCCGTGAGCACCAACCTCCCCGCAGGCACGGTTGGAACGGCTTATAGCGGCAGTATCACCATCACCAACGGTGGTACGGCGCCTGCCAGTGCAAGCGCTGCCGCTTCGGTGACCGGCCTGCCCGCAGGCCTGGTGTTAGGCGCCTGCAATATTGCCAATCTCGCAGTCGGCGGCAGTGTCACCTGTGCCATCACCGGCACGCCCACAGCGGCAGGCAGCTTTGCTGCCACAGCGGCTGTGACCGATAGCACAGACAGCAATACCGCCAACAACACGGCGCTGGCAACGCTGACCATCGTTGGCGGCGTCCCCGTCAACGCGGTAGCCACCCCGGTGCCTACGCTGGGCCAATGGGGCTCGATACTGCTGGTGTTGTTGATGCTGATGGCCAGTGGCTGGCGAACACGCCGGCCTGCGCAGCGCGTGCCTGTGCCACCAGCGTCTTGATGGCGCAAAGCCGTGCAAGGCGCAACGGCAGTGGATGGCCATAGCAAAGCCTGTCCTGCGCTGGAACGCTGTCGATGGGCAGGACGCCCATCGGGGCCTGATGGCTCCCATGGGTTAATGCAGGTGCCTATCCATCCAGGGCGCCGTTCGGCGCGCCCACCCTGGACCATTGCCGCAGGGTCCAAGGCGGCTCATCAGCAGGGCGCACCGGTCTTCTAGCGCTTACTTTTGAATGAACGCAAGCAGATCTGCGTTGATGGCATCCGCGTTTTCGGTATGCATGCCGTGCGAATAGCCCTTGTAGATTTTCAACTCGCTGTTGGCCAGCAGCTGGTCTTGCAGCACCGCCGCGTTTTTATAGGGCACCACCTGGTCGTCATCGCCTTGCAGCACCAAGGTGGGCACGGTGATGGCCTTCAGGTCGGCCGTCTGGTCCGTTTCTGAAAATGCCTTGATGCCTTCATAGTGCGCTTGGGCGCTGCCCATCATGCCTTGGCGCCACCAGTTCTGGATGGTGCCCTGTACCGGTTTGGCCCCAGCGCGGTTATAGCCGTAGAAGGGGCCAGTGGGCACATCGATGTAGAACTGCGCACGGTTGGCGGCCAGCGCGGCGCGAAAACCGTCAAAAACCTCCATCGGTGTGCCTTCGGGGTTGGCCGGGGTCTTGACCATTAATGGTGGCACGGCGCTGATGAGGACGGCCTTCGCCACCCGTCCCTGGGGCTGGCCATACTGGGCCACATAGCGCGCCATCTGCCCACCGCCGGTGGAGTGGCCCACATGGATGGCCCGCTGCAGATCGAGATGCTCGGCTACTGCCGAAGCGTCCGCCGCGTAATGGTCCATATCATGGCCTTCGCTGACCTGGCTGGAGCGGCCATGGCCACGGCGGTCATGCGCAACCACGCGAAAGCCCTTGGCAAGAAAGAACAGCATCTGGTTGTCCCAGTCGTCAGCACTCAGCGGCCAACCATGGTGAAAGACGATCGGCTGTGCGTCCTTGGGCCCCCAGTCTTTGTAAAAAATCTGGACGCCGTCTTTGGTAGTGACAAAGGACATGAAAAACTCCTAGCGGTTGACGAAAATGAAGGGTGCCAAGCCTGTGAACGTTAAAACAAGGCTGTTGCACCGCTGTGTAAGACGTTGTCAGTGGGCCGCGTGCGGCAATGGCCCGGTTGGGTCCCCTGGCATGGCGGGTGGAGGGCGCGCATCACCAACCGCCTCTGCAGCACTGGCCTTGCCGGCGCAGTAAGCTTCAACGTGCAGGGACGTTCAATGCATCACGAGAATGACGTATGAATATTGGTGAACTGAGCAAACGCACAGGTCTGTCCACATCGCGCATCCGCTTCTACGAGCAAAGCGGCCTGCTGCCAGCGGCGCAGCGGGGCTTGAACGGCTACCGCAGCTACCCGCCGGAGATGGTGCAGATGCTGGGGTTGGTGGTCATGGCGCAAAAGGTGGGTTTCAGCCTGGAGGACATTCGCGCATTGCTGCCACGCGGCCTGCAAGGCTGGGACCATGACAGGGTCGTGGCCACCTTGCGCCAGAAACTGGCCGACATCAAGGCCATGGAAAAACAGCTGCAAACCAGCAAAAGGCAGGTGCAGGCCTTGTTGGCCGACATAGAGGCGCGGCCAGATGACATGGATTGCCAAGACAACGCGCGCCGCGTGCTCACCCATGTGCTGGCACAGCCGTCTGCATCCCTGCCCTCTGCATCCGCTGCCCAAGAGAAGATGGGCCAGCTGATGCGTGCCGGGCGCAAGCAGCGGGCCAACGGCGCCGGCAGCTGAGCAGGTCTTCAAATCGCATTGCGCGGCAAACACCTCCCGGGCCGGTCCGGCTCCGCTCTGGCAGCCCTAGCGCCCTGGCCGGCACAGGGTGGCCGCCATCCTCGCGCTGGGCGGCGCCCTGCAGGGAACGCGGGGTACTCAGGAAGGCGCTTGCGCGATGTGCCTCAATCCCTGTTCGTAGCTGGTGACCACAAAATGCGGAAAACGACGCCGGAACTTGGACGAATCAAAATCAAGGTCGTGCGCGTAGCGGGGTAGCAGTTCGCGCAGCTCGCGCACCGGCTTGGACACCAAGCTCGCAGCCACCAGCGCCCAGTGGCTCAGCACGCGGAAGCGTGGCGCCACCCCGAAAGTGGTGGCGGCCAGGTGTACAAAGGCTTGGTAAGTCAGGCGCTCGTCCCAGCAAGGCAGGTGCCAGGTCTGGCCGTATGCATCCTCCGTATTGCCAATGATCGCCATCGCGCGGCTGGCATCGGGCGTCCAGATCAGCGTACGCAGCGTGTCGTCCCGTACCGGTACCTTGGCCTTTCGGCCAGCCTTGAGCGGCGCAATCACCAGCGTGTTGGTGACGCTCTGTGTCTTGCCGGGGCCATAGAACTCTGGCGCACGGGCAATGGCGACGGGGATATCGCCGCGCTGCATCTCGGCCAGCACCATCTCGGCCATCGAGGCCCGCACGCGGCCCTTGCGCCCTGTCGGGGCAAAAATGGTTTCCTCGGTTTGCCGCTGCGCGCTTTGCGGATACATATAGGTGTTGTCAAAGTAGACAAACTTGGCCCCCGCTGCCCGGCTGGCATCGAGTGCGTTACGCAGCATGGCCGGAAATTGCGTTTCCCATAATCCGCTGTCCGGCGGCAGGCCAGCGGTGAAATACACGACCTCACTGCCACGCACTGCGTCCAGGGTCTGTATGGCATCGAGCAGGTCGGCACGGACCAGTGCGTCGGTACCGTTGACCTTGCGCGGCTGGCGGCTGACCAGGCGCAGGTTCTGCGTGTAGTGGCGCTTCAACGCACGCGCCAGCTCGGTCGCGATTTGGCCATTGGCCCCCAAGATGGTTTGCATGTCTACCCTTGCAGCATCGGATGTGGTGAGAAGACAGCGAGCTTAAGGTTCAAGTTAAGTTGAATGTCAAGCGCTCACGGCACCCGTCCGGCTTCGGGCAGAAGACCAGACCGCAGGCTTTGCGCGCCAAAGGGGCATCGCCCACCTGCCGAAGGCCGTACACAGGCCCGCCGCCGCTGGTTGGCACGGTTACCGCGCTGAGGGCCGCCGCCCGCTGCGCTGGGTGGTGTTGCGCAAACCGATGCCGAGAGACGGCGAGCTGCTGGCACTGCCCAGCTGGGCTCCCCTGCCGCACCATCGTCAAACCCCTTGCCAGTGCATTACTGCGGCATGTGCGCCGGTATCAGTCCCTGGGCGCGTAGCGGGGGCGCCTCGTAGACGGAATCCTCGGCCGGGTAGCGCAGACCCGGTATCCCCGCCGCCTTGGCGCTGGCCCAGAGGATGCTCTCGCCTGCTGGCAAGGTATCGATCTGCTCGGTGTAGATCGGGTCATCGAAGGCGCTCCTGGCCGTGGTGAAACTCCACCCGCGCTCCCGGAATGCCCGGATCAATTCATCGAGCGCGGCAGCATTGATCCTGTTGGTGTGCAGCAGCATCACATGGGCTGGACTGCGGCCCAGGACCTGCCGGGCCAGACCGTCGTAGTAGGCCGCGCGGTCCAGCAGATGTGCGATGTACGCGGCTTTCACCTGGTCGGCCTTGGCGGCATTTGCTTCGTTCAGCCAGGCCACATACACCTGGTTGTAGTACCAGTCGCTCGCGTCGATCGACACCGGAGCCGCCCTGTAGCCTGCGGCCTGCATCCACAGGCGCATGCCGTCCCGCTTGGCCAGCGTGTTGCCTTCCTTGAGGTACGGAAAGCGCAGCATCTTCGTCCAACCAGGTACCCGGCTCAGCACGGCGCCGGCCTCCTTGACATCGCCGATAAAGTCCGCAAGCGGCACTTGAGGCGATCCCAGGCTGCGGTGCCGGGATGTGTGGTTGCCCACGGCGTGGCCTGCACGCCCCCAGTCCCCGATGAGGTCCAGCCCCTCACCCCGGCCGGTGCGCACCAGTGACGGAAACACCATGGACGAGATGCCCGCATCGCCGAGCGACTTCAGGATCTGCCGGTTCCACGATGCGGCCGCAGGCTCGGTTGAAGGGTCCAGGCCATCATCAAACGTCAGCGCCAAGGTCTGGGCCGGAACGCAGGACGCGCTGAAAAGCAAAAGAACGGCGGCAAGCGCGCGACGCAGCACGACCATGGCGATGCCCTTCTTACTGGTCGGTGGTGGGCAAAAGCCCAAGGAGCTCTTGGCGCGCACGCAGCCCTGCGTTGGGCTTGAGGGCTTGCGCATCCTGGATCAGGCGCACAAACGCCAGCCTGCGCGCGCCCCTGGTCGCCCAGCCGACGTACCAGCCATACGCGTGGTTCGCGTCATAGCGGTGGTCGCTGCCCGGCGACCCGGTGCCCGTCTTGCCATGCACAGTCCAGCCGTTGACCTCGGTGCCGTAGTTCGAAATGCCGGCGGTCATGTCATAGGCATGTGCACTCACCGGCAGTTGGCGGCGCACGATCTTGCGCATGAACGCGAGCTGTTCCTCGGCCGAGATACGCAGCGAACTCATCACCCAGACCCCGTTCTGCCCCGGTTCATCGACCGGTACCGCAGAGACATCGGCATTGCCATATTCGAAAGCCTTCACATAGTGCGCGAAGCGCTCCTGCCCTAGCCGCTTGACCACCTGCTGCGAGTACCAGAAGACCGAATCCCGCATCCAGGTGGTCGGCGTGATGTCCCGCCGCCAGGCATCGCCCGCCCAATCCGGATAGCCCGCCTGGTACGGCAAGGCAGGCTCTGCAGCATCCTTGAGCACTCCCGCGTCATAGCCCATGAGGCTGATGGCGAGCTTGAAAGTCGAGGCAGGTGTCACGCGCTCGGAGCAGGCCGGGCCTTGCTGCACCAGCAGCTGGCCGGAATCGGCGTCTGCCATCAGCGTGCATAGCGTACGCGCGGTGGCGAAGGGCGCTGAAAGAACGAAGATCACTGCGGCGGCAGTGGTCTGGAGAGCGCGTTTGCACATGTTGAAGGTTTCCAAAAGAAAGGAGAGGACTACGGCGCCGGGCATGCCGGTGGAGCGTCCTGCGGGCCCTGTCACCCCAAGAACCCGAAGATGCCGGCCCAGTGTGGGGGTAGTGTCGCCGTGTTCTGGCCTCGCGCGTGGCGTATTTCACAAAATGGCTTCGGCGCAAGCGCGCCAGGCCCCCCCCCAGGCACCGCCGTAGCGGGCTTCAGCCGCCACTCAAAGACTGCCCGACGCCACCTCCACCAACAACCCCTCCCCCGCCATCACCGAGATACTGCCCCCGCCCAGGCCTGCCAACAGCGCAAACCGGCCGAGGTGGCTGCTGCATCACCTGGAAGAAAACGTGCAAGGCGCCATCGACACCGAGTTGCCGCCCCAGCTGTAGCAGTTGCAACTGGCCTTGGCCCAGGAGCAAAGCGGCCGCAGCACTGCAAGGCGGCCATGCAGCGCGCCGCTTGGCGTCAGACCATCTCAGCGCTGCCTGGGTTGTTGAAGTTGTACGCGGGTCCGCTGTCTGTGTGGTCTGCTGAGGTTGCTGCGCTGGTTGAGGTAGAGATCCGCGAGCCACTGCGAGGGCATTTGGGGGGGCTATGGGTTGCCGGTGCTGCCAACGGAAGCCGCTGCCGTGGTGCTGCCAGCGGGTGTTACTGGCCCTGATGCGCTTTACGCGGCTTTGCAAAATGCTGTGTGCGTGCAGATGGTGGCTGCGTTTGCTGCCGCGGTGGATGCTTGCAGCCATGCGCTGGAGCCGATGCTGGCGCAAACCGAGAAGATGCAGGCGCACCTGCGACGGTGCGCGCAGGATCTGCAGGATTTAGGCATGTCGCTGCGTGGCTGAGTGCAAACGGCCTCAAATCTCCCACATCTCTCCTGACGAGGTACTTAGAGTCATCGCTTGAAATCCCATTCGGGCTTCGGGCAACAACTGCCCCTGTTTTTCAAAGGTGTGGACGATGCTCAAGAGCCGTATGGTTGGGTGTTTGCTGGTCGTATTTCTCAGCGGCATGGCCACTGCGCAAACGGTCACGACCTTTCCACCCGGCAGCCCTCTCTATGAAGCCGTCAAGGAGAACCTTCTCCAAAACGGCAACAAGGATCTGAGCCCAGGGACCGTCAACCAGCACATCCGGGCATCTGCCGTTATCGCCCAACTCAACAAGGAACTGGAGGACTACTTTGCTGACCGCCACATGCAATCCGAGATGGACAATACCCGGGCGGGCTATCCATCGCTAAAGGTATATGTCAAGAACCTCCGCCCTCAGGACCAAAAGTACATCGACTCCCAGCCACAATATGCGCTAGTGAAGCTGGTCAACAGCCAGCTCAACAAAACCGAGGCAGAGCAGATCAACCAGTCCATTGGCGAAACGCTGGCCAAGGATGCAAGGCTGCTGGAACTCCTATACAGCGGCCACTACGATCCGGCAACTGATCGCTTCATCGTTAAAACCTTGACCGATGAGACCAGGGAATTGGAAGCTGCACTTCAATCGCTGAAAGAGCGCTTCAAGATCAGGATCGCTTACTTGAAAGTTGAGGGGGCCTCGGCAGTGCGGCCTCGGCTGCTGAGCGCGGATTGATCTTGCTGGGTGCTTGCCGCGGCCATGGACTTGATTGAAGAATTAGTCGTATAGACCTAATCTGGTGATCGTCATCTTCAAGGGCCTAATTCACTTGCTACGGGCTTGGCATGTAGATGCTGATTGCTAATGTCTGCTGTGCAGCGGTTGCTGCCACCCATCGATTCATCGCACGTGTTCGGTCACAACTTCATAGCGGTCACCCGCTTACTGATGTTCGGGTCGGCCCAGTGATTGCGTTCAGAGCAGCAGCCGACGCTGGCTGTCAGGGCACGCCAAATGACTTCAAGATGCCGAATCTCCCATTTATCTACGTTCTGATATCAGATTTCTCTAAGCTCACACTGATGGCTTTAAGAAATCTGGTAACGCATTGGGTTGAGTATAGAAAATATGGGATACCACTTTTTTACGGAACGCCATATCTAGCGCTGCTGCGAAGTCCGTGACGTTCGCAGTGACTTGCTCCTTCCGAAGCAACCCACGCCAGTGTGGCCGCTCATCACTCGACGACTCCCAGTTCAGCAGCTGGACGAGGGTCGTGTGAGCGAACTGCATTCCCTCAGCTCCAGCCACATAGTGTCGGTGAACGTGAGTGTCGGCATGCTCCTCCTTTTCATCCAGATCCCATGCGGTGAATAATGACTGGACTTCGCCATCAAGGTCTGTGCAGCGGCCACCCTCGCTATTGGTGAAGTACACATCGTCGATAGTCATCGCCCACTGCTCGACGTACCCGATTTCAGTCTTCTCGCTGCTAAGCAGCTTGTCCTTGCGAAATCTAAGATGTACCCCGGCACCCGCGCCAATCTTGTAGGCAACGTCGCCAGCAAGGGAGCAGAGGAGGTTTTCCTGCATCGCAGTATTCAGCGTGATGTTGAAGTTCTTGGCCGCTTTCTTCATGTGCCTCACCTCGAACAGCATCCAAACGGTGTGGAACTTCCACGCGACGAGTAGAGGCATTCCTACTAGATCGGCGTAGTTCTGAAGGCGTTCGAGATAGTCTGGCCTGAAGGACAGCCGGGGCTCGTTCTTCGACTTCACCTCGATCAGTACAGGGGTCTTGCTGGTCTGGGTCGAGAACTTGGCAAGCAGGTCGGGGACCTGGAACTCCTGCTTAGACGAGATTGGCACTTGATGCTGGTCAAGCTTGTGTAGTAGCTGGCACTTTCCAAGCCAAGCGCACACGACTGAGAACTCGTCCTCGGCCGGCAGCCCGATGTCCAAGCGGCGAACCTGCTCCGCTACTGCGGCAGCATCTACGTTATATCCCAGCTCTGCCAGAACGTCTTGGATTAGCCTCGGTAAGTCAGGCGGCGCTGCCTGCCTCTTGGTTACGATCTGCACTGCCCAATCCACCACATACAGCAAAGCTTGGAAGGATAGCTGATCTGGCATTCGGAGAAAAGAAAGACGCCAACGGCTTTATTTAGCAAGCACCGGCAGTTATTCTATGGATGGCAGACCTCTTTCGGAACAACCGTATCACCTGCGAAGCGGGTGGCGATACGCAGGTTCATAACTATGTGGATGGCTGCGTGATGGCAACGGTAGGTGCAGCCTCTAGCCTCGCAGAATGCGGCTGTCCCAGAATGCGGCTGTCGCAGAAACGTCTATGGGGCAGGGTTTCGTCTACTTCGGCGCAATGCGCAACCGAGCGAAGAAGCTTGCGACAGTCATCAAGCTACCAAACTGCACTTTCGTAATCTTCGGCCTAGTAGTTGGGTAGCAGCCGTGTTCTTGAACCGAACTGGGCGCTTGAATCCTCTGCCCGCTTAAAGCATGCAAGCCTTAACGCTGCCAAACAGCATCGCTGTAGACCCAGCACTAATTCCTCATCCGTTGTGAGACAGCTTAGCGCCGATGGTATGCAGCAGGCGCAGGGAAGCGATCTCAGCGGGATCGCTGGTCCAGTACATCAGTAGCTCCCGGTTGCCGATACTGTCGCAGTCAAAATACGAACAGCGTTCAATCAACGACTGGCTTTCTGCCAAAAGCTCAGCCAAAGGCTGGTATTCATCGGTGTGCACCAAGGCCGCGATCCGACGGGCCAGCGTGTGAAGCCATAGATTCACGCCATGTGCACATGAATAGGCTCGCCAGTCGATCTGGGCGCTTAAGGGTTTGCGGATCGTTCGAGCAAGCAATCGGAAGACCTTCCACAGCTCATTGAACAGACTCAGTCGATCTTGTGGCACCAGGTGCAGTGTCAGGGCCGCGAGCTCATCGCTGAACGCAGCATCGCCATCCAGGGTGAATGACACATGCCCCTCTTTCAGGACCGCACGCCATTTACGTGTGATGTCACCCATCCAGGCCCGGGATACTTGCGCCACATCGATCGTCTTCGACTCCAGCATGGAAATGAGCAGCGACTCCAGGATCCACGGGCTGAAATGGTGCAACTCGCCAAGCCGCCCTCTCAAAGGGTCAAGAATGTCCTGCAACTGTTGGTCCGTCAGGGGCGTTTTTATCGATTGCGTGAGCTTAGCGATTAGATGTTCTTTGACCGCGGAGCCCACATAATTGGCCTCGTTGATCAGCCAGCACAACACCGTTCGCTGAACACCCCTGGGCTCTATCAGGTCGATTTTGCCCAACGCATCGATGCCGAAATTTCCATGGTTGATGGCATCCTTGAAGGCATGCACCCCTACCCACTGGAGCAGGCTCACTGGACATTGCAAAAGGGCTTCAACACGCACAGGATTTTTATCGAATCCCAACGTAAAGCAGATATGTTTCAAGGCCTCGATAACCAGTGCACGTCGCCTGGGTTGCTCGTCAAAGGGCTCTGCGCAGGTTGTCCCCAGCCACTCGATGACATCTTGGGGGGCTTTCAACCATAGGATCTTGAGCGCGTAGTAATCGCCCCAAGCGATGTCTACCGGAGGGTCGCAAAAAACCCTGGCGGGCTCGGAACTGGAAAGCAAAAGCGCGGAAAAACTCTTGGCCCGGTAGTATTCAATGTCGATGTAGCTCGTCTTGACCTTGGGTGGCAGGGCGTCGCTTCTCGACACGTTCAAATGTGCACAAAGCTGCTGCTTCACCGCCTCAGGCAATGGCGCATCACGGTCTTCGAACAACTCACCGGCAGGTGTATGTGCAAGCACATATCCCATGACATCCCATGCGCTATGGAATTGCTCCATAGCAAAACCAGTACTCCAGAACTTGGACGGCATACGAAGGAAGCGGTCCAGATTCAGTTCGCCGTCTTTCAGATGGCCTTTGGCCTGCATCCTTTCTCTCAGCGCCTGGCCAGACAATCCCGCCACATCAGGATCATCCAGCCACCATGCCAACACATCCCCTGACCGTGCGGGATCAACAATAGACGATGGGTGATTAGGACCCAGTGTAGATTGTTCGTCTTCAGGCCTGAAGGCAGTGGAATCAAAGATCAGCTTGGCTGTTGGCGCGATTTTGCCATCACCATGTAGGGTAATTTGAATGGTTTTGTCTGCGAACTCAAATACGCTAGGAAGAACATCCGCAGGTATCGGAGTAGCCAGGAGGGGAAAATTCTCGTTAGCGCGCTGGATGGAGTTGGACAGGTGATAGCCCTCTAGCGGGCGGCCATCAACCGCACGGATCAGGATCATTCGGTCGTGCAACCTGCTTTCGGGAACGGCAAGCACTCGCAGGTGCACGTTACCAAAATAACCTTTACCCCAACCGGCACAGCTGGCCAGGAGTCGTTGCATGCGCGTGGGCTGGGCGGACCCAACCAGTCCCTCTTCCTTGCCGTTTTTTTCCGTGGTGATGATCAGGTATCTCCCAGTCTCGGAACCCATTGTGTGCAAAAGGTCGATGCCGACATCTTCCATATAAGGATCAATCCAGGCGATCTCAGCATCATGGTGCCGCTCGAATATCTTTCGCAGCCAATCGACAAGACTCATACGACTCATCCCACCGCTGTCCGAAAGCGTGAGAAAGAAGTTTCCCTTGGAGTCCTTCGGAAGCAGGTCGTGGATGCGATCCTCCATGGACCTGTTCAGATTGATCCATGGATCGTTGGAATCGCCTCCATAGGTGGAACTTGACGCGTGCGCCGCGCGCCCCACGCGCGCAGCCGCTTGCAGCCTAGCTTTCTCCCTGAGAGGCACCTGCCTCTTGAGCCAATCGATCGGATCAGCTCCGCGAGTCGAATCGAGCAATTGCATTTGAACATTTATGCTTCGCAAGAAGTAATTTCCCGTCTGCAGCAGTATCCAAGAGCCGCTGCCCTGGTCACCAAGGGCGTATATTTCCAGGGTGAATGCAGTCGCTGCTTTGATCCTGCTGCCATCGATAGCAAATGAGTGCTCTAGTGGGTATGGTGTACTCCTTTCCAGGCGGATCACGCAGGAGTCCTGCACGCCGCCGTCGCTGTAGAGAGTCAATATCACCATCAAATCGGCAGGCTCTCGGGTCAGTGGTTCGAAAAGCTTGAGCGAAGGCTTTACCCCCTTCAGGGTGACCGCATATTTGCGGCGCTCCGTGGGAGTAAGGCCTGGCGCACAAAGCAATTCAAAATCACCCAAGCGCCACGCATCAAGATCCGCAAAATTCATTCCGGTATCTGTATCCAATGCCGAGCAGACGACATTGGCGATCTTTCGGTCCCACCCGTCGGCAACGGTCAAGGCATGGGACTTCTCTTGCGAAAAAACGGCCGCACTGTCGACGCTCGCAAAGCTAGTGGGGCTCAGACGGCGGGAGCGTAGGTCAAAATAGTCTCTGGTCGGAAGATGAATCACGGGACGCACCTGTGGGCGTGCGCCGAACACGGCCTCACCGACTTTGCACAGCTGCTCCTGTTTGACCCAAATGCCCGCGCACGCACTCGCCTCTCGAAAGGAGACTCCGCCGGTAAATGCCTGCAAAAAAGCCTTTAGCTGTTTAGCCTCGGCATGCAGCGTCAACGCATGAATAATGGCGAAACCGTTGTCACCCAAAGGATTACTTCCGGAGCTTGTGCCGATCCATCCATCGGACTTGTAGGTACCAGGCAATGACCTCCCATAGACAAACCGTAGCTCGCTGCCGTCCTCGCTCTTTACCTCCAAAATCCACACCTGTGTGGTACTGAGCGTTCCGTCATCACCGAATAAGTCGTAGAGCCTAAAATCCGAAACCAGGGTATCCAAGGAAGGGTTCATTTCTCAGTGCGTCGGTTGTCTAAGGTACTGCATATCTTACATATGCTTGGCAGACTGCATTACGCTCCAGATGGTTCGCTGTTTTTAAGGAATTGCCGTGTCTGGAGAATGCGGTATTCGGTCGGGCACAGCCGCTCACTATGGGCGCGATGAGTTGTTATCGAAGCGCGAACAGGTTGCTCTGTGTTGAATCGCCGGTGATGGAGATGCGGAGGTCGTTCGACCTTCCCAGCCTGCAATGACAGCTGTCCGCGGCGCCACACATTCAGGCGCGCTCGGCGACCGGCAGCAACCAACTTAAGATTGCCATGCTTCTACGCAATCGACGCGTTCGCAAGTCACTATACCCAGCAATCCTCATTCGAGCGAACGAATGGCGCTCAACCCGCCTATAGAAGTTACATCATGCGCTGAAAGGGGCCTCAACACATCCGCCACGAAGACAGATCGTTGCACCCTCAAAACCCCCTCCCCTCCACCTCCAAAAACAACCCTTCCCCCACCATCACCGGCGCCAGCCAGGCCTGTACCAGCGGCAACTCATACGCGTAAAAATAGCGCGCGCAATCGAGCTTGCCCTGCAAAAAGACCTGCTGTCCCGCATCGGCCGCCGCCATGCCCTCATGCGCGTTGACAGCGATATCCAGCCACAGCCAGGCTAGCATGACATGGCCGAAGGCGGTCATGTAGGCGGTGGCGTTGGCAAGGGCCAGTTGGGCGTTGCCGCTGGACCAGGCGGCATCGGTGGCGGCTTGCAGGGTTTCGGTGGCGGTGGCCAGGCGGTCGGCCCAGGGGGCGCATGCGGGGACCGTTTTGGCAGCGGCGACGGTTTGTGCGATCTCAGCCTGCAGCAAGGCCCAGGCGGCGCCGCCGTCCATGCGCAGCTTGCGGCCCAGCAGGTCGAGGGCCTGGATGCCGTGGGTGCCTTCATGGATCATGTTGAGCCGGTTGTCGCGCCAGTGCTGCTCCACAGCGTAGTCGTGCGTGTAGCCGTAGCCGCCCAGCACCTGGATGGCGAGGCTGTTGCCCTCCTGGCACCACTGGCTGGGCCAGCTTTTGGCGATGGGGGTGAGCACCTGCAGCAGCAACTGGGCGGCATCGGCCTGCTGCGGTTGGCCAGCGCGCTGGGTATCGACCAGCTTGGCGCAGTACAGCTGCAGCGCCAGCGCGCCTTCGGCATAGCTTTTTTGCGCCAGCAGCATGCGCTTGACATCGGCATGCTCGGCAATGGGTACCTGGGGCTGCTGCGCGTTCTTCACCACCTTCTGGCCGGCAGCGACCGGGCGGCCCTGCGGGCGCTGGCGGGCATAGTCGCGCGATTGCAGGTAGCCGGCGTAGCCCAGCATCGTGGCGCCCAGCCCCACCTGGATGCGGGCCTCGTTCATCATGTGGAACATGCACTGCAGGCCCGCGCCCTGCGCGCCCACGCGGTAACCAATGGCCCCGCCCTGCTCGCCATAGTGCAGCAAGGTGTTGACGGTGCCCCGGTAGCCGAGCTTGTGGTTCAGCCCGGCCAGTGCAATATCGTTGCGCTCGCCGGTCACCCGGCCTTCGGTATCGACCAAAACCTTGGGCACGATGAACAGCGAGATGCCGCCCACGCCTGCGGGCAGTTGGCCGCTGTCGTCAGGCACCTTGGCAAGCACCAGGTGGACGATGTTCTCGCCCATCGCATGCTCGCCGCCGGAGATCCACATCTTGCGGCCCGTCAGCCGGTAGCGCGGGCCCAGCGGGTCGTCGGCAAAGCCGGCGCCATCGGGCACGGCACGCGTTGTGATGTCCGACAGGCTGGAGCCGGCCTGCGGCTCGCTGAGGTTCATCGTGCCAAAAAAGCGGCCTTGCAGCTGGGGCAGCGCAAAGGCCTTTTGCTGCGCGGGCGTGCCATGGGCCATCAGCAGGCTGGCATTGGCCGCCGTCAGCATTGAGTAGGCCTTGAGGGCGATGCTGGCGGCCGAGACCATGCTGTTGGCCGCCATCTCCACCACACAGGGCAGCTGCATGCCCCCTACCTCGTAGTCGTGCGATGCCGCCAGCATGCCCGATTCGGCATAGGCAGCGCATGCCGCCGGTGTGCAGTCGGGCAGATGCAGCTGCTGTCCGTCAAAATGCGGCTCCTGCTGGTCGACCAGCCGGTTGAAGGGCTCGAACTTGTCGGCGGCCAGGCGCTCGCACAGGTCCAGCACCGCGCCATAGGTCTGGCGGTCGTGGCCGGCATAGCGCGCATGGCGGCTGAGCGCTTCTACCTCCAACCAGTCATAGAGCAAGAAATCCAGGGTCTGGCGGATGCTGGCGTAGTCAAGTTGCATCTCAGGCCACCTCAAACAGCGCAGCGGCCCCCATGCCGCCGCCTACGCACATGGTGGCCACCACATAGCGCACACCCCGGCGCTGGCCTTCCAGCAACGCGTGGCTGGCGATGCGGGCGCCCGTCATGCCATAGGGGTGGCCGATGGAGATGCCGCCGCCGTTGACATTGAAGCGCTCGGGATCGATGCCCAGCTGGTCGCGGCAGTACAGCGCCTGGCAGGCAAAGGCTTCGTTCAGCTCCCACAGGCCGATGTCCTGCACGCCCAGCCCGTGCTGGGCCAGCAGCTTGGGGATCGCATAGATGGGGCCGATGCCCATCTCTTCCGGCGCGCAGCCTGCTACTGCCATGCCCCGGTAGATGCCCAGCACCTCCAGGCCCCGGCGCTCGGCCAGTACCGAATCCATGACCACGCAGGCGGAGGCGCCATCCGACAGCTGGCTGGCATTGCCGGCGGTGATGACGCCGCCCTCGATCACCGGTTGGAGGGCGGCCAGCCCTGCCAGGCTGGTGTCAGGTCGGCTGCCTTCGTCGCGGGCCAGGGTCACGTCCTGCAGGCTGACCTCCTTCGTGAGCTTGTCGGTCACCGCCATCTGGGTGCTGAAGGGCACGATCTCGCGGTCGAACAGGCCGGCGGCCTGGGCGCGCGCGGTGCGCAGCTGCGACTCCAGCGCATAGGCATCCTGCGCCTCGCGGCTGATGCGGTACTGGCGCGCCACATGCTCGGCCGTTTGCAGCATCGGCATATAGGCATGGGCCGCATGGGCGATGACGGCCGGGTCGCGCTCGCGGCTGGCCCATTCCATGTATGGCGTTTGCACGGCGGTGATGTTCTCGCAGCCGCCTGCCACCACCACCTGCATGCCATCGACCAGTACCTGCTTGGCTGCGCTGGCAATCGCCATCAGGCCGGAGGCGCATTGCCGGTCTACCGTCTGGCCCGCCACGCTCATCGGCAGGCCTGCGGCCAGCAAGGCATTGCGTGCCAGGTTCATGCCGGCGGTGCCCCCGGTCAGCACGCAGCCGACGATCACATCGTCCACCTCCGCCGGGTCCACCCCGGCGCGCGCCACCGCGTGCTCGATGGTGTGGCCCATCAGGTGGGGCGAGCGGGTGTGGTTGAGCGAGCCCCTGTAGGCCCGGCCGATGCCCGTGCGGGCGGTGGAAACAATGACGGCGTCTTTCATGGCGGTGCTCCTGGATGCTGATGGGGTTGCGGCGCTGAGGCGCTGGTGCTCAGGCCCTCAGGCCGCTTGCAGGCTGTCAAATCCCTGGCGCTCAGCGGCCAGCCGCTGCAGCAGCGGCGATACGGTCCAGTAGCCATAGCGGTTGCCGCGCGTTGTGGCCTGGTGTTCCAGCCGCTCCACGATCTGCGCCAGGCCGATCTGCTCGGCCATGAACATCGGCCCGCCCCGAAAATCCGGAAAGCCATAACCGGCCGCCCAGACCACATCGATATCGCTGGCGCGGTAGGCAATGCCCTCGTCCAGAATCTTGCAGCCTTCGTTGACCATGCTGTAGAGCAGGCGCTCGACAATCTCCTGCGCCGCAATATCGCTGCGCTGGGCAATGCCATGCGCCTGGGCAAGTTCTGCAGCAATGCGGCCCGCCTCGGGGTCGGGCAGCGCCTGGCGGCCCTCGTAGCGGTAGTAGCCCAGGCCGGTTTTCTGGCCAAAGCGGCCCAGTTCAAACATCTTGCGCACCACTGCGCGGTAGCTGGCATCGGGCGGCAGGCCGCCGGCCTTGCCGCATTCGATGACGGTCTTGGCGCCCACATCGAGCCCGGCCATATCCAGCATGCGGCAAGGGCCCATCGCCAGGCCCAACGCCTGCACCGCCTCATCAATCTGCGCGGGGCTTGCGCCTTCCATCAGCAAAAATTCGGCCTCGCGCAGGTAGACCTCGGCCATGCGGTTGCCAATAAAGCCAAAGCAGACGCCCGATACCACCGGCGTCTTGCCGATCTTGCCGGCCAGGTCGATGACGGTCTTGAGCACCTGCGGGGCGGTGTGCGCGCCGCGCACCACCTCCAGCAAGCGCATGATGTTGGCCGGGCTGAAAAAATGCATGCCCACCACATCGGCTGGCCGCCCAGTGGCCAGGGCCAGCGCATCCACATCCAGGGTCGAGGTATTGCTGGCGATGATGGCGCCGGGTTTGCAGACCTCGCCCAAGCGGCGGCAGACCTGCAGCTTCAGCGCCATGTCCTCAAACACCGCTTCGATCACCAGATCGCAGGGCGCCAGCGCCTGGTCGTCCAGTGAGGTGGTCAGCAAGGCCAGGCGCGCGCTGGCCTGGTCAGCGTCCATGCGGCCCTTGGCCACCTGGGCTTCGTAGGTCGATCGGATCAGCTGCAGCCCACGCTCCAGCCCTGCAGCTGCGGCATCCACCAGCACGGTGCGGATGCCGGCGTTCAAAAAGCACATCGCAATGCCGCTGCCCATGGTGCCGGCCCCCAGAATGCCGACCTGCTCGATCTTGCCGGCCGGCACCTGCCGCTCCAGACCGGGAATCTGCCGGCTGCAGCGCTGCGCAAAAAACAGATGGCGCAGTGCGCGCGACTGCGCCGATGGCAGCAAGCGGTTGAAGGCCTCGGCCTCGGCGCGGGCGCCACTGGCAAAGTCCCCATTCAGTGCCTGCTGCACGCACAGCACGATGGCCTCCTTGGCGGGGTACTGCGGGCTCTTGCGCGCAGCGTCCAGCGCCGCTGCAATGGCCTGCCTGTGCTCGCCGGGCGGGGCAGTTTGCGCGCTCAGGCGGCGCGGCTGGGCGCCGCTGGCCAGAAGCTGGCGGCCAAAGGCCAGGCCGAATGCCAGCGGGTCGCCCTCTTCCACCGCATCGACAATGCCGCTGGCCAGCGCCTCTTGCGCGGGCACCGGGCGGCCGCTCAGCATCAGGTCCAGCGCCAAACTTGCGCCCACCAGGCGTGGCAGGCGCTGGGTTCCGCCTGCGCCGGGCAGAATGCCCAGCTTCACCTCGGGCAGGCCCAGCCTGGTGCCCTGTTGCGCCACGCGATAGTGGCAGGCCAAGGCCAGCTCCATGCCGGCGCCCAGTACCGTGCCATGCAGGGCCACCACCACCGGGCGCGTCTGCGCCTCGATGCGGTTCAGCAGCGCATTGATGGCCTCGGCAGAAAAGGCCGGGTTGTCGAACTCTGCAATGTCCGCGCCCGCGACAAAGGATGGGCCCTCGCAGTAGATCAGCAGCAGCGGCAGCGAGGCATCAGCCTCAAACTGCGCCAGCGCGGCGCTCAGCCCCGTCAGCAGGCGGTGCGAGAACAGGTTCAACGGCGGGTGGGAGATGCAGATACGGCCTATCCCGTCTGCGCTGTGAAAGGTGACGTTGCTCATGGCTGGCAGATCTTGGTGGAAGACAAAAATGCCCCCTGCAGGGTGCAGGCAGGCACAGCGCCTGGATGGCCGCAGGGCCATCCAAGGGTTCGGGGACTGAGGTTATCAGTGCGCGGCGTTTTCCACTGTTGCGCTGGCGTCTGCCGCGCGCTCGCGTTCGCGCGTTTGCGCAAAGTGGTAGCCGCTGAAGCCCTTGTGGATGGCCGCCAGGCAGTGCTCGCGGTACTTCTGAAAGCCTCCGGTAAACATCGTCAGGCCCGGGGCCTTGCCCTGCACGTTAGCGCCCACGTACCAGGTCTTGGCCTTGGACAGCAGGGTGCGCGGCGCCAGCGCATGCACCAGGTCCATCCAGGCCTGTTCCTCTTGCGCGCTCGGCTCGATGCTGCCCAAACCTTGGGCCTGCAGGTAGCGGATGGCGGCAGCCGTCCAGTCCACATCGTTCTCGCTGGTGCGCACCACATTGGCCAGCGCCGAAGGGCCGTTGGGCCCGGTGGTCATGAACAGGTTGGGGAAGCCATGCATCATGATGCCCAGGCACGAGGTCGCGCCCTCCTTCCACTTCTGCTGCACCGTCAGGCCGTCACGCCCTTCCACCTCAAAGGCCAGCAGCGCGCCGGTCAGGCCGTCGTAGCCGGTGGCAAAGATCAGCACATCCAGCTCCACCTCGCCTGACTGCGTGCGCACGCCCTTCTCGGTGATGGACACGATCGGGTCCGTGATGCAGTCGCGCAGATGCACATGGGGCTGGTTGTAGGTTTCGTAGTAGCCGGTGTCCAGGCAGGGGCGGCGCGCAAAGATGGGGTAGCCGCGCGGCTTCAGCGCCTCGGCGGTGGCCGGGTCGTCTACCGCTTCGCCAATCTTGCCGCGCACAAACTCGGCCACTTCCTCATTGGCCTGCTCGTTCTGCATCAGGTCGGCAAAGGTGCCCAGCATCGCCAGGCCGCCTTGCAGCCAGGCATCTTCCAGCAGCGCCCGGCGCTGCGCTGGCGTCACGCTGAAAAACGGGCGGCTCGACTGTGGCCGCACGCCGCCCACATTGCTGTTGCGCGCCAGCTCGCGGATGCCGGCATAGTGGCGCTTGACTTCGGCCACGTACGCGGGCTCCAGCGGCACATTGCGCATCGGCATCGTAAAGCTCGGCGTGCGCTGAAACACGAACAGCTCGCCCGCCTGCTTGCCCACTTCCTGCACGATCTGGATGCCGGTCGATCCGGTGCCGATCACGCCGACCCGCTTGCCGCTGAAATCCACCGGCTCATGCGGCCAGCGCGCCGCACGCAAAATCTGCCCGCCAAAGCGCGCAATGCCTTCAATCTCGGGCTCCTTGGGCACCGACAGCGGACCGGTCGCCATGATGCAGTAGCGCGCCTCATAGCACGCGCCCCGGTTGGTGCGCACCACCCACAGCTGGCGTGCATCGTCCCAGCGGGCGCTGTCGACGCGGGTATTGAACTGGTAGTGCTTGCGCAGGTCCAGCCGCTCGGCGACAAAATTGAAGTAGCGCATCAGCTCGGGCTGCGCGGCAAACTGCTCGGACCAGGTCCATTCCTGCTCGATCTCGGGTGAGAAGGAGAAGCTGTAGTCGATGCTGGGCAGGTCCACCCGCGCGCCGGGGTAGCGGTTCCAGTACCAGACGCCGCCCACATCGCCGCCGGCCTCGAAGGCCTGGATCTTCAGCCCCATCTCCCGGAACTTGTGCACTGCGCACAGACCGCCAAAACCGGCGCCCACGACGACCGCATCCACTTGGTGGATTGTGTGATTGTCCATTGCTCTTTGTCTCCTGCTGGCTGGTGCCGGCCGCCCCGCCACACCGCAGCGGGTCACCGGCTCGATAGGGGATGGCAGGCCGCCTCCGCCTTGTTCTCGCTGCATCATGCCTACTTGCCGACCGGTAAACAACAGGGTTTCCCCGCAAGCGCTTTGGAGGGGACAGGTCCAGGGTAATCCCGGGCTTGCAGCGCTGCTGCGGCTGCTAAACTTTTTACCTGCCGACAGGTATATAAAACAAAACAAGGAGCAACATGCAAGGGCTAATGCAGCAGCGCGCGCTGCGGATTTCCGGCTTGCTGGAACATGCAGCACGCTTTCATCCCCAGGTGGAAGTCGTCTCCCGCACGCCGGATGGTGCGCTCACGCGCTCGAACTGGCTGACCGTGTCCCAGCGCTCGCGGCGCCTGGCCGCTGCCCTGCTGCGCCAGGGCATGGCCAGCGGTGCGCGCATCGCTACCTTGGCTTGGAACACGCACCGCCACCTGGAGCTGTACTACGCCGTATCGGGCGCCGGCGCCGTGCTGCACACCGTCAACCCGCGCCTGTTTGCCGACCAGATCCGCTACATCCTCAACCACGCGGCCGATGACTATGTGTTCTTTGACCTGAGTTTTGCCGGCCTGGTGGCCGAGCTGGCGCCCAGCCTCACAACCGTGAAGGCCTATGTGGCGCTGTGCCAGCCCGGCCAGCTGCCCGCCATGGACCTCCCCGCCCCACTGCTGTGCTACGAGGACCTGGTGGCCCAGGACGCGGGCGATTTTGACTGGCCCGAACTGCCCGAAGACAGCGCCTCCTCGCTGTGCTACACCTCGGGCACCACCGGCAACCCCAAGGGCGTGCTCTACAGCCACCGCTCTACCGTGCTGCATTCCTGGGTGGTCTGCGCTGCCGATGGCCTGGCCTTGCGCGCCCGCGATTGCGTGCTGCTCACCGTGCCGATGTTCCATGTCAATGCCTGGGGCCTGCCCTATGCCAGCGCCATGTGCGGCGCCAAGCTGGTGCTGCCCGGGCCGGATTTGAGTGGCAAGGCGCTGTACCAGCTGATGCGCGAAGAGGGCTGCACCTTCTCGCTGGGCGTTCCCACCGTCTGGATGGGCTTTTTGCAGTATGTGGAAAGCCTGCCTACCGGCGACAAGGATGCGCTGAAGCTCGAACGCATCATGATGGGCGGCTCTGCCGCGCCCCGCGCAATGATCGACCAGTTCGACAGCCTGCTGGGCGTCACCGCCAACCAGGCCTGGGGTATGACCGAGACCAGCCCTGTTGCCACCGTCAGCACCCTGCTGCCCCGGCATGAGGCCCTGGCCCGCGACGCGCGCATTGATGTGCGCGCCCGCCAGGGCCGGCCCATGTATGGCGTGGATGTGGCCATCTTCAATGACGAGGGCCAACAACTGCCGCCCGGCGACCCGGCCCCTGGCGAGCTGCGCGTGCGCGGCCCCTGGGTCATCTCCGCCTATTACGGGCAACACGCTGGCTCGGCGCTGGATGACCATGGCTGGTTCAGCACCGGCGATGTGGCCCGGATCGATGAAGAAGGCTTTGTGCAGATCACCGACCGCGCCAAGGATGTCATCAAGTCCGGCGGCGAATGGATCTCGTCGATCGACATCGAGAACCTGGCGCTGGCCCACCCCGCTGTCAAGGAAGCCGCCGTCATCGGCGTGCACCACGCGCGCTGGCAGGAACGCCCGCTGCTGGTAATAGTGCGCAAGCCCGGCACCGATGTGAGCGGCCAGGACGTGCTGGACTTCATGAAGGACCGGCTGGCGCGCTGGTGGCTGCCCGATGCGGTGGAGTTTGTCAATGAGCTGCCCCACACGGCCACCGGCAAGCTGCTCAAGACCCGGCTGCGCGAGCAGTTCAAAGGCTACCAGCTGCCGGCGGCAACAGCCGCCCACTAACTAAAACACCCGCCCGGTACGCGCACGGCCCCACCAGAAAAGGCCGGCGCAGCCGCAGCAGCCAGGCCCCGTTGGCTGCCGCACCAGGAGACAAGACATGAACGCCCTCACCGCGCAGGCGCTGGCCGCGCGCATCCATCCTCTGCTGCCCCAGCGCGATCTGCTGGGCGAATGCCCGCTGTGGGATGTGGCCACGCAATCGCTGTACTGGATTGATGGCCGCGCCCAGTTGGTACACCGCTACTGGCCGGCAGATGGCCGCCAGCAGCAGTGGGCGCTGCATGCCCATATCGGCTCGATGGCGCTGTGCCGCAGCGGGCGCCTGCTGCTGGCACTGGAGGATGACTTCCATTTTCTGGACCCGGACAGCGGCCAGACCACGCCGATGGGCGTGCAGGTGCAGCACAGCGCAGAGCGCATGCGTTTGAACGACGGGCGTTGCGACCGGGGCGGCCGCTTTGTGGTGGGCTCGATGAGCATGACGCCGCAGTCGCCCACCGGCAAGCTTTACCAGCTGAGCGGCGATGGCCGCCTGCGTGAGCTGGACCAGGGTTTTCAGGTCGCGAACGC
Organism: Comamonas sp. SY3; assembly: GCF_041730275.1. Taxonomy (NCBI): domain Bacteria; kingdom Pseudomonadati; phylum Pseudomonadota; class Betaproteobacteria; order Burkholderiales; family Comamonadaceae; genus Comamonas; species Comamonas sp. SY3. The sequence goes on along the minus strand of NZ_JBGTYN010000005.1, from coordinate 110,668 downwards.
CACCTGCTTCAGCCCCAATGGCCGCTGGCTCTACTTTGCCGACAGCCCGGCGCGCCAGATCTGGCGCTATGCCTATGACCCGGCCACCGGCGCCTGCGGTGCGCGTGAGGCCTTTATCGACACCGCCGCGCTGGGCCTGGCACCCGATGGCGCCACGGTCGATGCCCAGGGCCATCTCTGGGTGGCCATGGTGCTGAACGGCCAGCTGGCCCGCTTTACGCCCAATGGCAAGCTGGCGGCCACGGTGGATTTCCCCGCCGATGCCTACGTCACCTGCCCGGCCTTTGGCGGCCCGGCGCTGCAGACCCTCTACCTCACCTCGATCAGCAACAGCGGCAACCTGCTGCGCTCCAGCCACCCGGATGCGGGGGCCGTCTTCGTCATCGACGGCCTGGCGGCGACAGGGTTGGAAGAAGCGCGTTTTGACGACAGCCAGAGCCCCCGCTGAGACCGGCGCGGCGAACCCCATTTTTATTGAGACCAGGAGACAAACACCATGACACAACGCTTTGCAGGCAAGGTCGCACTCGTGACCGGCGGCGCACAGGGCATCGGCCGCGCCATCGTCCAAGCCATCGCTGATGAAGGCGGCAGCGTCGGCATTCTGGACCGCGCCGAGGACAAGGCCGCCAAGGTGGCCGCAGCCATCGTGGCCCAGGGCGGCCGCGCCCATGCCTATGGCGGCAATGTGGCCGACCGCGACAGCTTCCGCAGCGCGATTGCCGATCTGAAGCAGCGCTACGGCCGCTTCGACATCCTGGTCAACAACGCCATCTGGGTGCGCTACGGCCCGATTGCCGACATCACGCCCGAAGCGCTGCAGCGCATGGTGGGCACCGGCTTCAACTCCATCGTCTGGGGCATCCAGACGGCAGCCGAAGCCATGGACGACGGCGGCAGCATCGTCAACATCGCCTCGGCGGCCGCCTTTATCGGCATGCCCCAGGGCATGGTGTATTGCGGCGTCAAGGCCGGGGCGCTGGGCCTGTCGCGCGCGGCAGCGGCAGAGCTGGGGCCACGCGGCATCCGCGTCAACTCAGTCTGCCCCGGCTCCATCCCGACCGAAGGCGTGGGCATCAATGTCGATGCAGAAAAAGTGCGCCTGCGCATCGCCAAGACGCCGATGGGGCGCCTGGGTACGGTGCAGGACATTGCCCGCGCCGCCTGCTTTTTCGCGTCTGACGACAGCCGCTTTGTCACCGGCGAATCGATGCTGGTCGACGGCGGCGCCACCCAGTCCTTCATCTGACCGGAGGCGCCGCGATGACTGCTCCCCCCGAGGCCGATGCCCCCATCCTGGAAGCGCGCCAGCTCTGCCGCCAGTTCAGCGGCTTCTATGCCGTCAAGGACGTGAACCTTAAGGTCAAGCGCCATTCGGTGCATGCGCTGATAGGCCCCAATGGTGCCGGCAAGACCACCTGCTTCAACCTGCTGACCACTTTCCTGCGACCCAGCTCGGGCCAGGTGCTGTTCAACGGGCGTGATATCTCGCGCAGCGACCCGGCCAGCGTGTCGGCGCTGGGTCTGGTGCGCTCGTTCCAGATTGCGGCCGTCTTCAGCCACATGACGGTGCTGGAGAACGTGCGCATTGCGCTGCAGCGCAAGACCGGCGGCACCTTCACGTTCTGGCGCTCGGTCAAGGTGCTGAGCGCGCTGGACGAGCGCGCGATGGACCTGTTGGGCAGCGTGGGCCTGACGCGCTGGAAAAACGTCAAGGCTTGCGACCTGCCCTATGGCCGCAAGCGCGTGCTGGAGCTGGTCACCACCATCGCGATGGAGCCCGAAATGATCCTGCTGGACGAGCCCATGGCGGGCCTGGGCCATGAGGACATCTGGCCGGTGGTGGAGCTGATCCGCAAGGTAGCGCAGGGGCGCACCGTGCTGATGGTCGAGCACAACATGAAGGTGATATCGCAGCTGTGCGAAACCGTCACCGTGCTGCAGGCCGGCCAGGTGCTGGCCGAAGGCAGCTATGACGAGGTATCGCGCGACCCCAGGGTCATTGAAGCCTATGTCGGAGGGGCCGCCCATGCCTGAGAACAACAACACCGCACCGCGCCAGATGCTGCAGGTGCAGAACCTGCGCGCCTGGTATGGCGAAACCCTGGCGCTCGACGGCATCGACCTGCATGTCGGCGAAGGCGAGGTCGTCTGCCTGCTGGGCCGCAATGGCGCCGGCAAGACGACCACCTTGCGCGCCATCATGGGCCTGCTCAAAAAGCGTGAGGGCCGGATCAGCATCCAGGGCAAGCCTACCGAAGGCCTGCCGCCCGAAGCCATTGCCCACCTGGGCGTCGCCTATTGCCCGGAGGAGCGCGGCATTTTTGCCAGTCTCAGCACCGAAGAAAACCTGATGCTTCCGCCCGTTCTGCACCCCGGCGGGCTGACGGTGGAGGAGATCTACCAGGTCTTCCCCAACCTGCAAGCGCGCCGCAAGAGCCCGGGCACCCGCCTGTCGGGTGGTGAGCAGCAGATGCTGGCCATTGCCCGCATTCTGCGCACCGGCGCACGCCTGCTGCTGCTCGACGAGGCCACCGAAGGGCTGGCACCGGTCATCGTGCAGAAGATCGGCCAGACGCTGGAGATGATCCGCGCGCGCGGCTACACGGTGCTGATGGTGGAGCAGAACTTCCGCTTTGCCGCATCGGTGGCCGACCGCTTCTACGTGATCGAGGAAGGGCGCGTGGCCAGCCACTTTCACCGCGCCGAGCTGGAAACGCGGCGCGACGAGATCGAAGCACTGCTGGGACTGTGACAGGCGGAGACAACACTATGGATACTCTTTTCGGAATTCCGACAGCCGCGCTGATCGGCCAGCTCGTGGTGGGCCTCATCAATGGCTCGTTCTACGCGCTGATGAGCCTGGGCCTGTCAATCATCTTCGGCCTGCTGCATGTGGTGAACTTTGCCCACGGCGCGCAGTACATGCTGGGCGCCTTTGTGGCCTGGGGCCTGCTGCACTACCTGGGGCTGAGCTACTGGTGGGCGCTGATCCTGGCGCCGCTGGTGGTGGCGGCCTTCGGCATCCTGCTGGAGCGCACCATGCTGCGCCACCTCTATGCGGTAGACCATGTCTACGCGCTGCTGCTCACCTTCGGCATCTCCATCCTGATGGAGGGCGCCTTCCGGCTGTGGTTTGGCGTCAGCGGCCAGCCCTACCCCAACCCGCTGCAAGGCGGCATCGATGTGGGCCTGAGCTTTTTGCCGATGTACCGCGTCTGGGTGATCCTGGCGGGCCTGGCGGTCTGCCTGGTGACCTGGTACTTCATCGAAAAAACCAAGCTGGGCGCCTACCTGCGCGCCGCCAACGAGAACACGCCCCTGGTGCGCACCTTTGGTATCAATGTGCCGCGCATGCTGACCCTGACCTATGCGCTGGGCGTGGGCCTGGCCGGCTTCAGCGGCGTGATGGCCGCACCCATCTACCAGGTCAGCCCGCTGATGGGCTCCAACCTGATGATCATCGTCTTTGCCGTGGTCGTCATCGGCGGCATGGGCTCGATCATGGGATCGATCATCACCGGCTTTGCGCTGGGCGCCATCGAGGGCCTGACCCGCGTCATCTACCCCGAAGGCGCCGGCGTGGTCATCTTCATCGTGATGATCATCGTGCTGGCTGTGCGCCCCAACGGCCTGTTTGGCAGAGCGCACTGATGCGCCCGCACCGCCCTGCCCCCTGGGTCTCCACCCAAGCTCTTGTCTTTCCCAAGGATTGAACATGCATTTCTTCTCACAACGCACCAACACCATCTTGCTGGTGCTGGCGCTGGTGGCCCTGCTGCTGGCGCCGCTGGTGGCCTACCCGGTCTTTCTGATCAAGCTGATGTGCTACGCGCTGCTGGCCGCATCGGTCAACCTGCTGATGGGTTACGCCGGCCTGCTGTCCTTTGGCCATGCCATGTTTTTTGGCACGGCCGGCTATGCGGCCGCGCATGCCATCAAGGTCTGGGGTTGGGACGGCTCGGCCGCCATCCTGCTGGCCATGCTTTGCGCCATGGCCGTGGCCGTGGTCACCGGGCTGCTGGCCATCCGCCGCCACGGCATCTACTTCTCGATGATCACCCTGGCCTTCTCCCAGGTCATCTACTTCTTTGCGCTGCGCCTGCCCTTTACCGGTGGTGAGGACGGCATCCAGAACGTGCCCCGGCCGGAGGTGTTTGGCTTTATCTCGCTGGACGACAACACCACGCTGTATTACTTTGCCGCCACCCTGGTCGCCGCCGCCTTCTGGCTCATCTACCGCATCGTCTACTCGCCCTTCGGCCAGGTGCTGCGCGCCATCCGCGACAGCGAGGCGCGCGCCCAGTCGCTGGGCTACCAGGTGCTGCGCTACAAGCTGGTGATCTTTGTGCTGTCGGCCGCGCTCGCCGGCCTGGCCGGTGCGCTCAAGGTCATCACCTTCCAGCTGGCCACCCTCAACGATGTGAACTGGACCACCTCGGGCGAGGCGCTGCTCATCTGCATCGTCGGCGGCCTGCAGACCTTGCTGGGCCCCGTCATTGGCGCGGCCATCATCGTCAGCATGCAGAACTACCTGGTCGCCATGGCCGAGTGGGTGCTGATCATCCAAGGCCTTGTCTTTGTCGTCGTCGTGATGCTGTTCCGCAAGGGCATCATCGGCCAGCTCTACGCCTGGCTGGAAACCCGCCAGGCGCGCCAGGCGGCACCACAGCTGGAAGCCCAAAGCCAAGCCGAACGCCAGAGCCGCAGCCAGACCAGCCAAGGAGCATAAGCATGAGCGATCCAACATCCGTACCCACGCAAGCCCCTGTTCAGCCCCAGGCCCCCAGCCATTTCCCCGAGACGCCCGGCTTGCTGCAAGGCCGCCTTGCCCTTATCACCGGCGCAGCCAGCGGCATTGGCCAGGCCATTGCGATCAGCTTTGCCAAGGCCGGCGCCCGCGTCATCGTGACCGATCTGGACACTGCGCGCTGCGCCGACACCCTGGCCCAGGTAAAAGCCGCAGGCGTAGAGGGCTGGGCCTTTGCACTGGATGTGACTGATCTGGAGGCCTGCCAGGCGCTGGCCGCCCGCATCGGCAGCGACATCGGCCCGGTGGACACCCTCGTCAACAATGCCGGCCTGCTGATCCGCGAAGGCATCGACCACCCCCAGGCATCGCGCCACCTGCGCCAGGTCATCGATGTGAACGTCTTTGGCCTCTACAACATGGTGCAGTCCTGGCTGCCCGCGCTGCGCACCACGCGCGGCTGCATCCTCAACATCGCCTCCGGCGCGGCCTTTATCGCCCAGGGCAACGCCATGGGCTACTCCGCCTCCAAGGGCGCCGTCAAAATGGCCACCCAGACCTTGGCGCTGGACCTGGGCCGCGACGGCATCCGCGTCAACGCCCTGGCCCCCGGCGTCATCCACACCCCCATGACCGAAGCCACCCGCAACAACCCGCAGCGCCTGCAAGGCTTTATCCAGCGGACACCTGCCGGGCGCATTGGTGTGCCGCAGGAGCTGGCCGGGCCGGCGGTGTTTTTGGTGTCGGTGTTGGCTAGTTATGTGAATGGGGTGACGTTGCCGGTGGATGGGGGGACGCTGGCGGTTTAGGGGGGAAGTTGATGGGGGCGATAAGGGTTTAGTTGGTCGCGGTCTGCAATGGATTCTGAAATTGGCAGTGAGTTAGGACGGGAGCTTGCACGAAGTTGGGTCGTTAAGGCTCCAAATCTCCTTTTTCTCAGTTTTGCACTTCGTGCAGTTCTAGTCGCTAGGTTCTAAGTTTCGGGAGTGACTGGGTAGCGTCTATTAGCGCCGATAGTTGGCCTATTCAGGACGTCAAAGGGCTGATATGCAGCGATTGCAGCCGGCCGAGGCTATCTCGCTGGCTGGCCGCTGATGGCCAAAAAGCGGTTACTGGCTTGTGACCGCATCGGGGTATCCAAGGCGTTTTTTTGAACCGATCACCCAACAGATGCGAGCTTCATTTACCATAGACCTAGGCAGTACAAAGGCCCGCCAGTCATCAACCACAAAGCTAGGACATATCTTCATGAAAAATGTAAATTGGCATCTTTTTCAAGCAACATGCACGTTGCTTGCACCTCAACTGACGAATGTGCCAACACAAAAGGCGCTTGCCGACGAAACAGCACGGCGGTTTCGCAATCTCTATTTCAGTCTTCATGAAATTGCTCAGGAGATCGAAAGCGAGGTGGCTTCCGGCGAAACAATTATCCCACCCATCTCAGAGGATTGAGGAATCTCGAGGCACATATATTAAATCATTTCTAATAGGGAAATCATTTAATCGAAAATATGGCCTAGTTGCACATCCACCTAGGCCCTACTTATAAATTGCGACCTCTATTTAAAATAGGCCAAGCTCAATGTTGTCTTTTTCGTGCTGCGAATTGGCCGAGAGCCTTTCTCTATCGTCGCCAGCATTTCATACTGCCGCTTCAACCTAAAATTGAAGAAAGCACTATCATGGGAGGTGCCTAGACGCGGGACGAAAAAATACCGTTTAGTATGCCCTCGTCACTGACATTATGGTGGCACGGGCCACCACGAGCGGATGGAGAGAAGACAGGAGTCAGAGGCTGGCGCTGTTCCAGAGCTCTTTACTAGCAGGGCTTGGAACATGAGCTGTCAAGCGCGCCGATCTTCTTTACTCTTTTAACAAGTGGTACTAGCCGTGCCTTAAGCTAAAGGAGCTGCAGGCATACGCTCAGAGAGTGTCAGTTCAAATTTTTCCTCAATCATAGATCTAAGAGCATGCTGCACAGTGAAATTAATCTCTTTCCTCGCATCGGCATTCGGTGCATCGTTATAGGACCAGCGCAAACATGCAAAGGTCAGTTCGGATTTTTCCCCAATTATTCTCGAGCCACTAAAGAAAAATGAAACGTGGCAATGACCACTATTAGCTGTCACGTTGAAGGGGAATGTCACATTCATCCGAGTAATATAATAATGCTTATAGTATTTTTCATCATTAATTAGAAAAATATCATTTAGGCGCTCGCCATCCACATTAAGACGTCGAACAGTTTGCTTCATCCAAGAAACCTCTAAATCATCCGGAAGTGCAGGACCATCAGGATCAAGGCAGATTTCAATATCCCCAACGCTTCCGGCTGACAAGCAACTGCCATGCCCCGCAGTCAAACGTTTAAAGTAACGCACTCTCTCTTCGTTATCAAACGACCCAAAAGATACGGATACAGCCTCATCGGACGTTGCGACACCTGCATTATGAAGAATTTTAGAGACGCGAGAAGTTAGTTTTTTATTAATTACGTCGGTTTCTTTAGAGGAATGAGTTGAAATAAAATCGAGCTTTAATTTATCATCGATTTTCTCTAGTACGACTTGGCCATCAAATGTTAGCTCACGCTCAATCCAATCTTTACTAATATCCTGCCTGCAAATCTGATACGAGATTTGCACTCTATCTGCACCACGGACCACAAGAGATGGGTTTCTTGTAAATACTATTCCTGAATCATCACGGGTAGGATTAAAGGATGCATCAAATAGATCTTTCTTTAAAACAGCAATCCAATCGACATCATTTCCAACGAGAGCTAGTCCAGCCACCTTTACCTTAGGTTGAGACTCCCGATTAACACTCGCCTCGATGAGACGAGTAAAATTATCAGGAGTTAAAAGAGTGGATGATAACAGGGGAACCGTTATAGATTTATCTGAGTTCCCAACAAAAACCCCTTTCTCCTTTAAAGTCGAATGAACCTCTCCATAGCTAAGATGGTCGCTGTTGAGAAGAATGCGGAGATCAGAACCACAAACAATTGTTGAATTCAAGTCAATTACACGCCCCACTATCATGGTCAATTCTCCTCAAGTAGAGACAGGATGGAACGATTAAAAGAGAAAGGCTCTATCTTCTCGTCACGCTCCGAAAAAGCAAGCCTCGCTCTCTCAGCCTCAGGGGCATCTGTCGCTGCGTTGTAATCAGGCAATCCTATCTTGATCGTTGAAACAAGGCCTAGGCTAAATTTCAAACCATACGCCATCAACTTCTTATAAGAGTTTCCATCAAATGCTTGATTAGCATAAATTAGCAACTCACTCCTCTCACCTTCGCGAGTCAAAATTGGTACAACATCGGATGCAATGATTTCCAAAGGCAAAAATGTTCTAGTTCTTGACTCATCGACCGTCAACGCAGTGCCTATGCTTGGAAAATAGAAACTCCAAGATTCGCATCGCATTTTGACATCATCCAAAATTTTCAACAAGAAGCCTGCACGACCCGCATCTATTAGGTAGACTGGTATATCGGACTCTTGTTCCAGGCGCATCTTAGAGAGGACTGGCTTTATATCTCTATCTATGCTATTTGAGTCATTGTGCACCCATATTAATAGCCCGGAATGAAATGTATTTTTTCGGCCTTTGAAATGTGTTAATGCTTCAGCGACCTCCTGACTATAAATTGCACACTCCATAATCTCATGAAGCTCGGCCAAATGCTCTTTAAATTCACGACGCAAGGATGCCTCCGATGTCGGATAAGCGCCCAATTTATTTTTTACAGATACATGAACAATGTCTGTTCTAGCATCGTGAAAAGGATTATTGTAGAAAAAAACCCTATCTTCCCCGTGAGATGTACGCTGATTTCCTCTCTCATTAACATGCGTCCGTGTATTACACGGTATAGGGATATTTTTTTAAGCTTGCCGCCCATCCAATCTTGTGCAGCAAACCGCCTGCAATTTTTTCACCGATTTCACCAGAAGTTTTTGATTTTTCACCCGCCATCAGTTTCCCTCCGAAATAATGTCAATTACCGCACGATAGCCGTTTTTCGTTTTGATAAGCGAAAAATTTTCCATCCGCACCCTTGCATCTGATATGGAAAGCGTAATGCCATCTGTTAACGGATATTGATGCAAGATATTTTTTGTTTGCTTACCCAAAAGCTCGCACTCCATCTCACTTTCCACAATAGAGAATCCTGATCGCTCCTCCAACTGCTGAGTAAGTTGTGCAACTTGATCCTTTTCTAGGTAGCGCTCTGTTGCCTCCGATATATCTTTATAGCGAACTGAATCCCCTGCAGAGAAGATGTCAACTAGGTCTCTTCTTAAAGAAACTCCTGATTCAAAATCAATTCTGGAACATACCTGCTTGACAAATTCAGCAACCACTTTCGTTGTAGAGGAATTTGTTTGGCGAGGGCGTGCCTTTAGAAAATCCTCGACCCAGTATTTTGTGTGCTGCCCCCCCGACTCCTTAACAAAAAGTTTGAGATCATCATCAACAATGAGAACGCCCTTCTGAATATTATTGAGAGAAATTCCATTAATCCCAACAAGATTCAAGGAATCATTTTTTGCCTCAATATCAAGAAAAACTTCTCGCTGCTCAATTTTATACAAGCCTAATGCTAAAGAAGATCTTTGATCCTTTCGCACATCTTGAAATAATATTGCAATGAATTCCCCATTGAGGATGCTAGGGTGCGTTGAAACCGAATACAGATGCTTTGCAATACTCTGACTTAAATCTAAAAAATTTTCTGGACTATCAAAAACCTTGCGAGCAAAACTGCTTATCGCGTTTAAGCTTATATCGGATTCATGATAGAAAGAAAATTCCTGTCCACTCTTCACGAGAGGGGACAGATAGCTTCTTAACAAAGCTCCATGCAGTTCTGCAGTGCCCTGCACCTCTTGCGAGGAGAGCTTGCAACCTTCTTCGCGTAGTCGGTTACCGATCCGATGAACGGCACAATGAGTTATACGGGACGAACTTATGTCGTACATCAACCTCTCCAAATATATTGCTCCATCAGAGCGAATGAATGTAGCCGCGTATAGGTAGGCCAACGCCTAGCGAGCTGGGCCATTGATGTAGTGTGACCGAAGTAGTGCCCTCTGGTGACTAATCCTGCTTACTGCTGATATGCACTCAAGGCCAAAGAACAATACGATTCACCCACAAGCATACAGAAAGTTACAGCCATTCCTAAGCTCAATTTGAGTCAGGCCTGATTTGGCAGGATATGCGTCTAAACAAGCTCCCCGGCCTTGCTGGTATGCAGGGGGGCAACCATGGTGCAACCCAAGGGGCCGCGAAGCCACTTGATTGCGATAAAGAGCAGAAGGCGAGAAAGATGCTGAGGAAGGCCTGTGCAAATTGCCAACACATATGCTTAGACCGGCTAATACAACTGTTCGACGAATCGCGAACAAATGATGGCAGCGGCCAACATGAGCGGTGCGTGGTGGATGTCCAGCCTACGCTCGAAGCGGATACGCAGCTTGCCAAAGCCGGCAAACCATGCATGGGTTCTCTCCACCATCCAGCGATGTTTACCCAGGCGCTTGCTGCTTTCGATGCCCCGCCTGGCAATCCTGCTTGATATGCCATGGCTGCGCAGGTGCGCTCGGCATCTCGCGTAGCTATAGCCCTTGTCCGCATGCAGCTTCGAGGGCCAGCGCCGCGGCCTTCCGCGCAGTCCCTTGACTGCTGGGAGTGCATCGATGCACTTTTCGAACATCATGGAGTCGTGCCGACTGGCGCCACTGACCAGCATCACCAAAGGAATACCCCAGGCGTCTACGACCATGTGCCGCTTGGTGCCGAGCTTGCCTCGATACGTTTCCAGGCCCCCCGAGGGCTGGGCACTTGCAGCGGCGCGGTCCTCCCTCGGCTGAGGCCGTGAAGGCAGGAATCAGGGGCGGCAGTTGTTGCCACAGCTCTTTGCTAACAGGGCGTCAGGACATGAGCTATCAAGCGTACCGCTCTTGGTCCAAGTTTCGGCCAGTCGTGTTAGCCGCACTAAATCGGCACGTGAAAAGTGCTGCAAGGGGCTTGTAGCTTACTTTTGTCGCGTGCATTCTGAAATAATAAATTCAGCCATGAAACCCGTCGCCCTTCCTGTGTTACGCGCCGCACGGTTGCTGAATCATGGCCGTGAGCACATTCGTTCCAAACACTATAGCTTGCGCACGTAGTGGGGCCATGCCATGGGTTCCGTACATCGGTAGATGACGGCTTTGTAGCTTTGCCTTAACCGGCTGCTCCGGGTCGGTAGCACCAGTTCGCAGCTTAGAAGAGCTGTCGTTCATGTTGTCTGGCGCACTCCGATGCAGCCACCTACCGGTTTGAGGTACACAGCAGACGTCTAGTCAGATAGAAGGTCAACGTCTGGTATTGGCGGCAGCGGTCAAAGGCTTGCCAAATCTCAGCGGCTGCATCCAGCCTGAAGCGGCCTCCAGCAGCCATGACTTACAGGGCCACTTATGGCCCACGAATGTACTTAGAACACCGCAAACTAGCTGCGGACACTAGCGTGCCAACGACGAATGCGAGTTCCCTGAAGCCTCTAAACGCGCATACGTCCAGTTCAAATCATGGCGCGAAAAAAATCAAATATCTTCAAGCGTTGGCGCGCATAGCCACCCAGACGACACCCTGCTTTGCCCCTCCTGCAGTGACCCCAATCACCTGAGCGACACCCCCACCCCTCCCCCGTACCAACCCGCTTGAGCCCTCCGCCGTTATTCGCTAATATTTACTTGCCGACCGGTAAATTACTAGTATTCAACCAGGAGACCCTGCATGGCCTACAACACGCTCATCGTCGACATCAAGGACAAGATTGCCGTTGTCACCCTCAACCGCCCGCCCGTCAACGCGCAGAACAAGGAGTTCCGCAACGAGATCATGGAGCTGTTTGACGAGCTGTCTGACCGCGACGATGTAGCCTGCATCGTGCTCACCGGCACGGGCAAGGTGTTCTCGGCCGGTGCCGACATTCGCGAGCGCCCCAACCTGGCGGGTGAGCCCGGTGCCTATGGCCGCCACAACCGCCTGGTGCGCGAGTCGAACAACGCGATCATGGAATGCTCCAAGCCCATCATTGCGGCGATCAATGGGCCAGCGCTGGGGGCTGGCTTTGGGCTGGTGATGGCTTCGGACATCTGGGTGGCCTCGGAAGATGCCTATTTCTCGATGCCTGAAATCAATGTGGGCCTGGCGGGGGGTGTCACCTTCCTGCAGCGCTATTTCAGCCAGTCGCGCGCACGCCGCATGTTCTTTACCGGCATGAAGGTGTCGGCGCAAGAGATGTACCGCCTGGGCCTGATCGAGGCCTGCCTGCCCGCCGACCAGCTGATGCCCTATGCGATGGAGATGGCGCGCGAGATTGCCTCCAAGAGCCCTATTGCCTTGCGCCTGGCCAAGGAGGCTGCGCGCATGACCCTGCTGATGCCCACGCGTGATGCCTACCGCTACGAGCAAGGCAACACCGTGGCGCTGTCCAAGACGGAAGACACGCGCGAGGCGCAGCAGGCATTTTTGGAAAAGCGCGAGCCGGTCTACAAGGGCCGCTGAGACCAGCCGGGAGCCGCTAAGAGCCGCTGACACAAGCCTTGATAGGTTATTGCCTCGCCGGCTGCGCCCTGCCTTGCCGGGGGCGGCGAGCTTCCATCGCAAACCTTCCGTTTGCTGGGTCCTGTTAGCGGCTCTCAATCCCACGTGCCGAGAATCATCGATGGCTGCCGCCCCTGGGCTACAACACCGGGGCAACGCAGCCTTTGCGCCCCCTCCCGACAGCGTCGGGCTGGGCCCGGTGGATGGATGATTTTCGTTGAACTATGATGGTGCCACCGCCCAGAAGCCACAAGCCGCCGGGTGCGGATCGGCCGTCTCCCGGGCGATATCAGCGCACATAAATTTTGGTGACTATGCAAAAAAACACGACGAAAACCTCCGACGCCCCCGAAGAAGGCAGCAGCACGCGCATGCGTGTGGAAGACCGGAAAGAGCAACTGATAGAAATAGCGATGCGGCTGTTTGCCACCAAGGGCTTTGACGGCACCTCGCTGCGCGACATTGCTGAAGAGGCCCAGATCACCAAGGCCGCGCTGTACTACCACTTCCCCAACAAGGATGCGCTCTACGAAAGCATCCTGGTCGATGGCATGCGCACCCTCGTCAACTACGTGTCTGCCGCCATGGGCAAGGTGACCAGCCCCGAAGCCAAGGTGCGCGAGTTCATGCTGTCCTCGGCAGACTATATGGAGCGCAACCGCGACTCCTGGATCGCCGGCTCCAACATGTTCTGGTTTGGCGACAATGCCAAGCCCCGTACCGAGAACCTGGCCCTGCGTGACCAGTATGAAAAACTGCTGCGCGACGCGATCCAGCAAGCTGTGGACAGCCAGGTGTTCCAGAAGGTGGACCCCACTATTGCCAGCCGCATGCTGCTGGCCGTGCTGAACCAGCTGCCCCGCTGGCACTCGCCCACCGGGCGGCTCAGCACCCGCCAGGTGGTGCAGCAGTACATTGACATGATTTTCCAGGGGCTGCTGGCTAGCAATCCAACACGCTAAAGCTACTCCCCATAAAAAGGGCCCAGGCGCTGCAAACGCCTGGGCCTTGTTGCTTTCGCCTGCCGTTAGAAGCTGTGGATGATGCCCACCCGGTAGGCATTGCTGTTGCCATTGTTGGTAAAGCCCGCAGCGGTCACCGCGCCGGTCAAGGTGTAGCCAGCACCGTTCTTGTTCTTCACATAGCCATAGTCGGTGTACAAGGTAGTGCGCTTGGACATGGGGTACAGGTAGGCCACGCCGTACTGGCGCGCATCGCGGTTCAGCGGGCCGGTGTCGTTCAGGTCGATGGCGTTGAGCAGCAAGGTGCCAGGGCCGAGCTTGACCGAGGCGCCGATCGAGAAGCTGCGGTCGTCCTGGCCTTCGTAGTAGCCGACCGAGGGGAAGCCGGCGAGCTGGCCGCTGTTGTCCAGGCCGGTGTTCACGGTCGGCGTGATGGCCGCGCCGGGGTTCTTGAAGGTGGCAAACGAGCCAAACAGCTTGAAGGCCTTGAAGTCATAGGCCAGCGCCGAGTTGAAATAGCGCGTCGCCGATCCATCGGTGGGGTTGGTCATGCGCGTGGCCGATACCGCTGCGCTCCAGGCATCGTTCTTGTAGAACAGCGCCAGGGTGTACTGGTGGGCACGGTGCTCGATGTCGATGTTCTGGCGCGTGTACTCGCTGATGGTGTAGGCCGCCTTGCCGATAAAGCCACCGATCGACGGGCTCTGGTAGAGGATGTTGTTGTTCTGCCGGCCGGGCGATGGCTGGATGCCCTGCAGGTTGCCGCCGCCGCCCAGGCCAAAGGGGTCACCCACGGCCTGCACCTCGGTCGGCAGCGATGCCAGGGTACGGCCCATGCGCAGCTCGCCAAAGTTGCCGGTCAGGCTGATCAGCGAGCCCCGGCCAAAGGCCTTGGCGCCAAAGCCCTGGTTTTGCTGCTGCGCGCCGTTGGAGGTGTTGATACCCATCTCCAGCTGGAAGTTGGCGCGCAGGCCGCCGCCCAAGTCCTCGCTGCCCTTGAAGCCCAGGCGCGAGCCCATCATGTGGCCGCTTTCCAGCTTGGTGGCGCGCTGGCCTTGCATCGATACGCTGGCCACGCTGCTGTCGATCAGGCCATAGACCTGCACCGAGCTGCTGCTGCCCAGCGCCAGCCCCCCGGCTGGCGAGGTAATCTGCTTAAGCTCCTGGGTCTGCGCGGTTTGCGCCGCTGCGCCCCCGGCCGCCGTGGTAGCGATGAGTGCTGCAAGCAGCGGATGAAGTCTGGGCTTGTTGGCTTTCATGGTTTGTCTCCTGTAGTACTTTTGGAAAGACGTGGTCGGGCCTGGCCCCATGCACGACCACGGTGAAAACGCTTTGCTGTTTTTTAGACCGAGCAGATCCGCACCGCGCTAGGTACGCAGTGAGAAAGAAAGTCCCTGCAGTCAGATGCAGGGGCAGAAGGGGCGGACGCGATCCGCCAGATGGAGCGCGGTTAGCGGCGCGGCTATGGGCTAGCGGGCATGGCCACCTCGCGCATCAACGCGTACCAGGGGTCGTCAGGCGCCCTGGCGCCAATAGGCAGGCGCCGGCCAAAGCGCGTGGCTTCGTCCTGCGTGGGCGCGGCCCAGATGTCCTGCCAGTCGTAGACCACCACGCGCTTGGCCACCCGCCATTCGCGCGCGGCGGTGGCCGTGGCGCGGCAGGTGAACAGATCGACATAGCGGCCGCACAAGAAAGTGGCGCGCGGCGCGCCAGCGGCATCGGTGTCCGTCTGGTAGGCCAGAAAATACGCCTCCACCGCTGCGGCATCGCCGTTCAGGTGGATGGACAGGTTGGCGATGTTGTGGATGTAGCGCCCCTTGGCCAGCTGGGGCAGCGCTGCCTGGATAAAGCCTTCCGCACTGCCCTGGTAGGCGCCATGTCGGTCCGTGGCATCGGGCCAGTAGGCGGCGCGCAGGGCCGCTTCGTCGCCCCGGTCAATGCCCCGGCAGTAGGAGTAGAGGGCTTCGCGGATCGCCTCGCGGTCGCTCAGGGCCTGGAGCCGCGCCTCCAGTTGGGCCAGCCGTGCTTCGCTGCTCATGGCTGTTCCTCCTGCGCGGGCAGCTCGATCACCGCATCCAGGCACATAGCACCCTGGGTGCGCACCATCAGCGGGTTGATGTCCACGCTCTGGATGCTGTCGGCATGCTGCACCGCAAACTCCGACAGCCGGCACAGCGCCTGCACCAGTGCGGCTTCGTCATACTTCGGGCCGCCGCGCCAGCCGCGCAGCAGCTGGCTGGAGCGCACCGCATCGACCAGCGCCTGGGCGCGGGCTGTGGTCAGCGGCGCCGATGCCAGCGCCACATCCTGGAACAGCTCCACCGCCGTGCCGCCGCTGCCATACATCACCATCTGGCCAAAGGTCGGGTCGCGGTGCAGGCCCAGGATCACCTCCACGCCGCCACTGAGCATCGGAGCGATCAACACGCCCTCCAGGCGGGCATCGGGCCGCGCTGTGCGGGCGCGGTCCATCAAGGTACCAAAGGCGCGTTCGACGGCAGCGGCATCCTGCAGATTGAGCATCACGCCGCCGACCTCGGTCTTGTGCGCGATGTCGGGTGAGACGATCTTGGCCACCACCGGGAAACCGACTTCTGCCGCTGCTGCGGCCGCCTGGGCAGCGGTGCTGCACAGGTACTCCGGCGGCACCGGCAGGCCGGCGGCCGACAGCGCCCGCTTGGCGCCGCTTTCGGTATGCACATCGTCCAGCGCCAACGCGGGCGCGGCAGGCTGCGCGCTGCCGGGCAGCTGGTACAGCGTCTGCCTGCGCTGGCGGATCTTGGCCAGGCCGGCAACGGCGCGCACGGCGCGGGTCGGGTCCTCAAACACGGCCACACCCTGCTGCTCCAGCGCGCTGCGCACCTGGGGCAAGGCCAGCATCACCAGGATAGTGAGGCGCTCGCGGTGCTGCGCGGCCAGCGCGGCAATCTCTTGCTGGGTGCTGGCAAAGCGCTCGGGCGACAGGCCCACATGGGCCAGGTAGCCCAGCACCGCGCCATAGCGTGTGTGCTCCAGCATCACACCCAGCGTGCGCGCGGTGCCACTGGCCACCGAGGTGACCTGGGCCGTCATGTCCAGCGGGTTGGCGGCCACCGCAAAAGGCAGCAGCGCCAGGGTCGCCTCGCGGGCGGGGGCAGGCAACGGTGGAAGCTCCATGCCCTGGGCGCCCGCCTCGTCGGCCATCAGCACGCCGATGCCGCCCGAGCCGGTGAAGACACCCAGCTCGTCATTGGCTGGCAGCACGCCGCTGACGGTGTAGAGGTAGGCGATGTCCAGCATCTCCTCGATGGACTCGGGCCGCAGGGCGCCGCATTCGCGGAACACCGTGTCGTAGACCTTGTCGTTGCCGGCCAGCGAGCCGGTATGGGTGGAGGCAGCAGCGGCACCCAGCTCGGTGCGCCCTACCTTCATGATCAGCACCGGCTTGCCGGCGTGGGCCGCCTTGAGCAGGGCGCGGCGCAGGCGGTTGCCGTCGCGGCAGGATTCGACCGCCGCGCAGATGATGCGGGTGTCCGGGTCGTCGGCCAGGTAGTCGATGCTCTCGGCCACATCAACATCGGCCTCATTGCCGGTGGCGATGATCTTGCTGAAACCCAGGCCACGCAAGGTGGCCAGGCCATAGGCGGCCGAGCCAAAGGCGCCGCTTTGCGTGGCCAGCGAGATGGCGCCCGGCCGGGGCTGGGCGCCGTTGAGAAAGGTCGAGAAGGTCGAGAAAAAGCGCGCCGGCACATTCAGCAGGCCCAGCGAGTTGGGGCCCAGCATGCGCACACCGGCTGCGCGGCACAGGCCGACCATGCGGTCCTGCAGCGCGCGGCCGGCTGCATCAATCTCGGCAAAGCCGGCCGTCATCACCTGGATGGCCTTGACGCCCTTGGCAATGGCATCGCGCACGGCCTCTTCCACCCCGGCCACCGGCACGCAGATGATGGCCTGGTCGACCGGGAACGGAATATCCGACACCTTTTGGTAGGACTGCAGGCCCTGGATCAGCGCGCCGCTGCGGTTGACCGGGTAGATGGGCGCGGCAAAGCCGGCTTCGAGCATGAAGCGCAGCGGCCGGCCGCCAATGCGCTCCGGATCGGACGAGGCGCCGACCAGCGCCACCGAACGGGGGTGGAACAAGGCGTCGAGGGACGAAGATGCGTGGCTCATGGCGGGTCCTCTCAGGCGCGGGCGGCGGTAGGTGCCGATTCAGCAGCGACTTCAGCCGCGATCTCGGCGGCCATGCCGGCGGCCAGGCTGTCGAGCTGCTCGTAGCGGTCGCCCCACTGCAGGCTGCAGCCTATCGCATGCATGGCCAGGCGGGCCGCAGGCAGCTCGCGCGACATGCCAATGCCGCCATGCAGCTGGATCGCCGACTCGCCCACCTGGCGGGCCGCGATCGACAGGTAGTGCTTGAGCAGCGCCACTGCATGCGCGTCACCATCCCCCAGGTCAAAGGACACGACGCGCTCGCGCACCATGCCGCGCACGCTCTCATAGGCCACATACATCTCTACCGTGCGGTGGCGCAGCGCCTGGAAGGTGGACAACTGCACGCCAAACTGCTGGCGCGTGTTCAGGTACTCGATGGTCTGCTCCACCATCGCGCCAATGGCGCCTACGATCTGCGCGCAGCAGACCAGCGCGCCCACGGTACCGGCGCGCTCGGCAGCAGCCACTGCCGCCCGGCCCCGTTGCAGCACGGCGCTGGCGGGCAGGCGCGTGGCCTTCAGCGCCAGGTCGGCCGTCACGCGGCCATCGTGGCCAGCCCAACTTTGCAGGCTCCCGCCCAGCTGGTCGCGGCTGGCCAGCAGCAGCAAGGCTTCGCCAGCAGCGCTGCGGGCCAGGAAGAGCAGATGGCTGGCCGGCTCGCTCAGGTCGATGCCGCGCAGGCTGCCCTGCAGTTGCACGCCTTCGGCATCGACCATCGCCGTCAGGTTGCAGCTGCCGTCATGCGTAAAAACCGGGGCGATCGAGACTTCACCAGCGGCCAGCAGCCCCAGCATCTGCGCCACATCGTCGCGGCGGGGGATGGCGCCCAGCACCGCTGGCACCACGGCGCAGCGTGCAACCAGCGGCGTGGTCAGGCCATAGCGGCCAGCGGCCTCTGCGATGGAGGCCACATCGGCGAAGGTCGAGCCCGCGCCGCCACTGGCCTCGGGCACCAGGACGGCTTGCCAGCCGAGCTCCAAAAACTGCTGCCAGCTGTCACTGGCCTGGTCGGAGGCCTGGGCTTCGGTCAGCGCGGCATTCACCGCCTGGGCATCAGCGGCCACCCGCAGCGTTGTGTCGTACAGGTCGCCCGGAAACATGGGAGAGGCTTGAAAAGGCATGGGTCAGGCTCCAAAGATATCGCGTGCAATCACGTTTTTTTGTACTTCGCTGGTACCACCGGCCAGGGTGCGCGAGCGGTAGAAGAGGTAGGTGTGGATCAGCTCGCGCTTCAGTTCCACATCGGCGGGGCTGCCCTCGGGCAGGCTTGGAATCAGGCGCGCCGCGTAGCCGGGGCTCATGTCAAAGGCGATGCCGATGATCTGCTGGGCCAGGTCGGAGCAGAACAGCTTGAGCGCCGAGGATTTGGACGAGGCCAGGGTGCCCTGCATCTCTTCGTCGATGGCGCTGATCAGCATCTCCTTGGCGCCAGCCACAGCCGCCTGCGCCAGGAACAGACGCTCCAGCAGCATGTGCTGGCTGGCGCCCTGTTGCGTACGGCCGCGCTCGCGCAGCGGCTGCTCGATCTGCTCGAGCAGGCGCACCAGGCGCGGCACGGTGGCCGGCGACAGGCGCTCGCGGTCGAGCAGGAACTTGGCGCAGGCCCAGCCGCCGCCCTCTTCGCCAATCAGGTTGGCCACGGGCACGCGCACATCGCGCAAGAACACCTCGTTGACATGGTGCCAGTGGTCAATCGTCGGGATGGGGCGCACCTCGATGCCGGGCGTGTCCATCGGCACCAGCAGCAAGGAGATACCAGCCTGCTTCTTGCCCTCCTTGGAGGTGCGCACGAGGGTGTACATCATGTCGGCCTCCTGCGCATGGGAGGTCCAGATCTTCTGGCCGTTGATGACGTAGTCATCGCCATCGCGCACCGCTGCGGTGCGCAGCGAGGCCAGGTCGGAGCCGGCGCCGGGCTCGGAGTAGCCCTGGCACCACCATTCGCTGCCGTCCACAATGCGTGGCAGGTAGCGCTCCTTTTGCGCGGGCGTGCCAAAGTGCATGATCACCGGGCCGATATGGCCGATGCCATGGTGGTAGAGCGGCGGGCAGTCTTCCTGCGCCATCACTTCTTCAAACAGGTAGCGCTGCTGCATGTCCCAGCCAGTGCCGCCCCACTCGATCGGCCAATTGGGCGCGCTCCAGCCCTTGCGCTGCAGGATCTTGGCCCACGCGCTCATCTCGGCGCGGCCCAGCTTCTCGTTGGCGCGGACCTTGGCTTTCAGCGCGGGCGGGCATTGCTGCTGCGCAAAGTCGCGCAGGGTTTGTCGAAAGTCGGCATAGGGATCGGTGGTTGCTGTCATGTTTCCGGGTTCAAGGTCAAATCAAACGACAAGGGGTTGGCAGGGGCTGAGGGCCCCCTGCCCTCATTCCTGGGTAATGTGCTTTTCTCGGATCACGGCGGCCCAGCGCGGGCGCTGTGCATCCAGGTAGGCCGTGAAGTCTTCGGGGCCGAGCAGGTGCAGTTCGCCACCAGGGCGGGTGACGCCCTCGGCCACCGTGGGCACTTCCACCACCGCGCGCAGAACGCGGTAGATGCGCTGCTGCAGGGCTGCGGGCACCTTGGCGGGCATGAAGAAGCCAAAGAAGCTGCTGCAGCTGTAGCGCTTGAGCTCGGGTGCCGACGATTGGGAGAACGGGGTCAGCGGCAGTGCGCTGCGCACGGGTTTGTCACTGGCAACGCCCAGCACCTTCATGCGCCCGGCCTGTACGTAGCTCACCGAGCTGGGTGCATCCAGCAACGCAGCCACCTCGCCGGCCATCAACGCATTCAAGGCCGGCGCATTGCCCCGGTAGGGCGCGTGGATGATGTGCGCGCCCACGGCCGAGGCCAGCATCTCGGCACAGATATGCGGGCTGGAGCCCACGCCCGATGACGCGAAGGCCACCTTGCCATCATTGGCGCGCATATAGCTGGCGAACTCGGCCAGGTTGTTGGCGGGCACCTGCTTGCCGACATAGAGCACGCTGGGCGACTCGGACACCATCATCAGCGGCTTGAGGTCCTGCGGGTCATAGGGCAGCCGGGCCATCATCAGCGGGTTGGTCAGGTAGCCCAGGCTGCTCAGCAGCAAGGTGTGGCCATCGGCGGGGGCCCGGGCGACCAGGGCCGTGCCAATCGTGGTGCCGCCGCCGGGGCGGTTGTCGATCACCACCGGCTTGCCCCATTTCTCGGCCAGCACCGGCGCAATGGCGCGGGCCACCTGGTCGGTAAAACCGCCGGCCGCATAGGGCACGACGATGGTGACCTGCTTGTCAGGGAACTCCGCCGCCTGCACCACCGCCCCGGCCCAGGCGCCGATGAGCACGCCCCAGCTGGCGGCCCGCTTGAATTTTTGAGAGATAGACACGGCAGGTCTCCATCACACAATACGTTGTTGCTATGGGCTGGCCAACTGCGGCCTAGCCAGCGGCAGCGGCCTGGGGCAAGCGGCGCTGCGCCGCCTGGTCCTGCCAGGCCTGTTGGGGCAGCGAGGCCATCATCGTGTGGGCCAGCCCGCCATCCACCACCAGCTCGGCGCCGTTGATGTAGGCGGCCGCATCGCTCAGCAAGAAGCTGACGGCACCGGCTATATCGCCGGGCTCACCAATGCGGCGCAGCGGCACGCGCTGCTCGCGGTGGGCCTTGGCGGCCGGGTCGGCATACGCCAGCGCAGTACCGGGAGTGGCAATCAAACCGGGCGAGAGCGCATTGGTGCGGACACCCAGCGGCCCCCACTCGGTCGCCAGCTGGCGCACCAGCATCAGCGCTGCCGCCTTGCTGGCGCTGTAGGCGCCCAGTGGTGGTGTGGCATGGCTGGCCGATACCGAGGTGATGACCACGATGCTGCCGCCACTGGCACGCAGCGGCGCCAGGGCGGCCTGGGCCAGCAGCAACGGCGCACGGGCATTGAGCGCAAAGGTCCGGTCCCAGTCGGCGACGGGGTAATCGCTCAAAGCCCCGGGAAAGGCCGCGCCGGCATTGCTGACCAGGCCATCGAGCCCGCCCCAGTGCTGCACGGCAGCAGCCACCGCCTGGGCGGCAAAGTCCAGCCCCGACAGGTCACCCGCCAGCACCTGGACCTGGGCGCCCAGCGCTTGCAGCTCGGCGGCCAGCGCATCCAGCTCGGCCGCATGCTGGTCCAGCAGGGTCAGCTGCGCCCTACCGCCCTGGTCCAGGGCGTCTTGGGCCAGGCGCAGCGCAATGGCGCGGCCAATGCCGCGTGCGGCACCGGTGACGAGGGTGCGGCCCATCACTGCCCCTTGAGCAGGTCGCAGACGCTTTCGGAGGCGGGGCGCCAGGCGTCTTCCGGCGCGATGGTGCCGATGATCTTGTAGTAGTCGAACTTGGCCTTGGACTCCGCCGGGGTCTTGACCTGCACCGCATAGAGCGGCCGCAGCACCTGGCCATCGGCCCGCACCTTGACCTGCTTGGAGAAGAAGTCGTTGACCGGCAGCTCGCGGATCTTGGCCGCCACGGCCTTGCCCTCGTCGGTACCGGCGGCCTGCACCGCCTGCAGGTAGTGCGTGGTGGCGCTGTAGGCACCGGCCATCAGGTAGGTGGGCGCGCCATTGTTGTAGCGCGCCATGAAGCGCTTGGACCAGGCCCGGGTCTCGTCGTTCTGGTCCCAGTAGAAGGGCAGCGCCAGCTGCAGGCCCTGGGCCACATCCAGGCCCATGGCGGTGACGCTGTTGATCGTCATGCCAAACACCGCTACCTTCTGGCCGCCCCGGGCAATGCGGTATTCAGCCGCTTGCTTGAGTGCGTTGGACAGATCCAGCCCCGCGTTGATGATGACAATCGCCTCGGCACCGCTGGCCTGCGCCTGCAGCAGGTAGGACGAGAAATCGGCCGTGCCCAGTGGATGGCGCGTGACCCCGGCCACCTTGCCGCCACCTTCTTTGATAAAGCGCGTGGCCTCATCCAGGTAGGCCTGGCCAAAGGCGTAGTCGACCGCGATGAAGTAGAAGCTCTTGACGCCTTGCTTCAGCAGCGCCTTCACCCCCGCCTTGGGCATCGCGTAGGAGTCGGCAACGAAGTTGAAATTCATCGGCGAGCAGGCCTTGTTCGTCAGGTCGGCCGTCGTGGTGCCTGCGATCAGGTAGGGCTTGCTGCGCTCCTTCATCAGCTGGGCCACCGTCAGCGCGATCGACGAGGCGGAGTTGCCGACGATCGTGTCGAACTTCTCCACATCCAGCCAGCGGCGGGTGATGCTCAGGCCAATGTCGGGCTTGTTCTGGTCATCGGCCACCACCACCTCGATGGGCTTGCCCAGCACCTTGCCACCAAAGTCCTCGACCGCCATCTTGACGGCCAGCGCATGGCCGGGACCGCCGTTGCCCGAGTAAGGCCCCGTCTGGTCCCCCATCACACCAATGCGGACCACGTCATCACTGACCTGGGCCCAGGAAGCAGACGGTGCGGTCATGGCCGCCAATAACGACAAAAGCAATGCATGCGGGCGTACAGATTTCACGTTGTCTCCTTGATCAGCTCTTTTTTTGCGATGAACCGTGTCTTTGGCCGGCCGTCCAGATCTTGGTGTTGGACTACATACCTGCCGACAGGTAAATAGTACAAACAAAAGCCTGAATGGCTTTCAGTGCTAACCCTTGGTCGCTGGGAGGGGTGTGTTTTTGCCCGGGGTGGATGGGGCTTGGGGTACGGCGCACAGGCTATGCTGGCTGGCATCCAAGGCCTGAGAAGCGCCACAGGCGCCCTGCGCTCGGCTTTGTTCAACCCATGAAAGCGCCGATGTTCCCTACCAGTGTCGACACCCCCATCCCAACACCCCGCCTGAGCTTGCGCCTAGCCGGCCCCGGCGATGGCCAAGCCGTTTACGCTGCCGTCGTAGAAAGCCTGGACAGCCTGCGCGCCTGGCCCACCTCGCTGCCCTGGGCACTGTATGAGCCATCGGCATCCGCCTCTGAAGACTTCTGCCTGGCCAGCAT
This sequence comes from Comamonas sp. SY3, assembly GCF_041730275.1. NCBI lineage: Bacteria > Pseudomonadati > Pseudomonadota > Betaproteobacteria > Burkholderiales > Comamonadaceae > Comamonas > Comamonas sp. SY3. The sequence continues at coordinate 87,224 of NZ_JBGTYN010000005.1, read as the reverse complement.
GCGTGACCGCGAAAACGGCACGGGCCTGGCCTTTCTGGTGTGGGACCACCAGCAGCGATTGGTCGGCAGCGTGGGCCTGCACACGATCCGCTGGGACATTCCCAGCATGGAGATGGGTTTTTGGATGCGCAGTGGCATGCACCGAAACGGATTTGCGAAGGAAGCGGTCACGGCCGTCCTGCACTTGGCGTTCACGCATTTGAAAGCGCGGCGGGTGTTTGCGCGCACCGATGAAGACAACGCTGGCAGCCGTGCGACCTGCGCCAGTGCGGGGATGCTGCTGGAGGGCGTGATGAAAAATGAGCGCATCACCCCTTCGGGGCAGTTGAGGAACGGCTGTGTCTATGCCTCTACACGGTAGCCGGCGAGTGCTGTAATGGGCCGGCGGCGGGCTGGGCAGATGGGCTGCTGCGAGCTGTCAGCCTCGCCTAGGTGGCATGCGGCCACGGCCATCTCTGCAGCAGACCGAGGCTTCTCCACGCCCCCCACAACCTTGGCTTGCAACTACTCGGGCTTGCCTTTCATCCCCAACAATTCGCTCGCGCCGATGATGGCCTGGGCGATCTCTTCGACGGATACGCGCTTTTTCATGGCCTGCTCGCGCAGCATTTCGTAGGCGCGGTCTTCACTGACCTGGTGGGTGGCGATGAGGATGGCTTTGGCGTCGGTCACACGGCGTTGGCCCAGCAGCTTGTTTTGCAGTTTGTGCACGTGCTGCTGCATTTGCCGGTGCTCCTTGTGGATCTGCCGCGCAACGACCAAGGTGGAGAGCAGGCCAAAGGAGCGTATCGGCGAAGGCAGGACGGCCTGGGCCTTGAGCTCCAGCACGGCAGACACGATGGTGGGGTTTTCATAGTTCACCACCGCGACCAGGGCGGGCGCCTGCTCGCCGCTCGCCCACGGCATGAGCAGGTGTAAAAAATCAGGGCGTACCGCCAACAGCACGATATCCGGGTCGCCCGGCAGCTGCTGCACCGGTGGCCAGACGCTGCGTACCTGGCAGCCGATACGCTGGAGCTGCTGGGCCAGCAGCAAGCCATCGGCATCATCGGGGTGCATCAGGATGATGTTCAGTTGCCGCAGCTCTTTGAGGTGCTGCGAGGTGGCGCGGGGCTGCTGCTGGTTCACGCTCAGACCTCGGTCTTCACCGTCCAGTCGCCCAGGGAATGGGTGACCAGATAAGGGTCAGGCGATACCGCGCGTTTGGCCTCGCGCAGAATGCTGAACGCTCCTTGCGCATTGGCCCGGCCAATGCGGGGGTAGACCCAGGTGTGGTGGTTGCCGGGATCGATGCGCACACGCCCCTGCGGGGCATCAAACTCGCTGCCCAGCAGGTGAGGCAGCAACTCGCTGATGGTGTCGCTGCCCGAGCGGCGAAAGGCATTGGCGAACATGTGCATCTGGAAATAGGAGGCTTCCCAGCACAGATTGGGGCGGCAGTCATCGCCGAACAGCCGTTTGAGGTGGGCCAGGCAGCGCTGGTTGGCAGCAGACTGGATCGACTGGAAATAAGGCGCCGAGGTGATGTGGCCGGCTGCGATGTCAAAGCCCATTTGTCCGATCTCGGCCTCCGACGTCGTGAGGCTGCAAATGGGCATTTCCTTGGTGTCGAACCCGGCATCGGCATAGGCGCGGTAGAGCTTGGCGGTGGAGTCGCCGACCACCGTGGAAAAGATGAAGTCAGGGCGTTTCTGGCGCACATCGTCCATGACGGTCTGGTAGTCCTGCTCGGTGGCCGTCAGCGGCAGGTAGCGCTCGCCGAGAATTTCGCCCTCGGGGTGCTGCAGAACCAATTCGCGCAGTATGCGGTTGGATTCATACGGGTAGATGTAGTCCGAGCCGATGAGGTACACACGCGCACCAAAGCTGCTGGTCATGAAATCGGCCAACTGCACGCTGTTCTGGTTGGGGGCGGCGCCGGTGTAGATGATGTTCGCCGAGAACTCGAAGCCTTCGTAGAGCGTGGGGTAGAACAAGAGCTTGTTCCATTTCTCGACCACGGGCAGCACGGCCTTGCGGCTGCTGGACATATAGCAGCCAAAGATGGTGTTGACGCGGTCGTGCATGATCAACTGCTCGGCCAGGCGTGCGTACTCGGCAGGATTGGACGCCGGGTCATAGCGCACGGCCACCAGCTCACGCCCAAGAACGCCGCCGGCGTTGTTGATTTCGTCGATGGCCAGCAGGCTGCCCTGCAGCTGCGATTGACCGATGGTGGACGTGGTGCCAGTTTCCGAAAAAAGAATGCCGACGCGCAAGGGATCGTTGTTTGCCAAAACCTGTCTCCTGGTCTGTCCCGCACCCCTGCGCTGTGCAGTGGAGCGGGCACGGTGAAATGGCTGCAAGCCAGCCAGCTTAGCGCAACTGCGGGCGCTGGCATGCCTGTCCTGTGCCAGGCTGGACAGCGCCCTGCGCATCTAGCGCCCAGCGGCCAGGCGCGCGCTCATCCTGGTCAGGCGCGGCACCAGTTGCGCGGCGTCGTCCGCGATGTCATAACCCCGCCAGCCGAAGATGTGGCGCACATAGGCATCGGCCTGGGCATCGACGGCCAGACAGCAAACGCGCACACCGGCACGCTTGGCTTCCTGAACCGCATGCCGCGCGTCTTCGATCAGGTAGCGCTTGTCGTGTACATCGATATCGTGGGGCGCGCCATCGGTGACCACCAACAGGCTGCGCTGCCCTTCGGGTTCATGGCGCAGCAAGCTGCTGGCGTGGCGCAGCGCCGCGCCCATGCGGGTGGAAAAGCGCCCGCGCACCGCCTGGATCATCGCGGCCGTGGCGCGGCTGTGCCCTTGGCCAAAATCCAGCAAGCGGTAGTAGTTGACTTCGGCACGGGTGTTGGACGAGAACGCATGGATGGCCAGGCGCTCAGCGCTGCGCGAGCTGGCCTGCGCCAGCAACAATGCGGCCTGCTTTTCCAAAGCCAGCAGGCTCTGGCCCTGGGGGCCTAGGTCGTTGACCGATTCGGAAATGTCGAGCAGCACCAACATGCTGCCAGGGCGTGGGCCCTTGCCGGCGCGCATGAAAAGGCGCGGATCGGGGCGCAGCTGCATACGCATGTCCACCTGCACCTCGATGGCTGCATTGAGGTCCAGCGCATCGCCCTCCCACTGGCGGCGAAGCCGGTGGTGCCGGTCGAGGATGTGGGGATGGCGCAGCGCCAGACGGTCAACACGGGTGGTACTGGAGGGGCGCGGGCCGCCGATCTCGCTCAGCCCCTGCCATGCGGGGAGTTTTTCGATCACCTGGCACCAGTCGTGCTTCATCTGCTCGCGCTGGCAGTCCCATTCCGGGTAGTGAAAGCGGGCGATCTCGAACTCTTCGGCCGCCTGGGGCGTTTGCGCCGGCTCGGGTGGCTGTTGCGCGTCTCTAGGGCGCGCCGCCTGCAGTTGCGCGGCGGCCTGGGGCAGATGCAAGGCCTCGTCCTGGTTGTCTTCGGATTCGGGATGCGCCCAGAGGTAGCTGTTGTCATCCCGGTAGAGCGTGGGCCCGGCGTAGTGCTGTGGATCCATCCGCACGCGCATCTGGCCAAGGTCATTGGCGAGGATGGAGGAAATGGCGCGGAATGCCGCATAGTCTTCCAGTCCATGCCGGTGCACCGTGTCTTCAAAAAGCTGCTGCGCCTTGTGCACCCAGTGGTTGGCGCTACCGCTGTCCACCTGCAACAAGATCCGGTCCAGCCGCGCGATGAAGGCGGTGAAACCCAGGTCTTCCGCCTCGGGCTCTGGCGCGATCTGCGCCTGGAACCAGGGGCGTGCGCCGGGGTAGTCGCGCAGCAACAGGCGCTCGGCGCGGGCGTCTTCTATCGCCGAGACGATCGCCAGGCCCATGGGCTTCAAGGCCTGGCTCGGCTGGCGCGCGGGTGAATGCAGCAGATGCGCCGCAGCATGCGCCACCATCGCGGTGTGCCGGTGGATACGTTCAGCGTCGGGCAGACCGTGCAGCGGTGGCAGCACCAAGCGCACCGCATTGGAAGACGCCCCCTCGTCTGCAGCCAGCACAATGGCGCGCTGCGCAGAGGCGGGTCGGGCCGCTGCGCCACCCAGCGGCCCTCCCGCCTGCTGACGCGGGCTGGCAGCCTGCAACGGATGGACTTGCACCTGCGTCAACGCCAGACAGGATGCCAGCCTGGCCAGGCGCTCGAAAGCGGGTGTGCCGTCGTCGATCCAGGTGGTGGCGGAGCGCTCGCTGTACAGAGGCGCGGATGTTGGGGCCATGGCGGTGTGCTTCCTAGTTACCAAATTTGGCATGCACGAGTTTCTTCAGCGCCTCGGTGGTGGCGGGGTCATCCGTCAAGGCCTGGGTGATGGTCATGTCGCAGCTGTCGGCGGGCGATACACCATCGCGCATCAGCAAGCCGGCATAGATGAGCATGCGGGTGGAGGCGCCTTCATCCAGGCCATGGTGCTTGAGCGCGCGCGTGCTGTGGGCCAGCGCGACCAAGCGCTCGGCCTGCGCATGGTCTATGCCCGCTTCGTGCGCGACGATGTCGGCCTCGGTGGCAAGGTCGGGGTAGTCAAACTCCAGCGCGGCAAATCGCTGCCGCGTCGAGGGCTTCATGTCCTTGGCGCTGCTCTGGTAGCCGGGGTTGTAGGAGACCACCAGCTGAAAATCCGGATGGGCGTGCACGACCTCCCCTTTCTTGTCGAGCGGAAGCACGCGGCGCGCGTCGGTCAGCGGATGGATGACGACCGTCGTGTCCTGCCGTGCCTCCACGACCTCGTCGAGGTAGCAGATGGCACCGTAGCGCACCGCCATGGTGAGCGGCCCGTCGTGCCAGGCCGTGCCATCGGGATCGAGCAGGTAGCGGCCGACCAGGTCAGAGGCGGTCATGTCTTCGTTGCAGGCCAGCGTGATGAGCGGGCGCCGAAGCGCCCAGGCCATGCGCTCGACAAAGCGCGTCTTTCCGCATCCGGTCGGCCCTTTCAGAATCAGCGGCATACGGTGCCGGTAGGCCTGTTCGTAAAGCGCGATCTCATTGCGCGCGGGCCGGTAAAACGGCTCTTGGGCCAGGCGGTACCCGGCCAGCGGGTCGTCGCCGCGAGCGGCTAGCAGAGGGTCTTTTGCGTTCATCATGTTCACCATTTCCCCGTCAACAACATCAAACCTGGAATCCAGCAGGTCACAATGCCCACCAGCACCGTGTAGGCCGCCAGAAAGCGCAGTTGCTTGCCCAACCCCAGCGCAAGAAAGAAGAAAAACCACAGACTCGACCAGACCAGCCACATGGCGATGACGCGGACATCACCCGCAGTGGCGGCAAAGGCCAGCGCGCTGACCGCTACAAACAGACAGTACCAACCCAGGCCAACGCCCTTGAGGGCCCACCACTGCACCACCGCCAGGTACAGGTAGGTGAAAGCAAAAAGCAGGCCGCCTGCGGCATCGAAAAAGTCAGGGTCGGTGTCCGCACGCAGAATGCCTACGGCATTGAGGAACAAAGCCAGCAAACCCACGAGCAGATTGACCGGCGCAGAGTCCCGCGCATCCATGCGGCCGCTCAGCCCCACACCGTTGACGATCAGCACGACGCCAATGAAAAAAAGCGCAATACCCAGCATGCTTGTCTCCTTGTTTTTTTATCGGATGGCATGGCTGCGCGCTACCGGGCGGCCATGCCCACTGGGGTACAGGCTTTAGCGGTGCTGGGGCGCTTCGTGCGGAATCCCTTCTATGGGGCATTCAGGGGTGCCCACTGTCGTGCGCGTGAACGACTCGACCATCTCGCGCGTTCCCTCGGGGTCGTTGACCCACTGGCTGTAGAAGCTGTAGGGGCAGGCGGCAACGCCCTTGTCGCCATCGCCTGAATTGATGGTGCCGGTGTAGCCCCGGTGCACCAATTTGAAGAGGTGGTTCTGCGACTGGCCGTTCTTGCGGGCGTCGCGAATCAGCGATTTGGACAGCTCGGCATACTGGATGCCCATTTCCTCTTCACCCGTCTCGCCCAGGGTGCGGCCGTCAAAACCGATGATGGCCGAGTGCCCGAAATAGGAGTAGACCCCGTCAAAGCCCGCCGCATTGGCCACGGCCACGTAGGTGTTGTTCATGAACGCCATGGCCTTGGACACCATGATCTGCTGCTCTTTGGCCGGGTACATATAGCCTTGGCAGCGGACGATCAGCTCGGCGCCGCGCATCGCACAATCGCGCCAGATCTCGGGGTAGTTGCCATCGTCGCAGATGATCAGGCTGATCTTCATGCCCTTGGGGCCTTCGCTGACATAGGTGCAGTCGCCGGGATACCAGCCTTCGATAGGCACCCAGGGCATGATCTTGCGGTATTTCTGCACGATCTCGCCCTGGTTGTTCATGAGGATCAGGGTGTTGTAGGGCGCCTTGTTGGGGTGCTCTTCATGGCGTTCTCCGGTGAGCGAGAAAATCCCCCAGACATTGGCATTGCGGCAGGCATCGGCAAAGATGGCCGTCTCTTCACCGGGAATGGCCGAAGCGGTCTCGTACATCTCCTTGGCGTCGTACATGATGCCGTGCGTCGAATACTCGGGGAACACCACCAGGTCCATGCCCGGCAGCCCTCGCTTCATGCCCACTACCATGTCTGCGATCTTGCGGCAGTTGTCCAGCACCTCGGCCTTGGTGTGCAGGCGGGGCATCTTGTAGTTGACGACGGCAACCCCTACGCAATCATTGCTGCTCGAAATATCTCCATGTCTCATGGCTGTGCTCCAGGTTGGTGAGAGAAAAGTGCGACTGGTCCGGCGGACAGCAGCGCAGGGGTTTCAGAGCAGCGTAGGCAAAGCTCCGCCTGCGAACCCATGCAGGGTCCGAAAAACGGGAATGCAAAAGCGGACAAAAAAAAGCCCGAATCGACTCTGGAATGAATCGATTCGGGCTTTATTGCCGGACATCTGCGCTGGCAACCTTGGCAGCTGATGTCAAAATCTGCAACGAAATCTGCGTGGCGTTGGTCCGCCGCCAGGCCATGTTAAAGCGATTGTGGCGATGGCCGCCTAGAACATCTACCGGTTGCAGCTGTGGAGCGATGGTGGTATTTGGCAAGCCGCGCCTGGCCCTCTGCAGGAACCGGACCGATGCGCGCCAGGCACAGCACCTATGGGCACAGCGGTGCAAGGCTGGCAGTGCAGCGCCCCGCGCGCTGGTCCAGTGCCCACCAAAACCACCTGCCGCCGTGGCCGCCTGCGCAGACAGCACGATGCCCAGCTTGACCTGTTTGGCCGGGGTGGCTCCGGTTTCCTGTTTTTCGGCTACATTCGCGATCGTAATCAGCGCCATGGGCCCAACCATCTGCTGAAGGCCCCAACCACTGCAACGAAAGCCTTTTCACCATGAGTCTCGTCACCGATCTTCTCGCCGGGGTCGCGGCATTCTTTGCCGATGTATGGGTGTTCAGGCGCCAGCGCCAGAAACGGGGCCATGCCAGTCGCGGCATCGCCGATGACGCCATCGCGGTCGCCCGTTTTGACTTCGTCACCGCCGTGTGGATCGCGCTGGTCAGCATCGGCCTGACCCTGCTGCTGGTGTTGGGCTTCGGTGTCCCCGTAGCCTGGGGAGTCGGTATCGGGGTCGTCGTCGCAGCGGTATGGGGCTACCGAAAATACGCGCAGCTGCTCCGGGAGCCGCAGTGATGCCGGTCAACGGCACCGGGCCGATCGGGCACGCGACCGGGGACCGGTAGCAGCCTGGGCAGCGCGCATGAGGACCATGGCGCAGTGCCTAGGGGTGCAAAAGCCGGATCAGCGCCTGCTGCAGGTCCGCCGTGGATACCGGCTTGTGCAGCAGCAGGGCCGCCGTGGACTGCGCATCACGCAGTCGTTGCGGCGAGGTGTCTCCGGTGACGATGATGGCGGGCACGGGATGCTGCCCATGCTCCCGCAGCAGCTGCAGCGCTTCCTTGCCGGTCTCGCCGTTGCGCAGACGGAAGTCGGTGATGATCGCATCCGGGAGCTGCTTTGTGGCGCTGAGTTGCTGCAATGCATCCGGTCCCGACTCCGCGCAGGTGCAGTGGCAATGCCAACTCTCCAGCAGCGATTGCATCGCGCGCCGTGCCGCCTCGTCGTCATCGATCACGACGATGTGCAGCCCGGCCAGGCGGTCTTCGGATGCAGCAGGGGCTGCAAGCGGGTCCGGCACGCTCTGCAGCGCACCCGACCACAGCGGCAAACACAGGCGGAACACCGAGCCACGCCCGGGCAGCGAGCGCACGTCGATGCGGGTATGCAGTTGCAACGCCAGGCGTTGTGCGATGGCCAGGCCCAGTCCCAGGCCCTTGCGGCGGTCGCGCTCGGGGTTGCCCAGCTGGTGGAACTCTTCAAAGATGGACTGCAGGTGTTCGGGCGCAATGCCGCAGCCGGTGTCCCACACCTCCAGCGCCAGTTGCTGGCCCCGGCGCCGGCAGGCCACCAGAACGCCACCGGTCTGCGTATAGCGCAGCGCGTTGGACAGCAGATTGCGCATCACCAGATCCACCAATGCCTTGTCCGCCAATGCCGCCGCCGTGGTTTCGCGCGAGCGGTAGACCAAGCCTGCGGCATCGGCCTGCGCACCGAACTCCCGCTCCAGCGCGCTCAACAGCGGCTGGATGGCAAAGGGTGCCTCCTGCGTGCGCACGACCCCCGCTTCAACGCGCGAGTAGTCCAGAAGCGTCGTGAGCATTTCGGATGCGGCTACCGAGGCGGCGCGCGCATGCCCCAACACCTCTGCCTGCCGCTCCGACAGGGCGCTGCGCTGCAGCGAGTCCAGAAACAGCCCCAGTGCGTGCAGCGGCTGGCGCAGGTCGTGGCTGGCGGCGGCCAGAAATTTCGATTTGGCCCGGTTGGCGGTTTCTGCGCGGTCGCGCTCTTTTTTCAACTGATCGACCAGCGCGGCATTCTCGAAGCGCAGGCGCACGCTGTCCACCAGCGTGCGGTAGGAGACCCGGGTATAGAACAGGTTGGCGCCATACAGACACAGCGCGAACACCCCGTAGACGAGCGGCAGCCCATGCCCCTGGCCCAGGTTGCGCACCGCAAAGGGCAGGATCAGCAGCGTTTGCGCCGCCACGGCGGCTGGAGGAAACGCGGCGAAGGACGTGATGGAGCCGCAGGACATGCCCGCGATGACAAAGGCCAGGAACGCCAGCAACTGCGGCTGGTCTGAAAGGTAGAACGCCCAGCCCATGGCGCCCCACAGCGCGCTGGACAGCCCGCAGGCCACGGCAAAGCGCCAGGCCCAGACCCGGCTGGCGTCGGCCCTTGCGGCCATTGCGGGGTTCTGCGTATGGCGGCTCCAGCCACGTGCCAGCGCAATGCGTGCAAGCGTTACCAGCATGATCGATGCACCCCAGGCCAGCAGTAGCGCGTGTGGCAGATGGGACCAGAAGACGGCGACCGCTGGAATGGGGATCACGAAATTGATGAACAGCATCGCGTGCGACTGCCGGTAGAGCAGATCCACCAGCGCCGTCTGCTCGGCGGCACAAAGAGGGGCAAGGCTTGCGTCGTTGGGCATACCAGGCCCTTAAGCCGCGGACGCAGGCCCGGCATAGGCAGGCAATACATCCACCAGGCCCAGGTGCTGCGCGCGCAGCAATGCGGCGCTGCGGTTGTCGACGCCCAGTTGCGCAAAGATCGCTGTCACATGCCCACGCACTGTGCTTTCGCTCAAGTCGAGCTGCCGTGCAATGACCTTGTTGGGCTTGCCGGCACTCAGCAGGCGCAACACGTCACGCTGACGCGGCGTAAGCGCGACCCCGTCCGGCAGCGGGCCGGAGGACGCTGGCACGGCAAAGCACGGCTGCCCCGCCAGCACCGCACCGATGGCCTGCAGAATGTCATTGCCGCTGGCGGATTTGGACAGGAAGCCATCGGCGCCCCGTGCGCGCGCCTCGCGCACGCCATCAGGCGCCACGCTGGCCGACACAAACACGATGCGCGCCTGCGGAAATGCCTTGCGCAACGAGGGCATGCCATCGAACCCGTTCATGCCGGGCAGCATGATATCGAGCAACACCAGGTCAACCGCCCCACCCCCACCCGATACTGGGGCACGCTGCGCGAGCGCACAGGCCTCGGCGATGGAGCCGGCCTCGGAAATGGCACCCACCTCCGGATGCTCCTGCACGATCAGGCGCAGACCTGTCCGAAACAAGGCGTGGTCATCGATCAACAGCAAATGGGCGGGACGGGAAGACATATGCACAGTATGACGCTGGCCGCGCGCAGGCAACCCCAGCTATTTGTCCTATAGACGGATGGCAGCACCGCTGCTGATGCGGGCTGACTGCTGCGGCGGCCAGGCGCTCCAGGGGTTCGTCTGCAGAACCTGTGCCCCATCGGATGGACACGGACCAGATAAGACGCGAGGCGTCTTCTGCAGTCAATTGCAAGGTTATAGACAAGAAGACAACGCCGCAAATCGCACGTGCCTGCATTCTGGCCACGGCAGGGATTTTTGCAGAGAATTCCTAGCACAGCCAGATATTCAAATCCTTTTATTAATTTGAAGCATCTTTGGTTTTCTTGGAAAACTCATTAAAAAAGCATTTTATAAGCCTTTAATAGGGATAGGAAAAACACGCATACAGAAAATAATAAATCACCAAAATAATGGTGCTGCACTGGAATTACTTCACCTGGATATTCTCAAACGAGAGGCGGCGCCATGATTAATTTCAAATCCTGTTTTGGCAGAGCACGACAGCGCATGATGTGCGGCTTGCTGCTTGTGCTTGGAGGGCTGACGCAGGCGCAAGCGCAGGATTCCTCGTTGCTGGTGTGTCCCGCTGGCCAAATCTACATGTCCACGATCGAAGCCTGTCAGATAGTGTCGGATGCGACCTATCTCAGCACGTCACCAGACTCAGGGAGTACGCCTTCCGGCGCAGACACGATCGCCATTGCCAATGTGCTGGCGAATGACACGGTGTTTTGGAGTACGGATGACACCTTTGAGCCGGACAGGGTGGAGCCAGCCAGCATCCACTATTTTCAACTGGCCGTGGTCACCCCGGCGTCCCATCCGGGAGTGACGCTGAATACATCGACGGGTGCAGTGAAAGCAGCCGCTTCGGTGCCCCCGGGCACGTATTCGATGGAATACCAGGTGTGCTTCCCTGGGGGATTCCGAATGAATAATTCCACCGGCGAGATGACCGCAGAAACCTTGTCGGAAAAATGCGCTCCACCGACCGCCATATCCATCACGGTCACCGACCAGGTCGTGAACACCTGCGACACGTCCTTGGGGTATACGCCGGTGGTCACCGTGCCTGTGGGACCTGCCACGCCAGTTCCCAGCCTGGGCATTTTTGCCGTGGCAGGATTGGCGGCATTCATCGCAGTGCTCGCCTGGCGCAGCCGCCACGATGGCTACAAAGCGCGCATGCTGGCCATCACAGGCATGGCTGCAGCGGTCAGCCTGTTGTCGCTGGGGGGTGGATCATGGATCGAATCGGTGCGCGCAGCGGGCCCTTATGAACTTGTCAACCCAGCGGGCGGCACGCTGGCAGACAGCAGTGTGCCCTACGCCGATCCTGCGCCGCTGCTGACGGTCACCAACACCAGTGGTGTACGCATGCGCATTACCGCCAACGGCAATTCCGCAGAGACGGGAAGCTGCGCGGTGAATTCAGAAATCGCACCGGGCGCCAGTTGCACCACGCAAGCCTATTCATGCACACCGCCCGCGCCGCTTCTGCCCATCAGCGTCACCGCTGCGCCTACCAACACCTGCACGACGGACATCATTGCAAGCTACCCCTACAACTCGTCCGAGCCACTGGATGGACTGCTCTATGCGTATGCACCGCGTCTCGTGAACGGGCCCACCTTCAATGAGACGGGCGTGACGACCGTCATCAGCTATGTCCGCAATGCCACCGAGGCCACCTACGATGGCAGCCATATCCTGTCTAACCGGGAAGCGTTGACGTCGGGGTTCACCATCGTCACCTCTACCGCGCCGGACGGCTATGTGTTTGTACCCGGCAACACCAAGACAATGACCTGGACACTGCCGTACTCCTGCTGGAACGAGCCGGCTTAAATCTGGCAACTGCCAATGATGGAGGCGTGATCAGCGGCCATGCGCAGCGGATCAGGCCTCCACCGTCTGATGGCCACGGGTCTTGATGGCCCCAGGCGGCGGCAGGCAGGCCCGTTTGGCGGTCCGGCCGCTCCGGCACCGCCTGATCTAAGGCCGAACGATGAGATCCGCCCACAACGGGCGGATGCGCTCTTCCAAGTAATAGCCGCCGTATTCGGTGTACCGGAGAAACGCCCCCGAACAGCGGGCGCAGCGCCACAAGGTACTGCGGGTGTAGGGGTGCCAGCCAGGCGCTATCGGGGCATCGGGCGACCAGAGGTTGGTGCCCGCTGGATGAAACTCTTCCAGCTGCTCCCACGACGCTTCGCTGCCCAGCGCGCCCAGCAACGCCAGGTGGTCGGTACCCGCTGCGGCAGACATCGACTCCCAACCCGGCCGCCACAGCGTGTGCAGTCAGCGCAACGGGGTTGGGCTGCCGCCTCGGCCGCAAAGGCCTGCAGTTCGGCGTCGGTTATCTGGTGCTGGGTCGTCACGGGTGGGTTATAGCGCAATGGAGGGATGCGGGGGAGTGTATGCCAATCCCGGCTCCAGGTGGGCCGGCAGAGGTGCGGGCAAGCAGCGCCAACGCCACGGCACCCCCGGCGCTCGCCCCCTATGGATGCAGCGGCTGCTGCGCCTTGCCGCTGGCCAGATCCTGGAAGTAGATGAGCTCAGGGTCACCCGGGTCGAGATTCTCGACGATGCCGCTTCGCATGAAACCCGCGCGGACAAACAGGCTCTGCGCCGATGCATTGGAAGCATTCGTACTGGTAAACAGCTTGGGGGTGACGCAGCGATGCGCCAGCTCGATGAGCAAAGCAAGCGCAACCCCTTTGCCGCGATGTGCGGGAGCGACGCACACCAGCGGTATGAAACCGCATCCGAAGAAGTGGTATTCCAGCACCGCAAACCCCAGCAGCAGGCCGCCCTCGACGGCCACGATGCAGGAGGCTTGCTCGACCATGCGCCTGAGCTCGGACCGTCTGCTTTCATGCTCCTGTGCATACGGATCACAGGCATAGAGCTGCGGCAGATCAGCGTCCAGCGCTGGGCGGAATACGAGGTCGGGGACAGCAGGCATGGGCAATGAATCCCTTTAAACTGGTTGGCTGGCAGGATCATGCCTCATCGCGAGGCGATGCAGCAGGCTTTGCAGCGCAGGAAGAGCGCCTTTCGCCGCAGCACGCTGTTGTGCCCCGGGCCAGGACAAGCATCGCAACGGCTGCGTGGCGCTGACCTCCACTGCGGTGACCCTTTCACGCAGCTACAGGCCGCCGCTGCACAAGGCGCCCCGACGCGCAGAGAACCAATTTTTTAAAGTGGGCCGCACCCACCATTCAGATGAAAACACCACCCATCGACACCGTCATCTTCGATCTTGGCAACGTTTTGATCCAGTGGGATCCCAGACATCTGTACCGGAAAATCTTTGTGGGCGATGAGGCGGGCATGGAAGCCTTTCTAGCGGAGGTGTGTACCGCCGAGTGGAACGACCAGCAGGATCGGGGCCGGCCGTGGAAGCAAGGCATTGCCGAGGCCATTGAACGGCATCCGGCGCAGGAGGCCGCCATTCGCGCCTACTTCGACCGCTGGCCGGAGATGGTGCCCGGAGCGATCCCCGGCGCCGTCGCCATCCTCAAGGAGCTGCGGCAACAGCCGCTGCGTTTGCTCGCTTTGACCAACTGGTCCACCGAAACCTTTCCGATTGCGCAGGCGCGCTTTGATTTTCTCGCCTGGTTCGACGGCATCGTGGTGTCTGGCCATGAACGGCTTGCCAAGCCCCAAGCAGAAATTTTTGAGCTGGTCATCGCCCGTTTCAACCTGAACCCTGCATCGGCGGTATTCATTGACGACAGCCTGCGCAATGTCGAGGCAGCAATGCGCCAGGGATTGCAAGCGATCCATTTTGTAGGTGCTGACGATCTTCGGGCGAGATTGCGGGCACTGGGGATGGAGATCACCGAACGGGCTCAGTAGTTCCTATGCAGCAATGGCGGCACCAGGCGCGGATCACGCAGCTTGTCCACCCACCACTGCAGCGCCGGCCCTGCGCGGCGCGAATGCCATCCGACAAACAGCAGGTTGGGGTCACGCGGGTCCTGCGTGGCGAGCGCCACCAGGCTGCCGTGGGCCAGGTGATCGCGCACTTTCTCCAGCGGTAGCCAGCCAACGCCCAGTCCCGCTACCTGGGCGGCGATCTTGGCGCGCATGCTGGGCAGCGCCAGGCGATCCTGGTGCGTCTGCACACCGTAGCTGCGAGCGACCGCCAGGCGCGAGGTATCGGCCACGACGACCGAGCGGTGCGCGGCGATGGCCTCCACCGACAGCGGTTGCCCGTCTTGTGCCTCGCGTGCCAGCGGGTGGTGCGGTGCCACAGCAAACACCCATTCCAGCTGCGCCAGCTCAAACCATTGCAAATGCGCCATCGCCGGCGGCTCGTTCGTGGCGGCTACCACCAGGTCGGCACGCTGGTCCAGCAAGGCCTCCCTGGTGCCGCCCAGCACCTCATGGGCAACGCGCAGGCGCACGCCACTTTTGAGCGCATCAAAGTCGGCGATCAAGGGCAGCAGCGCCTCGATATTGGCCAGTTCGTCGGTGACGATGCGCAGCTCGGACTCCCAGCCCCGCGCCACCTGCTTGACCCGCTCCGTCAGCCGCCGCGCCTGGGCGTGCAGCTGTGCGCCCTGCTCCACCAGCAGCAAGCCGGCAGGCGTGAGCGCGATGCGGTAGCCCGCACGGTCAAACAGCAGGGCATCCAGTCGCTCCTCCAGCTGACGCGCCGCATAGGACACGGTGGACGCGGCCTTGCCCAGCCGCTCGGCCGCGCGCGACAGGCTGCCGGTGGCGCGCACCGCTTCGAGCAGCTGGAGATCTTCGAGACTCAACATATTCGGTATTTTTGCACGAGTTCATCGAAATCCTGGTGTCTGTAGAGCGATCCATCGGCAGATACTTCATCCATCAGCCCTGCATTTGGGCTGATAACCCAGCAAGACATCAACGAAACAACCGAAGGAAACACCATGAACCGCTTTGAAGGTAAGAATATCTTGGTCACCGGTGGCAGCAGCGGCATCGGCGCTGCAGCCGCCATCGCCTTTGCCCGTGAAGGCGCCCGGGTAGCGATCACCGGCCGCGATACCGACAGCCTGGCCCGCGTCAAGGCCGCGTTGGGCCCTGACGCGCTGGCCCTGGTCAGCGAAGCCGGTGACGTCTCCGCCCAAGCCGCGCTGGTCGCCGAGTTGCAAACGCAGATGGGCGTGATCGATGGCGTGTTCATCAACGCCGGCGTGGCCAAGTTTGGCCCGCTGCCGCAGATCGATGAGGCGCTGTGGGACAGCAGCTTTGACACCAATGTCAAAGGCCCCTACTTCCTGATCCAACGCCTGGCTGCGCTGATGACGCGCGGCGGCTCCATCGTGCTGAACGGCTCGATCAACGCCCACATCGGCATGGCCAACTCCAGCGTCTACGCCGCCAGCAAGGCCGCGCTGATCTCCCTGGCCAAGACCTTGTCGGCCGAGCTGCTGCCCCAAGGCGTGCGTGTGAACGTCGTGAGCCCCGGCCCCGTCAGCACCCCGCTCTACGGCAAGCTGGGCCTGGCCCCCGACCAGGCCAAGGCCATGGCCGCCGGCATCCAGACGCAGATTCCACTGGGCCGCTTTGGCACGCCAGAAGAAATCGCTGCGACGGTGTTGCATCTGGTGTCCAAGGAGTCTGGGTTTATTGTGGGGACGGAGATTATTGCGGATGAGGGGATGAGCCAGATGTGAGGGGGTGGGCGCTCGCTCTGCCGCAAACGCCCCCCGCATGGGCCAGGCGGAGGGGTGCAGGGAGTGGAAGCAACCGAGCAGACCGCAGCGATGGGATCGTCAAGCCAACGCCTGCCTGGCCAGTTGTGCAACAGCCAACTCCTCATGGGCCTCGGTTCTGCATCCGTCTTCCAAAAACCAGGCCGCTGACAACGCGGCATGGGCCATCACCCACCGGAGCAGGCGCTGACGCTCCAGGCCTGCCACATCGACGACCACGGCCAACTGCCGCGCAAAGCGTAGCGGGTCGGTACAGGTTTTCAGGTCCGGGTTGCACAGCACATTCACGTAGTCGTAGTACCGCTCACCGGTGACGCGCTTGGGGTCTATCGCGAGCCATCCGCGC
Source organism: Comamonas sp. SY3 (assembly GCF_041730275.1). Classification (NCBI taxonomy): domain Bacteria; kingdom Pseudomonadati; phylum Pseudomonadota; class Betaproteobacteria; order Burkholderiales; family Comamonadaceae; genus Comamonas; species Comamonas sp. SY3. The sequence goes on along the minus strand of NZ_JBGTYN010000005.1, from coordinate 71,024 downwards.
TGTTCAAAATCGAGGATATTGCTATGGTGTGCATCCCCGTGCAGGACGACCTGCTCACGCTGATCCTGCAGCAGCTCTTGCGCCACCTTTGCGCATTCAGCCATCAGGCCGCCCTGCTGCGCGGCCATCGGCGCCAGCGATCGAAAGAAATCCGCCAAGGGCAGCAGGTTTTCAGGCGGCGGCGCAGAAGGCCGGTGGGAATGCAGTTGATGAAGGCTGAGGCAGATACAGGCCGTTGCTGCGTCATCTTCTCCCTCTAAAGCCATGCGCAGCAAATGCCTGGAGCCCGTGGCCCGCTCCATCAGCAGCGCGCCTGACGGCGGATCGGAGGCATAAACGCGAGCCGCACCGGCGCCATCCCACCATTGCAACACTTGTCCGCCGATGCGCTCGTCCAGGTCTCGGCTGATTTTGATCATCGCCGGGAGGCCATTCCACTTCCCCGTCAGGCTGACAGGCAGAAGATCGCTGGTAGACGTGGCCAAAGGCCTGCCAGCGGGCTGCGCGCCCCAGCGCTGGAGATGGGCTTGGAAGAGATGGAGATCGAGGTCTGGCATCCCCCAGATTGTCGTGGAAGTTCCCAGGCATCCAGCGGCAAGCCCGTTGATGAACATGGGGGCAGGTGCCGCCTGCGCCCGCTCCAGACTGCTGCAGATGATCGAAGACCTGGTGCGCAGCATCGATATCCAAATGCGCACCCAGCCATCACACCGCTTCGGCCTCAAAGCGTCACAAGACGAGCACCGCGCCATCGTGGCCGCCTGCCGTGCCAAGAACGCCCAGGCAGTCGCGCTGCTTCAGGCCCATATCGAGCACACGCAAGAAACGCTGCGCCAGGCGCTGTGATCCGACAGCCGCCCATCTGCCAGAAGCGCAGTCGCCACCTTGAGGATCGGCCACGATAGCGGGCGGCCCGACCGCTTTAGCCGCTGACTGACATGGCCCGAGGAGGCCCGTTTGCATACTGCTCTAAAGCAAGCTGGGCCTGGCACCCAGACAAGCCAAGGCCATGGCGGCCGGCATCCGGACGCAGATCCCGCTGGGCCGCTTTGGCACCAGCCCCTGCCCCTTCGCGCCGATTCACCCTGCATTCAGGCAAAATCCAGCCGATCAAGGCAGCCTGGGCTCAGGTCTGCCGGCATGCCCACCTTGAAGAATGGAACAACACCAATGGCACTGACGAAAAAGGGCGAGTTCATGTACGGGACGACGTCCGGCGATACCCAAGCCGAGCTGCGCAGCTACAGCGTCGCGAATGGCTATGAGGCCACCCGGTTTGCCTCGTCCAAATGCGATTGCGGCTGCCGTACTTTTGCGCTGCAGACCGATGAAGAAGCCGGCGTGGCCATCCGCACCTGCAGCGACTGCGGGCAGGAACACCTGATGGGCGACAGCGCGGACTACCTGGAAGAAGCCACCCCCGAGGGGCATGCCTGCGTGTGCGAGAACGAGGTGTTCGAGCTGGTGTCCGGCGTCTCCGTGTACAAGGGCACACATGACGTGCGCTGGTACTACATCGCTTGCCACTGCGTGGAATGCAATCTGGTGGGCGTCTTCGCAGACTGGAAGTGCGAAGCGGGTGACGCGGCGGCCTTTCTCGCCAAGGTATAAGCGCGCGCCAGGTGGTGGCGGCAGCGTGCGCGCCACCAAAAACAGGCGTTCCAGCGCAGCAAGACGGGCACCGGTGATGCGCGCTACCTCCACCCACATAGCCAGGCGCCCCATTGCGGTGGAACGCCTGCCTTGCTACTCAAAAGAGCCCTTGCAGCGCCCTGGCACCCAACCTCAGCCCACCGCCGTCTGGCTGGGCTTCCCATCCACCAACCGCCACAGCCCCAGCGCATTGCCATTCTGCAAAGCCACGGGCCGCAGCGCATCGGGCAGGTCCTGGTAGCAGACCGGGCGCAGGAAGCGGTCGATCGCGCTGGCACCGACGGAGGTGTACATGGCGTTGGAGGTGGCGGGAAACGGACCGCCGTGGACCATCGCGTGGCTCACTTCGACGCCGGTGGGGAAGCCATTGACGAGGATGCGGCCGCACTTGCGCTCGAGCACCGGCAGCAGCGCGCGGGCGCTGTCGTGGTCGCCCTGCTCCAGGTGCAAGGTGGCGGTGAGCTGGCCTTCCAGGTGCTGGGCGACCTGCAGCAACTCCTCCACGCTGCTGGCTTTGACGACGATGGAGGCCGGGCCGAACATCTCCGACTGCAAGGCCTCGTTCGCCAACCAGGTCTGCGCGCTGGTCACATACAGCGCGGCCTGGGCGGCGTTGGCATGGTCGGCGGGCACGCCAGCGGCCAGCTGCTCCACACCAGCGGCGGCTTGCACCTGCGCACGGCCGGCCTCATAGGCCTGGTGGATGCCGGCAGTCAGCATGGTTTGTGCGTCCTTGGCACGGATGGCCGTGGCTGCCGCGCTGATGAAGGTGCTGAGCGCAGGGCTGTCGATGGCCAGCACCAGGCCGGGGTTGGTGCAGAACTGCCCTGCCCCCATCGCCAGCGAATCGGCAAAGCCCTGGGCCAGCGCCTCGGGCCGCGCAGCCAGCGCCTGGGGCAGCAAGAAGACGGGGTTGATGCTGCTCATCTCGGCATAGACGGGGATGGGCTCCGCACGGTGGTTGGCAATGCGCAAAAGCGCCAGGCCGCCTTGGCGCGAGCCGGTAAAGCCAACGGCCTTGATCTCCGGGTGGGCCACCAGCGCCTCGCCCAGTTCACGGCCTGCGCCCACCAGCAGCGAGAAAACGCCTTCGGGCATACCCTGGCGCTGCGCGGCCTTTTGCACTGCCCGCGCCACCATTTCAGAGGTGCCCAGATGCGCGCTGTGCGCCTTCACAATCACCGGCGCGCCAGCGGCCAGTGCCGATGCGGTATCGCCCCCAGCCACCGAGAACGCCAGCGGAAAATTGCTGGCACCAAACACTGCCACCGGGCCCAGCGGAATCTTGGCCAGGCGCAGATCGGCACGCGGCAGCGGTTGGCGATCGGGCTGGGCGGTGTCGATGGTAGCGCGCAGAAAATGCCCGTCGCGCACCACCTGGGCAAACAGGCGCAACTGGCCCACGGTGCGGCCGCGCTCGCCCGTCAGTCGCGCGATGGGCAAGCCGCTTTCCGCATGGGCGCGCTCGATCAGCGCATCGCCCAGTTGCAGGATTTCTTCGGCAATCGCCTCCAAAAAGGCCGCGCGCTGCGCCAGCGGCAGATGGCGATACGGGTCGAAGGCGGCAGCGGCCAGGCGGGCCGCCAGCTCGACCTCGTGGTCGCCACCGAGGCCAAACTCGGGCTCGGCAATGGGGGCGTTCAGTGTGGGGTTGAAGGCGCGTTGGCTGCCGCTGGTGCCGCGCACTGTGCGGTAGCCAATGACCATGTCTCCAGTGATCTGCATGGAGGGTTTCCTCAAGAAGTTGCGTTGGGGGAAAAGATGAAGGGGATGCGCGAAGGCCGCCAGGAAGGGCAAGACCTGCCGCAGGCCAGCAGCGCTGCGGCAGGTCCACTCAGGCCAGCATTCAGGCCATCACTCGTCCAGCGGCAGGCCGCTGCGGTCGCGGGCAATGCCGACAGCGACGATGGACACCAGCGCACAGAGCACCAGGAAGACCACCACCGGCACATAACTGCCGCTGTAGTAGGCGATCAGCGCGGTGGCGATCAGTGGCATCGGGCCGCCCACCAGGGCTGCACCAATCTGGTAGCCCAGCGACATGCCGGTGTAGCGGATGTCCGGCGGGAAGGCCTCGGCCAGCAGGGTGCCGATCATCGCGCCATAGCTGGACCAGATGATGCCCAGGCCCACACCGACGGCCAGCGCCGCCGCCCCGACGGATTTCTGGTCGAGCAGCCAGAAGTACGGGAAGATCCAGAGCATGAACGCGATGCTGCCGCCAATGAAGACCTTCTTGCGGCCGATCTTGTCCGACAGGTGCCCGAAGAACAGCATGCAGGGGAAGGCGATCAGCGCACAGACCAGCACGATATTGAGGATCGTCGCGCGGGCAAAGCCGTGGTCCATCATGTACGAGATGGTGAAGGTGGCGTAGAGGAAGAAGGTCGAGGTCTCCACCACCTTGGCGCCGATGGCGATCAGCACTTCACGCCAGTGGAACTGCAGGGTCTGCTTGATGGGAATGGGCGCGCTGCTGCGGCTGGCCTGGATTTTCTTGAACGAGGGTGTCTCGCCCACCGCATTGCGGATCCACATGCCGACCATCACCAGCACGATGGAGCCGACAAACGGAATGCGCCAGCCCCAGGAGAGGAAGGCCTCTTCGCTCATGCTTGCGCTCAGCAGCGAGGTGATGATGTTGCCCAGCGCCAGGCCCAGCACTGCGCCGGTCTGCGGCACCGCACCGTAGAAGCCGCGCTTTTTGCGCGGCGAGTATTCGACCGCCAGCAGCACGCCGCCGCCCCACTCGCCGCCCAGCGCCAGGCCTTGGAGCAGGCGCAATACCGTCAGCAGGATGGGCGCCAGTATCCCAATCTGCGCGTAATTGGGCAGCAGGCCCATCAGCACGGTCGACAGGCCCATCATCGACAGGGTCATCGCCAAGGTCTTCTTGCGGCCAATGCGGTCGCCGATGTGCGAGAAGATCACGCCGCCAATCGGGCGGATCAGGAAGGCCAGCGCAAACGTGGCCAGCGACAGCATCTGGCTGACCAGCGCGTTGTCGCTGGGGAAAAACTGCTTGGCAAAAATGATGGACGACATGGTTCCGTAGAGGAAGTAGTCGTACCACTCGATGGTGCTGCCCACCGCGCTGCCAATCAGCGCGCGCCTGCGTTCCGCATCCGGAACCATGGTTTCCTTGTCGGCCATCGTGGCCGTGTGATTCAGAGAGCTGCTGCTCATGTCTCCACCTCGGGTTGTTGGTTTATCAATGTCTGCCTGTGCGCAAGCCTTCGGCCTGCCATCCGTTGCGGCGGCGGGCCGGGCTTGCGTCTGTTTTTAGAAAGTGCCGGTTTACATCGACTGGCGCAGCATCTCGACGTAGTCGTCTGCGCTGGCCTCACGCGGGTTGGTGCGGTGGCTGTGGTCGGCCAGCGCGCCCTTCACAATGCGCTCGAACAGGTCTTCGCTCACGCCCAGCTCGGCCAGGCCGGTGGGCAGCTGCAGTGCGCGGGATTTGGTGACCAGGGCTTCCTCTACCGACACGCCGTCGGGCAGACCCATGGCCTGCGCCAGGCGCGCGATCTTGTCGTCGCGCACCACCGACTCTGCGCCCCGGTTGAAGCGGATCACCGCCGGCAGCAGGATGGCGTTGAGCGTGCCGTGGTGCAGCTTGGGGTTGATGCCGCCCAGCGAATGGCTGAGGCTGTGCACGCAGCCCAGGCCCTTCTGGAAGGCGAGCGCACCTTGCAGCGAGGCACTCATCATGTTGCTGCGCGCCTGCACATCGGCGGGATCACGGAAGGCCACCTCGATATGGCGCCAGGCGCGCCACAGGCCATCGAGCGCAATGCCATCGGCCGGCGGGTTGAAGGCAGGCGCCAGAAAGGTTTCGATGCAGTGCGCAATCGCATCCATGCCGGTGGCGGCTGTCAGGCCCGCCGGCAGGCCCAGGGTCAGGTTGGGGTCGCAGATGGCGACCTTGGGAATCACATGGGGCGAGAGGATGCCGACCTTGCGGCCATCGTCCAGGATGATGATGGCGCCACGCCCTACTTCGCTGCCGGTGCCCGCCGTGGTGGGCACCGCGATGATGGGCAAGGTGGCGGCGGTGATCCTCAGCGCACCGCCCTCGATCAGCGCAAACTGGCGCAGCGGCCCGGCATGGCGGGCCGATACCGCCACCGCCTTGGCCAGGTCAATCGACGAGCCGCCGCCCACGGCGATGATTCCGTCGCAGGCGCTGCCATTCAGCGCCTCGACGCCGGCGCGCACGGCCGTCTCCGACGGGTTGGGCGGTGTGCCGTTGAACAGGCCGAACCGGGCAGCGCCCAGCTCCTGCCTGACCTGGTCGATGATGCCAGCGGCCTCCACACCCTTGTCGGTCACGATCAAAGGATTGGTAATACCCAGCTTCTCGCACACTTCCTTCAGTTCCGCCAGCACACCGGCGCCAAAGCGCACTTCGGTCACATAGTTGATCAGAGCCATAACGTTTTACCAGTTATATCCATTGCTATCAGAAGGCTCGAAGTCTAGGCAGCACCGCCCATTCGGTACACTGACGACTTCCCATACCGATATAACTTTTATTCATGGCCAGCGGCATCCCCAGCCTCAATTCCGTCATGTCGCGCCTGCATGCCAAGCAGCTGCGCCTGCTCATCGCCATCGAGGAAAGCGGCTCCCTGCTTGGCGCCGCGGACAAAGTCGGCCTCACACAGCCGGGCGCCAGCAAGGCGCTGCGCGAGCTGGAGTCGACGTTGCAGGTGGACCTGTTCGAACGCACAAACCGAGGGTTAATCCCGACGGAGGCCGGGCACTGCGCGCTGCGTTTCGCCCGCCTGATCCAGTCGGACATCAACCAGCTGCGCTTTGAGCTCGATGCCATCGCCAGCGGCGTGGGCGGCCACCTGGCCATCGGCACCATCATGGGCGCGGTGCCGCTGCTGTCCGATGCGCTGTCGAACGTGCTCGCGCGCCAGCCCCACATGTCGGTGGAGATCATCGAGGACACCAGCGAGACCTTGCTGGGCATGATCGAGCGCGGCCAGATCCATGCGGCGATCTGCCGCTCCTCGGTCAGCCGCACGCCCGAGGTCTATGACTCCCTGTTCATCAAGCAGGAGTCGCTGTCGGTGATTGCCAGCGTGCGCCACCCTGCCATGGGCGCCAAGGCCGTGCAATTGCAAGACCTGCAGGACAGCCGCTGGCTGGTGTACCGCGCCCGCATGCCGATGCGCCGTTTGCTGGAGCGCGAGTTCCAGGAAGCGGGACTCCATTTCCCCTCGCACCTGATCGAAACCACTTCGGCGCTGGCCACCGTCACCATGCTCGGGCGCAACAACGACCTGGTGGCCCTGGTCTCCGACGACATCGCGACCTACTTCTCGCGCAACGGCCTGGTCGGCATCATCGATTTGACCCTCCAATCGCGCAGCGAGCCCTATGAGCTGGTGCTGCGCAAGGGCGCGCCCCGCAGCGCTGCACTGGGGCTGCTGGAGGATGCGCTGTGCGGCAGCAACGCGGCGATGTGAGAAACGGAGCGCGTTTGGGCTGAACCTGGCTTGCCAAGCGATTACGCCACTGTCCATCTGGTCTGACAGACACTGCCTCGGTTCGGGACATCACCGGCTGATGAGCACTTAATACACTTATTAGCTTCACAAATGAGTTCCCGCGATCGCTTTCATCAGAATCGAGCGGGAGAACCACCTGGGGCACAGCATGGATCGTGTGCCCTCCGCACGAAAGTTTTGCCTGTGCTCCAGCCACCATTCAACGCCCAGCCCCACACCGGCAGGCAGCCGGTCAGCGTGCCGCCTGTGCAAGGCCACAATTCCGAGGTCTAGCCAGATGTTGCAAGCTTTCAGCCCTACCGTCCTGGTCCTGGCCGCCGGCCACGGCCGGCGCTTTGCGCACTCGGGCGGTACGGCCCACAAGCTCGACGCGATGCTGGGCGATGGGACGGTGCTGGCGCAGGTGCTGCGCAGCGTTGTGGCATCCGGCCTGCCCTGCCATGTGGTTCGCCGTGCCGAGGGTGTTTCATCCTCCGGGATGGACGGCATGGGCTACTCGATTGCCCGGGGCGTGGCGGCGACGGCAGATGCCGATGGATGGCTTGTCCTGCCTGGCGACCTGCCGTTGGTGCGCTGGCAGAGCCTGACAGCGGTAGCGCAAAGCCTGGCCACGCATGCGGTGGTGGTTCCACAATGTGGCGATCAACAGGGCCACCCGGTGGGTTTTGGCAGAACTTGCCGTGAGGCATTGCTGCAGCTGCAGGGCGACACAGGGGCCAGTGCCATTGTGCGTGACCATCGGCAAGCGGGAACGGCCCACAGCTTGCTGCTGGACGATCCTGGCATCGCCATCGATATCGACACCTGCGATGACCTGGCGCGGGCACAGGCGCTGCTGGCCAGCGGAGCTTTTGCACAGGGGGCCAGCGATGGAAAACGTTGATGCGCGGGTGCTGCGCTGCGCGCGCGGCTGGCTGGCCAGCGGCTACCGCGTCATGCTGGTGACCGTCGTCAAGACGTGGGGATCGTCCCCCCGCCCCATCGGCTCGATGATGGCGCTGCGCGAAGACGGTCCCTGCATCGGCTCGGTGTCCGGCGGTTGCATTGAGGACGATCTGGTGCACCGTTACACCAGCGCCTATGGCGCCAGTCCCCTGCCGCAGTCCACGCCGGAGCTGGTGCGCTATGGCATCACGGCCGACGAGGCCCACCGCTTTGGCCTGCCCTGTGGCGGCACCTTGGAATTGCTGCTGGAGTTTGCACCGGCGCCAGCGGTGATGGATGAGCTGGTGCAACGTCTGGAGGCGGGGCAGCTGGTGCAGCGCACGGTCGATTGCCAATCCGGGCGGGTCAGCCTGGCAGATGCCTCGGCACCCGAGGCGGTGCAATTTGATGGTGCCAGGCTCTCTGTCACCCTGGGGCCCCAGTACCGCATGCTGCTGATCGGCGCGGGCGCACTGGCAGAGTATGTGGCCGTGATGGCGCTGTTCAACCACTTCGAGGTGACTGTCTGCGATCCGCGCATCGAGCACCGCGACACCTGGTCGGTGGCAGGCGCCCAGCTCAGCACCGAAATGCCGGACGACGCCGTGCGCAGCATGAAGCCAGACGCGCGCAGCTGCATCCTGGCGTTGAGCCATGACCCCAAGCTCGATGACCTGGCGCTGCTGGAAGCACTGCACAGCCCGGCTTTCTTTGTCGGCGCGATAGGATCGCGGCGCAACGCCGACAGCCGCAAGCAACGCTTTATCGAGCACTTTGACGAGACGGAGCAATCGCTGCAGCGGCTGCATTCGCCAGTGGGCCTGCCTATTGGCAGCAAGACCCCGGCCGAGATCGCGGTGAGCGCGATGGCCGAGGTGCTGGCCGTGAAGAACAGCATTCTGCAACCCCGCCGCTGACCGTATCCGGGGGCGAGCGGATGGACTGCAGCGGACCGGTGCGCAGCCCGCTGCCTTACACGTTGCACTTACAGCAGCTTGTCCGGCGTGATCGGAAGACTGCGGATGCGCTTGCCGGTGGCATGGTAGACGGCATTGGCGATGGCCGCCGGAATGCCGACCATGCCCAGCTCGCCCATGCCCTTGACCCCCAGCGGATTGACGATGGTGTCGTCCTCCTCGACAAACACGGTCTCGATCGCATGGATGTCCGCATTGACCGGCACATGGTAGTGCTGCAAATTGGCATTCATGAAACGCCCCGTGCGGTGGTCCACCTCGGTGCCCTCTTCCAGCGCCATCCCGATGCCCCACACCACTCCCCCGATCTCCTGGCTGTGCGAGGCGAGCGGATTAAGGATCTTGCCGCAGGCGGTGATCTCGATCACGCGGGTGACCTGGACAGTCCCCAGATCGGGGTCTACCTTGACCTCGACAAACTGCGCGCCATGGGCGAGCGAGGCATATTTGTCACGCTCGGGCGATGGGGTTGATTGGTAGACCTCGGTGATCTCGTCCGTGCCGGTGCTGCGCATGAGCCCGGCAATATCCACCCCACGCGCCGTATCGCTCTTGCGCTGCAAGCGGCCATCGAGCATCTCCACATCATCAGCACTGGCGCCTTGCAAAGGCGAGTGGGCATCGCGCTGGGCCAGCGCCAGCAGCTTGGCGGTGATGGCCAGGGCCGCGCCGCGCACCGCCGAGCCGACGCTGGATGTGGTCCAGGACCCGCCTTGCGCAGGCGCCTTCGGCTGGCGCGTGTCGCCCAGTTCAAAGCTCACCTGGTCCAGCTGCAGGCCCAGAAACTCGGCCGCAATCATCGTCATCACGGTGTAGGTGCCCGGGCCAATGTCGCTGGTGGCACTCGAGACGGTCGCCGTCCCATCCGGCCGGAACGTGATCTTGGCGCTTGCAGGCATCTGCATGGCTCCCCACACGCTCGATGCCATGCCCCAGCCCACCAGCAGCTTGCCGTCGCGCATCGACCGCGGCTCTGGCTCGCGGTTTTTCCAGCCGAACTTCTCAGCCCCCAGCCGGTAGCACTCGCGCAGCGCCTTGCTGGAGAAAGGCTTGCCACTCTCGGGATCCACCTCGGCATAGTTGACCAGGCGCAGCTCCATCGGGTCCATCTTCAGGGCATAGGCCAGCTCGTCCATCGCGCTCTCCAGCGCAAACATACCGCTCACTGCGCCGGGTGCACGCATCCAGGTGGGGGTGGCCAGGTCGGTGGCGGCCACCTTCAGCGGCATGTTCAGGTTCTCGCAGGCATAAACCTGCTTGAGAAATCCGGTCGTATTGTCCGAGAAGGTCTCGAACGACGAGGTGTTGTGGAAAGCCTCCTGCACCATCGCCTGCAGCTTGCCATGGGCATCTGCGCCCAGCCTGACCTTCTGGATCGTCTGCGGCCGGTAGCCATGCGCGGTGAACATCTGCGCGCGCGTCAGCACCAGCTTGACCGGACGCTTGAGCTCGCGGGCGGCCATCGCCGTCAGCGAGGGATAGTAGTTGGGCTTGAGCGAGGAGCCAAAGGCACCGCCGACAAAGGGCGACACCACACGGATGTTCTCCGCCGGCACGCCCAGGCCTTCGGCCAGGTGCTTTTGCACGCCATAGACCTCCTGGGTCTTGTCAAAGACCGTGAGCTTGTCGCCCTCCCACAGTGCGATCGCGGCATGCGGCTCGATCGGGTTGTGGTGGTTGATGGGGATGTGGTACTCGGCGTCCACCTTGACGGCCGCTGCTTGCAGTGCCTTGTCAGGGTCACCGCGTGGGGGCGTGTTGTCGGACGAGGGCTTGGCCTTGTCCAGCACCGCCTCCAACGCCGTGGTATGGGCCTCGCTCTGGTAGCTGGCCTTGACCAGACGCGCCGCATGGCGCGCCTGCTCGTAGCTTTCCGCGACCACCAACGCTATCGGCTGGCCGTTGAAAAACACCCGGTCCGATTGCAGCGGCCAGGCCCATTGCGGCTCTGCATCGGCAGCCGGCGCTTTGCCCAGCCGCCCGGCATTGAGATGGGTGAACACGCGCACCACGCCGGCCGCCTGCTCGGCCTCGCCGGTGTCGATGGCCGTGATGCGCCCTTTGGCCACCGTGCTCAGCACGACAAAGCCATAGGCGGCATGCGGCACCTGGAATTCAGCCGTGTACTTGGCCTTGCCAGTGACCTTGGCCACCCCGTCCACGCGGGTGGTCCCTTTACCTAGATAACGTGCCATGGTGATCCTCCTTCGCCGTCAAACCCATTGGGCGGCACGCATCAGCGCCCGCACCACGGAACGTTGGCCCAGCTCCACCTTGTAGCCGTTATGGGCCAGCGGCCTGGCACCGCTCAGCGCCGCTTGGGCGGCCTTGGCAAAAACTGCCTCGTCGGCACGCTGGCCCACCAGGGCCGCCTCGGCCTCGGCACTGCGCCAGGGCTTGTGGGCAACGCCGCCCAGTACCACGCGCGCCTGGCGGATGGTGCCCCCTTCCAGTTGCAGCGCTGCTGCCACGGACACCATCGCAAAGGCGTAGGAGCTGCGGTCGCGCACTTTCAGATAGTGGCAATGCCTGGCAAATTCCGCAGACGCAACGGGCAGCTCGATGGCCACGATGAGGTCGCCATGCCCCAGGTTGGTATCGTGCTGCGGCGTATCGCCGGGCAAACGGTGGAGATCGGCAATCGGAACCAGCCGCTCGCGCCCGTCCGTGGCCCGCACGCGCACGCTGGCATCGAGGGCATACAGCGCGTTGGCCATGTCGCCCGGGTAGGTGGCGACGCAGGCATCGCTCCAGCCGAACACCGCATGGATCTTGTTCAGGCCTTCGCGCGCACCGCAGCCGGTGCCGGGCTCGCGCTTGTTGCAGGGCGAGGCAGTGTCATAAAAATAATTGCAGCGCGTGCGCTGCAGCAAATTGCCGCCATTGGTTGCCATGTTGCGCAACTGCCCCGAGGCGCCTGCGACGATGGCCTGGGTCAGCAGCGGATAGTTCTCGCGCACCAGGGGATGGTTCGCGGTCTCGGTGTTGGTGGCCAACGCGCCCAGCGACAGTCCCGCGCGGCTGCGCTGGATCTGCCGCAGCGGCAGTTGGCGGATGTCGACCAGGCGCGTGGGCCGCTCGATATCCTCCTTCATCAGATCGACAAGGTTGGAGCCGCCAGCGAGAAACTGGGCGCCTGGCACACCACCGATGGCCGAGGCGGCGGACGCGGCATCGGACACCCGGAGATATTCAAATGGTCGCATGGCCATCCTCCTTGCGGTCGGACGCGATCTGCGTCTGGGTGGCGTAGCCCCAGGTCTGGGCCGCTTGCCGCCCTGAATGGACATCCTGCACGGCCGCAACCATGCCCGGGTACGCACCGCAGCGGCAGATGTTGCCACTCATGCGTTCCTTGATTTCTTCGTCCGTCAGGCGGGTGGTGGTTTTGCGCACGTCGCCCGTGACATGGCTGACATGGCCGCGCTGGGCCTCGTCGAGCACACCGATGGCCGAGCAGATCTGCCCCGGGGTGCAGTAGCCACACTGAAAGCCGTCGTGCTTGATAAAGGCCGCTTGCACCGGGTGCAGCTGCTCGCCCTGGGCCAGGCCCTCGATGGTGGTCACCTCGCGCCCTTCCAGCGTCGCCGCCAGGGTCAGGCAGGACAGCACGCGCTGGCCGTCCACCAGTACCGTGCAGGCGCCGCACTGCCCCTGGTCGCAGCCCTTCTTGGAGCCCGTCAACGCCAGATGCTCACGCAACGCGTCCAGCAACACCACGCGCGAGTCGAGCTCAAGCGTCTGCGCTGTGCCGTTGACCTGGAAAGTCACCTTCACGACGTTCTGCGCATTGGTGGGCGCCACCGCCGCGCCGTCGGGCAGCGGCATCTGCGCCAGCGCCGCCTCCTGCGCCAGCAGATCAGCGGCAAACAGGCCCACACTGCCGGCAGCCGAGTGGATCATGAAGCTGCGCCGTGCCTGGCCTACGCCCTGGAGTTGCGGCATTGCTTGGAGCAAGGCCGCCTCGTCAGCGCTCAGCCTTGCCGGAAAATCAGCATCGTCGGAATGTGTCATCGTGGGTTCCTTGGTGGCGCGCCGGAAAAAGGCGCATGCAATGGGACAGCGCTGACCAGGCCAGGGCGTTCGAGGCGACGCATGGGGGCTTGGCATGCAACGGAGCAGTGGGTCGCGGAGGCCATAGCGGCGCTCTCCAGCTTTCCAGCATGTCCCGCCTGGCGCTGCGCGGTGCCGTGGCCCGGCCCGGGACATGTGGCACCGCACGCCAGTACATCCTAGTGCCGGTAGCGGAAAACGCAGGTGGGACTGCAACCCCGTTTGTCCGAAGGGCTGGTCGTACAAACTGCGGGTGACACGAACGAGGATGGGCGAGGCGGCCGGAGCCTAGGCGCAAGCATGCCGGGATTCACACCCGGCCGCATCTGGCCGGCCCCTTCAGCGCTGGCGGCAAGGACCGTGCTGGGCTAAGACGCTGCAGGCGCTGCACCATGCGCATGCAGAGGGTATGGCAGCACGGCGGCAGAGGGCCTGCCTGCGCTGTTGTCACCACCAACCAGGCGGTGACGGCGCAATGTATGGCGGCTGCGCCATCGTGGGATGAAAGTTGAGCGGATCGCTGATCGGGGGATCAGGAGGCACCGGGACAGCAGCACCGAGTGTGCCACCGCTGCTGCTGTCAACGGGTTACAAACGGTCCAATTCCGCGACGGCGGTCGTAAACAGGTCCAGCGCCGCATCCCCATCAATGGTGGCCATCAGGTCGATGTCCAGCTCTTCCAGGCTGACATCGCTGTAACCCATCGACCATGTCGCATAGCGCCGCTCTTCCAGCGAGCTGCCGGCATTCAGCTGCAGAAAGTCCGTATGCCGGCGGTCCCGGACAAGATTGCGAACGAGTGCATCGATTTCGCTACCGGGACCTTCGATGTACTGGGTGAATCGCTCACCATCGAACACCAGGATGCCGGTGATGCCGTGCAGCGCATTGAATTCCCGCGCCACCTTCACAATGGCGCCCACTTCGGTGGGATCGCAATCGGGAGCCAGCCGACTTGAATAGAGGAAGTAACCCAACAGGGTCGACATGGTGGCGCCTTTCAAGAATATTGACCCAATGTAACCCCTTATTCAATAGACCTTTGCTTTTTTGCAGCTTATTTGGTGAAGTAGCGCAATGACTGCCCACAAAATCCGCGCCGGCAGACAGCAGTCCTGCAGGGGTTTGGCAGTGCAGCGGCTACGGGGCGCCCTGGGCCGCGTGCCACCGGCCTGGTTCGGCCGACGGCCACTGTCCGCCTCAAGCCCCCAGAACGGATTGCGCGCAGCGGCGGCCCAAGAACGGTGCCAGGATCACGCCAGGATGCGCGACCAATGCAAACAGCCCGTCGATCCCCTCCACATAGCCGCACAGCGGCCGGTCGTCGGACGTCATCGGGCGCTGGGCAGCGCCTACGGACCGCAAAGGTGGCACCTTCGCGAGCCCCAACAGCTGAGCGACCTGGTGGCCCGTGCGGGCGGCAAGCGCGGGCAAGCCGGCTTCACCCGCGCGCGGATAGTCCGCGGCCGACACCAGTCCACCGGCCAGCGCGGGCCGAAGCTCTACATCGTCAGCGCAGAGGAGGTGACGAAGGCCATGGGCCTGCATATCCCATCGAAGCAGCACGGCCGGCGACTGGCCAATGGGAAGATCAACGCCGGCGGTCAACGCCAGTGCGCCCGCGCCAAAGCCGTTGGCCAGCACGACGGTGTCTGTCACCAGCTTCTGCCCGTCCACAACGACCGCGGCCACCCGGTTGCCGGCCACTTCAACGGCATCTGCCGTCCCGTGGCGCACGCATGCGCCCAAGTCCAGAGCGCCGGCCCGCAACTGGCGTGCCAATAGCGCGGGCTCCACTGCGAAATCGTCGGGCGCCCAGGCGGCCAGAGGCGGCCGCTGTGCCAGCCTCGGCTCCTTGTCAGCGATCTGGGACTCGGCCAGTCCTTCCATTCGCGTACCAGCCGCCCTGTGCTCCGAAATCATCGCCGCCGTTTCCTCTTCACTGGCCCCCCACAGCAGCGCTCCGCGCGCAGCGATGGGCAGCGGGCCGAGTTGGCGCTCGATCGCTGCGAACGCTTCCAGGGCCTGGAGCCTTTCGGCGAAGGCGGCAGGGTTGCTGGAGGGGGTACTCGCGCTGGATCCCACCCAGCCAAAAGAGCAGTAGGTCGCGGTGGTGCGGCTTTGTGGAGCGCTTTCGACCAAGGTCACTGCGGTACCGGCATGGGCGAGATGCCAGGCTGCCGAGGCACCCATGATGCCGCCCCCCACCACGACGACCTGGACGCGACGTTTGACAGTGAGCGAATGGGAGGTGGATAGCGGTACCGCTGTCGAAAACCCGGATGGTGGGCGTGGTGCAAACTCGGATGTCATAAGGCGCTGTCAAGACGCCTGGTGCCTGTGGCAGCCAGGGTCTCTCAATGGTGCTTGAAGGGATCAACCGCACATGCTAGCCGCGCCTGGGATCCCATGCCAGGCCGGAGGCAAACGGCTGCGGGCTGTGCTTTGCGGTCAGCGATACCGGAATAGGCATTGACCTGGACCGGGGGCATTGGTATTTTTGGCGCCTTCCAGCAAATGCAGGAGGAAAACGGCAGCACCGGATTGGGGCTGTTCATTGCACAACGCATTGTCTCGGCGATCGGGGCTCCCTGAGAGTCACGAGCACCGCGGGCGCAGGAGCGACGTTTTCATTCAGCTTTCTTGCACCACTAACCGAGGGCCCCAGGGCAGAGTGGCCCGTTCTGGCACGAACACCGATGCAGCCTGCCAAGCAGACGGGAGATGCTGCACCAACCCCGCACGCCATGCCGGCAGACCAGGCTTTGGAGGAACTCACCCATCTGGCGCTTCAGGGCCGCCTGAGCGATATGGAGCGCTGGATCGACGTCCAAAGCGCCTCGGGCGATAGCGCACCCTTCTTCGCTGCGCTCCGCGATCTGCTGGAACGGTTTGATTTTTCTGCCATCCAGCAGCTGACATCCCACCGGGCTGCCGGCAGCGCCGTGAATGGCCAGGGTGTGGGCTGATCCGACGAGGCTGCGAGGCGACGCTCCAAGCCGTCTGAATGGGCAGCAGCAACTGCCGGGAAACCGGCTTGGGGCAGCAACCCGCTTGAGTCTGCCAACGCAACCGGTCCATGCAACACCTCGCCGATTACCCCGCTTCATGCCGAGCGGGAGAGAGTGAAGACAGTGACGGCCGACCCAAAATCCGCATACCAATATTAAGAAATCTTCGTAGACGCGCATCAGCGCTGCATGCGAACCTTGCCCCCTTTCAAGCAAGCAAGGAACCTTTGATGTCACTGCCTTCCGTGACCGGGCTGGACCATTCCATTGTCCGCGTCAACGATCTGCAAGCCGCCACCGCGTCGTACCAGAAGCTGGGCTTCTCACTTGCGCCCCAGGGGCGCCACCACACCGGAACCACCAACCAAACGCTGATCCTCGATGCCAACTACATCGAGCTGCGGTGCTTTCCGCCTGGCCAGCGTGCCACGTCGCTTTTCAACGATTTCGCCGACACCGATGAAGGCCCGGTGGCGGTGGCGCTGCAAACCACTGGTATCGCGGCTGGCAGCTTGCAAGCCTTCGGGCAGGAGAAACAAATATGAGCACCGCATCTACGGTAGAGGCTCCACTGCCCGGCACCATTCCGGAATACTGGCAGGCTTTCTCGCGCGACTACGCCGATGCGCGCCTGCGCTTCATCACGCAAGCCCAATCGGTCGGCGCGTCGGTACACAGCTACACGCACCCCGACAGGACGACGCCCGATGGCCAGCCGCTGCGCATCGACGTCGCCCGGCTCGGGCCTGCGGATGCAACGCGCACCTTGCTGCTCATCAGCGGCACGCACGGACTCGAAGGTGCTGCCGGTTCGGCCGCGCAGATCGGCTGGCTGGCCACCGGCAGCGCACGCGCGTTGCCGGCGGACACCAACGTGGTGCTGATCCACGCGATCAATCCCTACGGCTGGTCGCACCAGACACGCACAACGGAAAACAACGTCGACCTGAACCGCAACTTTGTCGACCACAGCGAGCCGTATCCGCCCAACGATGCCTACGATCTTCTGCACCCGCACCTGGTGCCGGCGCAGTGGACGCAGGCCGGTCTGGCAGCCGTCAAGGCAACGGTCGATGCCTTCCGCGAAGCACACGGTGCAGACGCCACCTTCAACGCCACCGCCAGCGGTCAATACAAGTATCCGCAAGGGCTGGTCTATGGCGGAGAGCAGCGTGAGTGGTCGAACCTGACCCTGGAAACCATCCTGCGCGAGCACCTGGCGCAGTCGCAAAAAGTGGCGCTGATCGACTGGCACACCGGCATTGGCGAATACGGCGAGCCGTTCTTCCTGTGCTTCAACGAAGAAGGCAGCGAGGAGCAGCAACAAGCCGCCAGCTGGTGGGGCAAGGAGCGCGTGCTCGACCAGCGTCCGCACGGCTTGGCGCGCCCCAACTACCAAGGCCTGGTATTCCGTGGCGTCGAGCAGTTCTTGCCTGGCCGCCAGGTGGCCGGTGCCGTCGTCGAATTCGGCACACGCGGCCGCCAGGTCGGCGAAGCGCTGCGGCTGGACCAATGGCTGCGCTTCAAGAGCAGCCAGGCAGCGGATGCCACCCGCGACGACATCCTTCTCCATGACCTGATCGACGCATTCGTTCCTTATGCCAGCGGCTGGCGCCAATCGGTGCTGAGCCACGGCATTCACATCACGGAGCAGGCCTTGCAAGGTCTGGCCTCCTGGTAATTTTTTGATGCGAGTTTCCCCATGAAAGCCATTGTTTTGCACGAACACGGCGGCAACGACAAGTTGACGCTGGACACCCAATTCCCCGATCCAACACCCGGCCCTGATGACGTCGTCGTCCGCGTCAAGGCATCGTCGCTGAACTACCACGATGTGTTCACGCGCCGTGGCATGCCGGGCATCCGCCTGGATTTCCCGATCATCATCGGCCTGGACGTGGCCGGTGAAATTGCGGAAGTCGGCGCCAACGTCAGCGACTGGAAAGTCGGCGACCGCGTGCTGGTGGATCCGATCGACCGCGTCAACGGAGGCCTGGTCGGCGAGACCATCCACGGCGGCCTGGCCGAGCTGTGCCGCGTCGGCGCGCACCAGTTGATCAAGCTGCCGGAAGACGTCAGCTTTGCTGAAGCCGCCGCCTTGCCGGTGGCCTATGGCACCGCGCTGCGCATGATGGAAACCATTGGTCAGGTCAAGGCCGGAGAGAAGGTCTTGATCCTCGGCGCCAGCGGCGGCGTTGGCGTCTGCGCCGTGCAGCTGGCCAAGCTGGCCGGCGCCACCGTCATCGCTGCTGCCGGCTCCAAAGAAAAGGCCGACCGTCTGCGTGAATTGGGCGCGGACGACGTGATCCTTTATACCGAAGAAGATTTCGTCAAAGCCATCTACACACGCTACGGCAAGCCCGGCCGCCGCCGCAACGGTCCGCAAGGCGGTGTCGATGTCGTGGTCAACTTCACCGGCGGCGATACCTGGACCCAATCGCTTCGCGTGCTGCGTGTGGGAGGCCGCGTGCTGACCTGCGGCGCCACCGCCGGCTACGATCCGAAGGAAGACCTGCGCTTCATCTGGACCTTCGAGCTGCAGATCCTTGGCTCGAACGGTTGGGAGCGCCAGGACCTGCACCGCCTGCTGGAGCTGGTGCAAACCAAGAAGCTCAAAGTGCTTGTCAACAAGCAATGGCCGCTGGAGCAAGGCGCGCAGGCACTCGCCAGCCTGGAAGACCGCAACGTCTTCGGCAAGGTGTTGGTGGGCGCATGAGCATCCCCTCTCCCCAAAAACTCGGCGCCGCCGACATCCAGGCCATCTTCGAGAACTCCCCCTTCATCGCATCGCTGAAGCTGGATGTGAAGAAAGTCGACCATGACAAGGGCGTGCTGACGGTGGCCGCCCCTTTTCTGCCGGGCTTCGAGCGCGGTGCGAACACCGGCCAATGGCATGGCGGTCCGCTGGCCGCCATCATCGATACGGTGGGCGACTTCGCTGTCGGCATGCAGATCGGCCGTGGCCTGCCCACCATCAACTTCCGCGTCGACTACCTGCGCCCGGCCATCAACACCAACTTGTTGGCCGTTGCCACCGTGCGCCGCGCCGGCAAGTCGGTCGGCGTCGCCGATGTCGACCTGTACAACGACCAAGGCGTGCTGCTGGCCATCGGTCGCGCCAGCTACTCCACCCTGCCCTGAACCAAGGAACCACCTATGAGCACGTCCGGCCTGTCACGCCGTCAATTCAATTTCCGCAGCATCTCTGGCGTAGCACTGGCGGCCTCTGGCGGTTGGGCGCTTCCGTCCTTCGCGCAAACCGCCACGCCCAAACGCGGCGGTACCTTGGTCGCCACCTGGGGCGGCCTGGAGCCGCAAGCGCTGTTCGTGCCGGGCGGCGGAGGTTCAAGCCCGTTCCAGACTTCGACCAAAATCCTGGAGCGCCTGCTCAAGCTGGACGAAAAACTGGAGTTCCAACCGGTGCTGGCAGAAACCATCACGCCATCTGCCGACTTCAAGCAATACACCATCACCTTGCGCAAAGGCGTGAAGTGGCACGACGGTGCAGACTTCGACGCCAAGGACGTGGTCTATAACTTCCTGCAGCACTGGAAGCCGATTTCGGCCGGCATCGCGCTCAAGGCCCTGAGCAAGGTCACCGCCCCCGACAGCCACACCGTGGTGCTGACTTTCGACCAGCCAACCCCTGAGTTCTTCCTGAAGTCCATCCTGGCAGGCCAATACCAATTGGTGGTACCGCGCCATCTGTACGAAGGCAAGGACCTGCTGACCAACCCGCTCAACAACACGCCGGTCGGTACCGGCCCGTGGAAATACGGCCAGTGGGTGCGCGGCAGCCATGTGCTGTATGCGCGCAATGCCAGTTACTGGAGCGCCAACCGCCCCTACCTCGACAAACTGATCATCCGCTGGTGGGGCGACCCGGCTTCGCGCGCGGCGGCGCTGGAGACCGGCGAGCTGTCGGTGGCCTATTCGAATCCGGTGCCTGCACGCGATATCGACCGTCTGGTGAAAACCGGCAAGGTCGTCGTCGACACGCGTGGCTACGAGAACTCGGCGTGGACCGTGACTGCCGAATTCAACCAGCGCCGTGAGCATGTAAAGCGCAAGGAGGTGCGCCAGGCGCTGCTGCATGCGATCAACCGCCAGTTCATCGTCGACACGATCTATTTCGGCCGGGGCAAGCCCGCCATCTCGCCGATCTTCAGCAGCAACAAGCAGTTCTATACCGACGATGTGCCGCGCTATGCGTTCGATCCCAAGAAGGCGGGCGCGCTGCTGGACGCCGCAGGGCTGCCGCTGAAAGACGGCAAGCGCTTTTCCGTCAATGTGGTGGCTGCTGCATGGTTTGAAGAGAACGCCAAGCTCGGTCAGTACATCAAGCAGGCGCTCGAAGATGTGGGCGTGGAGGTCAAGCTGGACTCGGTCGATCGCGCTACCGCGCTCAAGCGCATCTATGGCGACTACGACTACGACATTGCCATCTCCAACTTCACCGCGCCGCTGGAGCTGGTGCCGACGGTGACGCAGTTTTTCACGACCGATGGCATCGTCAAGGGGGCAGCCTTCCGCAATGCAACCGGGTACTCCAGCAAGGACATGGATGCGCTGGTGTCACAGCTGATGACGGAAACCAATCCAAAGGCACGCCAGAAACTGGCTGCAGACTTTGCCAAGCTGGCCTCGACCGATGTGCCGATCGTGCCGCTGGTGGAAATGGAGTCCTTCACGCTGGCCGGCAAGAAGGTACGCAATGTCACGCGTGGTGCCAACGTCCAGGGCGAGTCGCTCGATGACGCCTGGATCGACAGCTAAAAAGGTGGGTTGAAATGCTTGCTCTTCTGCTGCGCCGGCTCCTGCAGGCCGTGCCCCTGCTGCTTGGCGTGATTGTCCTCAACTTTACGTTGATCCAGATGGTGCCCGGCACGTTCCTGGACGTCATGACGGCCGAGCAGCAGGTGACCGACCAGGCCATGATCGATCGCTTGCGCGTGACCTACGGCGTGGACCAGCCACCGGCCATTCAGCTGGCGAAGTACATCGGCTCGGTCGCCAAGCTGGACCTGGGCTATTCGTACCGCCACAACCTGCCGGTGATCGACGTGCTGTGGGCGCACCTGCCGGCGACCTTGCTGCTGATGTTTGCAGCCTTGCTGATCGCGGTGCTGGTGGGGTCGGCTGCGGGCATCGTCTCTGCGCTCAAGGTGAACACCTGGTGGGACACGGCGGTGTCGGTGTTTGCCGTGCTGTGCTTTGCCGCGCCAAGCTTCTGGCTCGGCATCATGCTGATCATCCTGTTCTGCGTGAAGCTGGGCTGGTTCCCGGTGGGCGGCATGGTCACCATCGGCCTCGACGGGGGCTGGTGGACGCAAGCGGTGGATATCTTGCATCACCTGTTCCTGCCCGCGCTGACCCTCGGGCTGTTCTACAGCGCCAACTATGCCCGCGTGATGCGCGCCTCGATGCTGGAAGTCAGCCGCATGGACCACGTGCGCACCGCGCACGCCAAAGGCCTGAAACACAGTGCCGTGGTGCTGCGGCACATGGCGCGCAATGCCATGCTCCCAGTGGTCACGCTGTTTGGTCTGCAACTTGGCGCGGTGCTGGGCGGCAGCATCGTGGTCGAGGCCGTTTTCAGCTGGCCGGGTATCGGCGGGGTGCTGTTCGACAGCGTGATGAGCCGCAACTATCCGGTGGTGCTCGGCATTCTGGTGCTGAGTTCCGTGGTGGTCATTCTGGCCAACATCCTGATCGATCTTCTCTACGCCCGGCTCGATCCGCGCATCAAGGCCCACTGACATGACAACGCCCTTAACGCTCGCGCCGGCGCCCACCGTTCGCGCCAAGCGCAGCGACCATCTCATCGCCCGTTTTGCCCGCCATCGCGGCGCAGTGGTGGGTGCCTTGTTGCTCGCGCTGGTGGTGCTGATGGCGCTGACGGCAGACCTGCTGTACCCCGGCAATCCGCTGCGCATCGTCGCCGCGCCGGAGATCTGGCCCTTCACCGACCGCGCCTACCCGCTCGGCACCGATGCATTGGGCCGCGACATCACCGCCATGATCGTGCATGGCGCGCGCGCCACCTTGCTGATCGGCCTGGTGGCGGCTGCGGCGGCCACCGCCATTGGCGTTACCGTCGGCGCGCTGGCGACCTGGTACGGCGGCTGGGTGGAAGAGATTTTGATGCGCCTGACCGAGCTGTTCCAGATCATCCCGAACGTGGTCTTTGTGCTCACGGTGGTGTCTGTGCTGGGACCGAAGATCGGCAACATCACGATCGCCGTGGGCTTGGTGTCATGGCCGCCGATTGCACGACTCACCCGTGCTGAATTCCTGTCGCTGAAGGAGCGTGAGTTCGTACAGGCCTGCCGTGCCGTGGCGCTCAGTCCGGGGCGCATCATCTTCCGCGAGATCCTGCCCAACGCGCTGCCGCCGGTCATCGTGATGGCGTCGCTGGTGGTGGCCGGCGCCATCCTGTACGAATCGGTGGTGTCCTTCCTGGGCCTCGGTGACCCGAACATCGCCAGCTGGGGCCGCATGGTCGGCGAGGGCCGCACCTTGATCCGTTCGTCATGGTTCCTGAGTGCCGTGCCCGGCGTGGCAATCATGTTGATCGTGCTCGCCCTGAACCTGGTCGGCGACGGTCTGAACGACGCCCTGAATCCCAAACTGCGCAAACGCTGACCGCCCGCGCTGCAATCCTTCCCTTACGCCAACGCACCATGACTGACTTTCGCTATAACCTCGGCGATCTGAACGATCCCGCCCTTCCCCTTGACCTTCCGGCCATCGTCGACCTGCGTGACTTTGACCAGCCCCGTGAATACAGCCATGCGGATATCCGGGGGCTGGCCGGCGGCGTCGCTCGCTGGTTGCAGGCGCAAGGCCTGCCGCGTGGTTCGCGCATCGCCATCGCCTCGCTCAACCGGGCTGAGTTTCTGATCAGCTATTTCGGCATCATGCGCGCCGGCTACGTCGCCGTGCCGATCAACATCAAGCAACCCGAGCAAACCATTGCCTACGTGCTTCAGGACGCACATATCGTGCTGGCGTTTGTCGATGGTGCACGACGCAATACCTTTTCTGCCTATGTGCGCGTGGTCGACTTCGACGATGCCGGCCCCGAGGGCTTTGCTGCACAGATCACGCCGGCCGAGTTCGAGAGCATTCGCCCTCAAGCGGATGAAGAAGGCCAGATGCTGTACACCTCCGGATCGACCGGCATACCCAAGGGTGTGCCGCTGACCCATAGCGGGCAATTGTGGGCGCTCCAAGTCACCACGCCGCCGCCGGCAGAGCCGCAACGCCTGCTGCTGGCGCAACCGCTGTTCCACATGAATGGCCTGTTCATGGCCAAACGCGCCTTTGCGTTGCATTCGCAGCTGGTGATCCTGCCGGGCTTCGATGTGGACCATTACCTGACCGCGTTGGAACGCTACCGCATCAACACAGTGACCGCTGTGCCGACCATGTTCGCCCGCTTGATCCGTGATCCGGCACGTCTGCAAGGCCGCGATTTCTCGTCCCTCAAGCGCGTGGCATTGGCATCCGCTCCGATGACACTGGACCTTCTCGGCCGCCTCAAGGCCCTCTTTCCCGCGACCCAGTTTGCCCATGGCTATGGCACGACCGAAGCCGGGCCGGCGGTGTTTGGCCCCCATCCGGACGGCATCCCCTCGCCGGACCTGGCGGTCGGCCATCCGATCCATGTGGACCATGTGCGGCTGGTCGATGGCCCCAATGAGAACGAAGGCGTGCTGCTGATGCGCAACCCCGCCGTGCTGTCCGGCTACCACAACCTGCCCGAGAAGAGCGCACAGGTGCTCCACGACGGCTGGTACACCAGCGGCGATGTGATGCGGCGCGACGAGCAAGGCTTTTACTACTTCATCGGCCGCGCCGACGACATGTTTGTCTGCTCGGGTGAAAACATCTATCCGGTGGAAGTGGAAAAGCTGCTGGAGCGCCATCCCGATGTCATTCAGGTCAGCGTGGTGCCATTGCCGGATGAAGAACGCGCGCATGTGCCGGTGGCCTTTGTGGTGCGCCGCCCGGGCAGCACGCTCGATGCCGACACGCTCAAGCGCTTTGCGCTGGACAACGGCCCCGCCTACCAGCATCCGCGCCGTGTGCGCTTTGTCGCGGAGTTGCCATGGGCCGGCACCAACAAGGTGGACCGCCATGTGCTGATCCAGTTGGCACGCCAGCTTGAAGCCGAGCAAGGCTGGCTGCGCGCCGATGACGAGGTGGTCGCATGAGCCAGCACAACCGCTTTGATCTGACCGGAAAAATCGCGCTGGTGACCGGCGCCAGCCGCGGTATCGGCCGTGCCATCGCCATCGCCTTGGCGGAACAAGGTGCGCGCATCATCTTGCATTACCACCAGGCCGGCGATGCCGCTGACGGATTGGCATCCGAGATCCGCGCACAAGGCGGCGAGGCCTGGACCGTGGCCGCAGACCTGTCTGCCGCCGATGGTGCAAGCGAGCTGGCCCATGCGGTCAAGGCCATCGTCAGGGACACGTCCGCAGGAGGCCTGGACATCCTGGTCAACAACGCCGGTGTTGGCTTACGCGCACGCATTGCCGATGTGCGCGAAGAAGACTTTGACCGCGTGCTGCAGGTGAACCTGAAGACGCCGTTCTTCCTGATCCAGCAATTGCTGCCGGTGCTGCGCGACGGCGGCCGCATCATCAACGTGTCGTCGATGGGCACACGGGCGGCCTATCCGGAAATGAGCGTGTATGCCCCGGCCAAGGGCGGGCTGGAAGCGCTGACCTTGCTGCTGGCAGCGGAACTCGGCCCGCGCAACATCACGGTGAATGCCGTGCTGCCCGGCGCGACGGCGACCGACCTCAACCAGCGTGCCCGCGATCCGGAAACCGCCAAGGTCATTGCCCAGACGGTTGCATTGGGCCGCGTCGGCCAGCCCGATGACATCGCCGACATCGTCACCTTTCTGGCCAGCAACGCCGGCCGCTGGGTGACCGGCCAGAACATCGATGCCACCGGTGGCCAACGCCTCTGAAACCGCATTGGACCGGTCCACACCAAGATCGCCAAGATTGATTTATGACTGCCCTGCTTTCACTCCAGAACCTCACCGTCGCGTTGCCGCCCGGTGCTGACCGTCCCCATGCGCTCTCCGGCGTCAACCTGGACATACATCCCGGCGAAGTGCTGTGCGTGGTCGGTGAAAGCGGGTCGGGAAAATCGCTGACGGCAGCGGCCGTGCTGGGCCTGCTGCCCGAGGGTGTGTCTGTCACCGGCGGCCGCATCGCCTGGAATGGCGAAGACCTGCGCTGCGCGAGCCCCGAGCGCCTGCGCCAGCTGCGCGGCAAGGAAGTGGGCACGATCTTTCAGGAGCCGATGACGGCGCTCAATCCGCTGCGAACCATCGGCGACCAGATTGCCGAGTTGTTCCGCACCCACACCCAACTCCGCCGCAAGGAGATCGAGACGCGCACGGTGGCGTTGCTGGAGTCGGTGCATATTCCGAACCCGGCTGCTGCCGCAAAGGCGTACCCGCACGAGCTGTCCGGCGGCCAGCGCCAGCGCGCCATGATTGCCATGGCGTTGGCATTGGAGCCCCAACTTCTGATCGCCGATGAGCCCACCACGGCGCTGGATGTGACCACGCAGGCGCAGATCCTGAAGCTGATCCATGAGCTGCAACGCCGCAAGGGCACCGCCGTGCTGTTCATTACCCACGACTTCGGCGTGGTGGCCGACATTGCCGACCGCGTGGCAGTGATCCAGAAAGGCAAGCTGGTAGAAAGCGGCCCGGCAGAGCAAGTGCTCAACCATCCGCAGGACCGCTATACGCGAGCCTTGATTGCGGCCGTGCCGCCGCTGGAGCCAGCGCCTCGCGTGCGTGCCGAAGGACGGCCGGTGGCGTTGTCTGTCAGCCATTTATCCAAGACCTATGGCAAGAAGCGCTGGTTCAAGCGCAATGCGCGCATCACGCATGCGGTGAGCGACGTCTCGATCGAACTGGCCGCCGGCAGCACGCTGGGCATCGTGGGCGAAAGTGGATCGGGCAAATCCACATTGGCGCGCAATGTGCTGGGCCTGCTGGTGCCCGAAGCCGGTGAGATGAAGGTGTTCGGCGAAGCGGTGGACCTGCGCACGCCCTCCGGACGCCGGCACCACGCGTCACTGGTGCAGATGGTGTTTCAGGATCCGTATGCATCGCTGAACCCGCGCCGCCGCGTGGGTGATATCGTCACCCAAGGACCCATCGCCCACGGCAAGACGCATGATGGTGCATGGCGGCATGCGCGCGAACTGTTCGATCTGGTCGGCTTGGCGCCGGATGCGCTGGAACGTTATCCCCATGAGTTCTCCGGCGGGCAGCGCCAGCGCGTCGGCCTGGCACGCGCACTGGCGATGGATCCCAAGATTCTGGTGGCCGATGAACCTGTCTCTGCACTCGATGTATCTGTCCAGGCACAGGTGCTGGAGCTGCTGGCACGGCTGCAGGACCAGTTGCATCTGTCCATTCTCTTTATCACCCACGATTTGCGCGTTGCTGCGCAGGTCTGCGACCGCATCGCAGTGATGAAGTCCGGCCAGATCGTGGAACAGGGTGAGAGCGCCCATGTCTTCGGCAAGCCGTCCCATCCGTATACGCAGGCCTTGCTGGCGGCAGTGCCGGGCCGGCACTGGCATCCCGAGGCAGCCGTCCAGACGAAGATGGCCGAGGTCGCCTGAGCGCCTCGTCCCCCGGGCCGCCTGCCTGCTTGGCCGCGAAAACCATGCCCCTGCGCGCCGCAAAAGGATTATTTATGGCGTGTGCAACGCCTGTGGCGACTGCGC
Source organism: Comamonas sp. SY3 (assembly GCF_041730275.1). Classification (NCBI taxonomy): domain Bacteria; kingdom Pseudomonadati; phylum Pseudomonadota; class Betaproteobacteria; order Burkholderiales; family Comamonadaceae; genus Comamonas; species Comamonas sp. SY3. Next base: position 44,104 of record NZ_JBGTYN010000005.1, on the reverse strand, counting down.
CGCCAAATGGCTCAACAACGCTTTGGCTGCCGACGACAGCAAGGCCGCATCCCGGTAGCTGATCGCAAACTGCCGCTGCGCCCAGCTGTCCGCCAGCGGAATCACCCGAACATCCGTGTTGGCGGCAAAGCTCAGTGCCACTTCGCGCGGCACCACGCTGATCGCCAGGTTGGCCTGAACCACGCGCAGCGCGGCATCGAAGTTGGAGACGTGCACGCGGTGGCGCAGCGCCTTTCCTTCTTGCGCGGCAGCGCGGGTGAGCAAAATTTGCACTGCGCTCAACGCCGGCATGCTGACATGTTCGTAGTCCAGTACGTCAGAGAAGTGCACCGCTGCGCTTTGCGCCATGCGTGCAATGGGGTGGCTTTTGTGCGCCGCAATGGCCAGGTGGTCGCTGCCATAGGGCTGGGTCTGCAGGCCGCTCAAATCGGCCGCGTCCCAGCAAATCCCCATGGCCGCGCGCCCTTCGCGCACGCCGCGCACCACATCCGGGCTCACGCACTCCTCCAAAGTCACACGGATACTGGCGTGCGCGGGTTGCTGCAAAAAACTCGCGACATGGTCAGCCAAGGATTCGGCCATCACCGACGCCGTGACCAGCACCCGTACCTGCCCCTGTACGCCCTTGCTATAGGCCGCCATCTCCTGCTGCAGGTGGTTGGCGGCGGCCAGTATGGTGCGCGCATGTTCCAGCAAAGTCTCACCCGCTGCCGTGGGGCGCAGGCCGCGCCGTTCGCGGATGAACAAGGGCGCGCCCATCTGGTGCTCAAGCTGCGCCAGCCGCTTGCTGATGGCCGATGCCACCAGCGCCTCGGCCTGCGCCACACGGGCAATGCTGCGCTGCTCACAGACCTGCACAAACAGCCGCAGGTTCAGCAGACTCAGGTCATACATGATTTTCCTTTTTGGAACGAAACCGGTTCCGTATTCGATTATTGCTGATACTTTGGAAAATCTAAAATCAGCACCAACGACAAAAGCCTGGAGACACGATGACCGCCACCTCAACCCTTGCTACACAGCGCGCCAGCATCCGCGAAGTTGGCCTGCGCGATGGCCTGCAAAGCCTGGCCAGCATCGTCAGCACCGCCGACAAATGCGCCTGGATTGACGCCGCCTACGACGCCGGTATGCGCGAGATGGAGGTGGGATCGATGGTGCCAGCGCACCTGCTGCCCCAGTTGGCCGATACCGAAGCCGTGCTCGCCCATGCCTGCCGCAAACCGGGCTTGCTCGCCTCCGTGCTGGTGCCCAACCTCAAAGGCGCCGAGCGCGCCTTGGCAGCGGGCGCGCAGTCCATGGTCGTGCCGCTGTCGGCCAGCCACGCGCACAGCCTGGCCAACCTGCGCAAAACCCCTGACGAAGTCGTGGCGGAAGTCGCCCGCATCCGCGCAGTGCGCGACGCAGCGGGGAGCCACGCCCACATTGAGGGCGGCGTGGGCACGGCCTTTGGCTGCACCCTGCAAGGCGATGTGGCCGAAAGCGAGGTGCTGCGCCTGATGCAGGCCTTGCTGGACGCCGGCGCCGACCATGTGAGCCTGGCCGATACCGTGGGCTATGCCGACCCCGACAGTGTGCGCCGCTTGTTTGAAAAAGCCCGGCGCCTGGTGGGCGGCCGGCTGCGCACCGCCCATTTTCACGACACCCGCGGCATGGGTCTGGCCAACGCCTATGCGGCCTGGCAAACCGGCATCACCCACTTTGACGCCTGCCTGGGCGGCATTGGCGGCTGCCCGCATGCACCGGGGGCAAGCGGCAATGTCACCACCGAAGACCTGGCCTATATGCTGCAGCGCATGGGCGTTGATACAGGTCTGGATGTTCCCGCACTTTTGCAGCTGCGCCAGCGCATGCACGCCTGGCTGCCCAACGAGAAACTGCACGGCAGCCTGTGGCAAGCCGGTGTGATTGCAGCCCCCCAGGCTTGTGCCGCCCTTTGCACTTGATTCTTAAACCCAATCAACCGCTGGTGCCACACCATGCGCACTAGTAGCTATCCAAATATGAGTAACCCCTCTCCCACCCCATCGCTCCCCCTCGCCGGTATCCGCGTGGTCGAATTCACCCACATGGTCATGGGCCCCACCTGCGGCATGGTGCTGGCCGACCTGGGCGCCGAAGTCATCAAGGTTGAACCTGTCGAGGGCGACCGCACGCGCCACTTGCTGGGTGCGGGTGCCGGCTTCTTCCCCATGTTCAATCGCAACAAGAAAAGCATTGCGCTGGACCTGCGCCAGCCCCAAGGACTGGAAGCCGCCATTCGCCTGGCCAGCACGGCCGATGTGGTGGCGCAAAACTTCAAGCCCGGCGTGATGACCAAGTACGGCCTGGACTATGCCGCGCTGTCCAAGCTCAACGAGCGCCTGATCTATGTGAACCATACCGGCTTTTTGCCCGGGCCTTATGAGCACCGCACGGCGCTGGACGAGGTCGTGCAGATGATGGGGGGCCTGGCCTACATGACAGGCCGCCCCGGCGACCCGCTGCGCGCGGGCACCAGCGTGAACGACATCATGGGCGGCATGTTTGGCGCGATCGGCGCCATGGCAGCGCTGATGCAGCGCGCACAAACCGGCAAGGGGCAAGAGATTGACTCGGCGCTGTTCGAGAACAACGTCTTTCTCGTTGGCCAGCACATGATGCAGTACGCCGTGACGGGCGAGGCGGCCGATCCCATGCCCAACCGCATCTCGGCCTGGTCGGTGTACGACGTGTTCACCGTCCAGCACGGCGAGCAGATCTTTCTGGCGGCCGTGAGCGATGCCCAGTGGCGCACCATGTGCCAGGCCTTTGGCTGGGCCGATCTGCTGGCCAATCCGCACTACACCACCAACAACGAACGCGTACGCGCGCGCCCGGCCCTGCTCGCCGATCTGCGCGCGCGCCTGGCCCGCATGGATGTCGAACAGGTCGCCAAAATCTTTGAAGACAACGGCCTGCCCTACGCCCCCATCAGCAAGCCAGAACAACTGCTCGATGACCCGCACCTGCTGGCCACCGGCGGCTTGGCCGAGGTAACGCTGACCGACGGCGAACGCGCCGGCCAAACCGCACAGACCACCTTGCTGCCGCTGCGCATGGCGGGCGAGCGCCTGGCCGTACGCCAAAACCCGCCGCGCCTGGGCGAGCACACCGCCGAGTTGCTGGCCAGCCTGGGTTACGACGCCGCGCAGATCAGCGCCATGCAGGCTACCCAGGCAGCGGCGTAACGCTACCAATATAAGAGCAAACCATCCTTTACAGACAGGCGCAAAGCCGCAATCAGGAGACAAACATGCACCCCACCCGCCCATTCAACCGCCGCACCGCACTGGCGATGGCCCTGGCCAGCCTCGCCAGTGGCGCCTTGCCCGCGCTGGCGCAAACCAGGGCTGCAGGGCACGACAAAGCGCTGCGCGTCATCTTGCCGCTATCGGCGGGCTCGGGGGCCGACGGCGCCATCCGCGCCATCAGCACGCCCATCAGCAAAGCCCTGGGCCAGCCCCTGGTGATTGAGAACCTGCCCGGCGCAGGCGGCATCACCGGCACGGCGCAGATTGTGCGGGCGCCCAAAGATGGGGACACCATCGGCATCGTCAGCAACAACCATGTCGTCAACCCCAGCCTGTACAAGAACATTCCCTTTGATTCAATCAAGGACATCGCGCCCATCACCATCATCGGCACCACGCCCTTTGTGCTGGTCGCCAACCCCAAGGTGCCCGCACGTACCGTGCAGGAGCTGATTGCCCACGCCAAGGCCCATCCCGGCACGCTCAATTACGGCTCATCGGGCAATGGCACCATCCTGCATTTGGGCGCCGCCATGTTTGTCGAGCAGGCCCAGATCGATGTGCCCCACATCCCCTACAAAGGCATGGGCCAGCTGATGAATGACTTGCTCAGCGGCCAGGTGCAGCTGGGCGTGGTGGCGGTCGCACCCGCCATGGCCCACATCAAGGCCGGGAGCCTGCGCGCCATCGGCATCACCAGCGCCAAACGCAGCGCCAGCCTGCCCGATGTGCCCACCGTTGCCGAACAAGGCCTGCCGCAGTACGAGCTGGATGGCTGGATCGCCGCCATTGCCCCAGCGGGTGTACCCAAGGCCGAAATGGACCGCCTCTACCAAGGCTTTGTGCAAGGCATTGCCTCCCCAGAAGCCCGCGAAGCGCTCATCGCCCAAGGCTACGAGATCCAGCTCACCCCGCCGGAAGTGGCAGCCCGTTTTATGGCGAGCGAAAAGCAGCGCATGCAGGCGGCGGTGAAAGCCGCCCAAGTCAAAATGGATTGAGCCCGCAGATGGGTCGTGCTCCTCCAATGAACTCCCACACCGGACGCTGAATGGCGGGAGCTGCGGCATCGCAACCGGGCAGCACGGCTGAGCACGCATGCCGCCACTTCCCCGCTCTGCGACAGCGTCATTCCCGCCGAGTGTGTTAGCACGCTACACTGGCCGGCAGCCCAGCAAGCGGACAATGTATGGGTGGGCGACTTGTTCCCTGGCGGCCTCGGGGCGGTTGCCATGCGGGGACCGCTTCTTGGGCAGGTAGCACCCCGGCAAACCTGCCGAGCCTTCTAGTACTTATGAACGACAATCTCAGCCAGGCACTGGCAGACCAGTTGCAGAGCTCGACGAAAAACGTCGATGTGTTCCTGGCGCTGGAAGCGCTGTCTCATGCAGACCCCGCAGTGGCCTTCGAGGCCACCACGACCTTTTTACGGTCCGCGCCGGAAAATCGGCTGCCGCTGGCCCGAAGTGCGCTGCACGCATTGGCGGATCGTGCGCCCGCGCTTTTGCTGAAAGCCACGCTGGACGAAAACGCCAAGGTGGCAGACGCGGCCAAGCAGGCCTTGTTGGCCCGCCCCTCGAATGATGCGTTGCCCCTGTACCTGCGCATGGCCAAATCCAAGAGCGTTGACGAAGCCTGCTCGGGTTTCATGTTCCTGGGCCGTATCTCCTCGCCGCAGGCGCGTGCGCCCTTGTTCAAGGCCCTGGGCCACCGCAGCGCGGCGGTGCGCGCGTATGCCGCCACATCCATCCACAGCCATGCCGACGAGCACTGGATTGCCGAACTGCTGGAGGCTATCCGCACGCTGCGGCGCGAAGAGGCCGACAAAAAGAAGGACTTCGACGAGGTGATCAACACGCTGTGCAGCACGGTGGTCCAGAAATCCACGCGCTCCAACCTCGAACTGCTGATCGAAGGACTCGGCGACGCGGACGCGAGAGTCCGCCGGACCTGCATCAGCGCACTAGGGCGCCTGGGCGACGCGGCAGCGGTGGTCCCGCTGATCGAGACGTTGGAACACCCGCGCCGGGGGATGCCGCTGCAGCTGCGGATGGAACTGGTCAAGGTGCTTGGCGAGTTGGGCGACGCGCGTGCGATCGCGCCGCTGCTGCGTGCCGGGGTGGCGGTTGCCGGCCCGGCGCTGGGCCTGCTGAAGGCGCAAGAAGCCGTGCCCGAACTGATGGCCATGCTGGAGCAGGCCAGGACACCGCGCGATGCCAGCGAATGGGCCGAAGTTTTGGCGCAGTTGGAAGGCCCCGGCGAGCAGCAGTGGCCCCGCGCCGGGTTGCAGTCGGCGTCGTTGCAGGTGCGCCGTGCCGCTGCGCTGCAGCTGGCGCGCACGGCGCCCGAGGACGCGGCAGAGCATCTGCGCGCCCTGCTGCCCCAGCTCTCCAGCGGCGACGCTGTGCGCGTGGCTGAGGCGCTGGTCTCCATGGGCTGTAGGGAGGGTTTCGAAGGCTTCGCGCGGGCATTGGAAGACGATCCCCATCACTGGAACGCCAGCGCCGTCGCATACGCCTGCAAGAATCTTCGCGGCCCCCAGGTGCAGGCCCTGCTCTTGGGCCTGCTGCCCGGCATCCGCAACGAGTATGTCCATAATGTCTGCGCAGCGCTGGCTGCGCAAGGGGCTGAGGTGTTGCCTGCGCTGATCGGCGCAGCCCAGGAGGCCGGCGACGGCTTGCGGTACCGCTACAGTGCGGCGCTTGCCGAGTTCCGCGACCCGCAAGGCGCCAGCTTGTTGGCACCGCTCATGGTCCGCCGCAACCCCTTGCGGGACGCGGCCACGCTGTCGCTGTCGGCCACGCCCAGCGCCGAGACCCATGCAGCGCTGGCTGCTGCATTGCCGCTGGCGGCGTCGCCTGCCGATGCGCGGCTGATCACCGAAGCGCTGGCGCAGGCAGCCACGCGCGAGGCGATCCCCGATTTGATACGGGCGCTGCAAACCGATACCGCCACCGAGGCGGTATTGGAGGCCTTGGGCCGCCTGGGCGATCAAGCGGCTGTGCCTGCACTGGTCGACCAACTCAGCAGCCCCCATGCGCGCCGCCGCCAGGGTGCGGCGATGGCGCTGGGCCAGATCGCAGACCCTGCAGCAGGGGCGCCGCTGGTCAAGCTGCTGCTGACAGAGCTTGATCTGGCGGTGGCGCAGGCTGCATTGCATGCCTGGCTGGCCAGTGGAGCGGTAGACGGTGGCGCGCTCGACGGGCAGGATGTGCCGGGCACGCGCGCATTCCTGTTGGCCCATGCCCGGCAGCGGCGCAAGCAACGCTAGCACGCAGGTCCGGTGGTGCGGGCGCAGTGCCTTTGTCAGCGGATTGCCGGATGGGGTGAGCGGGGCTGGCAGGCACCTCCCGCCCCCATTGCGGCGCACCCGGTACATCCCGATCCCGCAGGCATTCTCTCAATCTGCATTGCCGGTGCGGATGGAGACATACACAGTCCACCCGCTGGAGATGCGCAGGCTGGAGCATTGCAGGACGTGACGCCCTTCATGGTGATTTCTGCACCCCATCTGCATTCAGCAATGCAGGGATCTCTGCCACCAGCGCATCGATGGCCACGCGGAGCTTGCAACGCAATTGCCGCGTCTGGGGCCAGATAGCATGGATCTCATAGGAACGGGCCCGGTATGCGGGCAGGATGTGTACCAGCTCACCACGTTGGACATAGCTGCTCAGCAGCCAGCAAGGTACCCAGGCAATGCCATAGCCGGCAACGGCAGCAGCAGCCAGGGCCTGGATATCGTCCATGCTGATTTGAGAGCGCAGTTGCGGGCGATGGCTTGCTGGCGCGCTGCCCCCTGTGGCTGGCAGGGCATTCCACGGCGCAAGCACACCCGATCTCGAATAGCCCAGGACGGTGTGGCCATCGAGCGCCTCCAGATTCCGGGGTGTTCCATGGCGGGCCAAATAGGCCGGAGACGCACCGATGCTGATGTGCTGCGTGCCCAGCAGGCGCGCAGACAAAGTGCCACTGTCATGCAGCGGGCCTATGCGTATGGCCAGATCAAAGCCCTCTTCGATCAGATCGACGGTCCGGTCACTGAATGACAGATCAATGCTCAATCGCGGGTACAACCGCGTCAGATTCAGCAGGATGGGTGTCACGCACAGCTGGCCGAAGCCTTCGGGCACGCTCACCCGCAGGCGGCCGCTGGGCTGCATTCGTCCGCTGTCCAGATCCGACTCTGCCGCCTCCAGCTCCTTCAGGGCGCGAATACAGCGCTCGTAATAGATCTGCCCTTCCTCGGTGAGGGTCTGCCTGCGCGTGTTGCGCTGCAAAAGCCGTGTTCCCAGGCGCGCCTCCAGCTTGGCCACGGCCTTGCCGACCGCCGAACGCGTCACACCCATACGCGCAGCAGCCGAGGTGAAGCCACCGGCGTCCACCACATGCACAAATGTGGATACACCGTCGAGAGGGTCCTGTACTGCCATCTTTATTGGTTCCCAAAAGGCGTCATAAACGGGAATTTATTGCGCCAATCCGGGAATTATATTCTCGCAAACTCGCATGGAGTGTTCTGCACCAGAACGCCGCTTTCCTGTTTTTGGAGCGTTTAACCATGTCCTTGAGAGATACCCATGGATCAACCACAGACCGCCTGCCTCTGACCATGGCCCGCCGCAATCGCCTCGCGCTGCTTTCTGTCTGTCTGGCAGCGCTGATGTTCAGCCTCGAGATCTCCAGCGTGCCGGTGATCTTGCCAACGCTGGAGTCCTTGCTCCACAGCGACTTCAAGGACATTCAGTGGATCATGAATGCCTACACCATTGCATGCGTCTCGGTGCTCATGGCGACCGGATCGTTGGCCGATCGTTTTGGCCGCAAGAGGGTCTTTCTGATCTCTACCGTGCTGTTCGCAGTCGCATCGCTGTTGTGCGGCATGGCATGGAACACGCCTCTATTGATTGCCAGCCGCGCCTTCCAGGGAGCCAGCGGCGGCGCCATGCTGATCTGCCTGGTGTCCGTCCTCTCTCACCAGTTTCCCCAAGGGGCCGAGCGCAGCCGCGCATTCAGCATCTGGGGCATCATTTTGGGTATCGGTCTGGGTTTTGGCCCGCTGATAGGCGGCCTGATCGTCGCCCTGGCGGACTGGCGCTGGGTGTTCTGGGTACATGTATTCCTGGCCGCATTCACACTGATTCCGGCCGCGATGGCCGTGCAGGAATCCCATGATCCGGACGCCGGCACGCTGGATATCGCGGGCATCGTGACGCTGTCTCTCGCGGTGTTCGGTCTGGCTTTCTTTGTGACGCAGGGCGCATACACCGGTTTTGCCAGCGTGCCCGCGCTGGCCGCCATCACCGTTGGCCTGCTGAGTTTTGCTGCCTTTGTGTGGGTGGAGTTGCATGCCCCGCATCCGATGTTCGACTTCTCCGTCTTTCGGGTGCGCCATTTCTCAGGTGCACTGATGGGCTCCATGGGCATGAACTTCAGCTTTTGGGCATTTATCATCTACCTGCCCATTTATTTTCAAAGCGCGCTGGGCCAGGATGTCGCGGCTGCCAGTGTTTCCCTGCTGGCCTACACGCTTCCAACGCTGGTGTTTCCAGTGGTTGGCGAGCGCATCGCGATGCGCTATGGCCCGCATATTGCGATTCCGCTGGGGTTGTTTGTCATCGGCCTGGGTTTCGTGCTGATGCTGATAGGCAGCCAGCTTGTCCATCTCCACTGGCTGTACGTGCTGCCAGGCTGCCTGATGGCTGGTGCCGGGCTGGGGCTTACCAACACCCCGGTCACCAACACCACCACGGGCTCGGTCGCACACAACCGCGCCGGCATGGCCTCCGGCATTGACATGAGTGCGCGCATGATCACGCTGTCGATCAACATCTCGTTGATGGGCTTTTTGCTGGTCCATGGCGTGCAGCAGCACCTGCAGGCTGCATTGCCTGGCGCTGTGGATGCCGAGTCACTGCGCAAGATGGCCAATGGGGTTGCGTCCGGCAACTTGCACGCGCTGCAGGCGAGCGCCGACGCCGGCACGTCCATGCCGTCTCTGACCGGCATTGCCCGCGAGGCACTGGCCCATGGCTTCAGCGGCTTGATGCTGTATGCAGCGATTGCGGTATGGCTGCTGGCGCTGGGAAGCGCTGTGATATTTTTCGGTGGCAGGCCCAGGCGGTGACCGCCCCATAGCCCAAGGCATCGATGAGGGACGTACAAATGCCGGGGCGCGTCCGCCCAAGCCGCTTGCCGGTATCGCGCAAGCTACCGCTGGCTATTCAGGGAGTACCCGGCAGCGCATACACTGGCTCCTGGTTTTCAGGGCGCTCACGGGCGCCTTGCTGCTTCGCGAGTCCGCACCACCCGTCTGGGCGGGCATGCTGCTGATCCTCAGCAGCTTCGCCTTGGCAAGCCTGCGTATGCCGCCATTGTCAGCAGGCCAAATCCCCGCCAACGAACCGCGCCCATCGGGCCCATGATCTGCCATGCCACTCCACATTGAAACCCCTCTCGTCCGATCGCAACCGCTCAGCCTGCTGAGCGCCAAAGACGTCTGGCTGAAGTTGGACGCGTTGCAACCCTCGGGCTCTTTCAAGCTTCGCGGTGTTGGTGCCCTTTGCGAAGCCCATGTGCGCCAGGGCAAGAAGCGATTCATTTCCTCGTCCGGCGGCAATGCCGGAATTGCGGTCGCCTATAGCGGTCGTCAGCTTGGCATCCCCGTGACGGTCTACGTGCCGGAAACCACGACCGCACGCGCCAAGCAACTGATTGAACAGGAAGGTGCCGCAGTTGTCGTGCATGGCGCCTCCTGGCAGGAAGCCAATGCGCTCGCGCTGGCGCAACTCGATGACGACACCGCATTCGTGCATCCGTTCGACAACGAGACCATGTGGCAAGGCCACGCGACGATGGTCGATGAGGCGGTGCGCGCCGGGGTCGAGTTCGACTGCGTTGTGCTGTCCGTGGGCGGCGGCGGCTTGCTCTCCGGTGTCGTGGCAGGCCTGGACCGCAATGGGCTGAGCAAGATGCCCGTGGTAGCGATCGAGACGGCAGGTGCTGATTCGCTGTCGCAGTCTGTCCAGCATGGTGCCCGCATCGAGCTGCCTGCCATCACCAGCATCGCCACGTCGCTCGGCGCAAAGCAGGTGTGCGAGAACGCTTTCAACCTGACCCGCACGCATGACATTCGCACGCACGTCGTCACTGACCTGGAAGCACTCGACGCCTGCGAACGCTTCCTTTTCGACCATCGCATTCTCGTTGAGCCAGCATGTGGCGCTTCGCTCGCCCCGCTCTACAGTGCCCAGCCTCCCGCTCTCGACGGGTTGAAAGCGCCGTTGGTCATCGTTTGTGGTGGCGCTACGGCGACTGTCGAACAGCTGCGCGTATGGCGGCAGCAGCTGGGTGCTGCCGCCTGACAGAGACCGCAGCGGCGGCGCCATCCACCCGCGCCCTGGTGGAGGTCGCGGGCTCCCGCATCGCCAGAGATGCGCAGAGGCTGTTGGGCGCACGGGCCGCCAGCTGCTGTGCAGCCTTACTCTTTTGGTGCCGCGCTGCGCTATCCGGTCACTGCCCGGTGAACTCTCCTGCTGCATCTGCCGTTGAAGGCAAATCGCAACACCCACACCTTGCGGGCGCCATCGCCCCTCAGCAAAAGCCAAGGGACAACGCCTAGCGCAGGCGCCCCCCGCCTTCGGCACCGGGGCTCGCACAGCCTCCATGTCGTTGCGAGCCTTGGCATGCTGCCTTTCCAAAAGCCTGTAAGCCATGGCGCAGGGCATGCATACGATGGGGTCGCTGGGCCAATCCTGGATGAATCTGGCTGCCGAGAGGTCGATAGCGGGATTTCTCCCAGGCAATCCGGCCGAAAAGACCGCATTGGCGGGTTTTGCGGTATGGAGGGCCCGAAAACCAAAAACCCCTGAGTGCGAACACTCAGGGGTTTGGTACTTGGCGGAAACGGAGTCCGCCATGATGATGTTCAAAACAGACCAGAGAAGATCATTTAATCATTGATTTTTAAGTAATTTTTATCATACCACGTTCACCGACGTTCGCACAATTTCATCAACAGCCAATGTTTTATGTGGGCATAATGTGGGAATAGATCTACTACTTCATGCACCATGCCCAAAGTCGCCAAACAACTTTCAGACCGCGCTGTCGCGGCCATCAAAACAGAAGGGAGACACGCCGTAGGAGGCATTGCCGGATTGCACCTTCGCATCTCTGCTGGCTATCGCGGATGGATACTGCGAGTGCAGGTTGGCGACCAGCGCAAAGACATGGGCCTTGGCCCGTATCCGGCAGTCAGCCTACTGGAGGCTCGAGACAAGGCCAGAAAGATCCACGATGATCTTCGAAATGGTCAGGTCCCCATATCTCCCAAAGTACAACAACGCAGTCTTATCGCATCCAAGGCAGCCACCGAGAGGACCTTCCACTGGTGCGCTTCCGAATACCTCAAGACAAAAGCACCCGAGTGGAAGAACGCTAAGCACCGCCAGCAGTGGGAGAACACCCTTGAAGCCTATGCGATGCCGCATCTGGGGCAACTCAGTGTTTCGGTCATCGATCTTCCACACATCCTTGCTTGCCTAGAACCCATCTGGAGCACGAAGAACGAAACTGCCAGTCGCCTGCGGGGACGAATTGAGTCGGTGCTCGATTGGGCTACTGTCCGCAAATATCGTAGTGGTGAGAACCCAGCTCGATGGAAAGGCCATCTCGACAAAGTGCTGGCAGCCCCAGGCAAGATTCAGAATGTAGAACACCACAGGGCCATACCAGTAGATAACATGCCTACCTTTATGCAGGACTTGCGCACGCGCGCAGGCATTGCAGCTAGAGCTCTTGAATTTCTCATCTATACAGCAGCACGCTCCGGAGAAGTGAGAGGTGCGCTGTGGTCTGAAATTGACTTAAACACAGCAGTATGGTCTATTCCTGCTGCACGAATGAAGGCCGGAGTGGAGCACCGGGTACCGCTGTCTCAAGCCGCGCTCAAGCTACTTGCTGACATGCCTCGTGTTGAAGGCAGCAATCTACTATTTCCAGGAACTAAAGGCCAGGCCCTTTCCGACATGACTATGACCGCTGTAATGCGGCGAATGGAAGTGAGCGCAGTTCCACACGGTTTTCGATCTACATTCCGTGATTGGGTAGGAGAAAAAACCAATTTCTCTCGAGAACTGGCGGAACATGCGTTAGGACACACGTTGGAAAGCAAGGTAGAAGCTGCTTATCGACGAGGAGACGCGCTAGAAAAGCGACGAAACATGATGCAGGAGTGGGCAATTTTCATTTGCAAATAGACGGTTACTTTGTACTTGGGGAATTTCTTAGCAAATACATCAAGCCATCTTTATTAATCTCTTGAAAGATCGTATTTAAAAGAGCAGATCCTTTCATTTGACGTTCTTTGGCAAGCTTCTTAATAAAAGACTCTGCTTCCCCGGTAAGAATAAAGCTGCAGCTTTTCCTCTTATTCTTTTTATTTTGAGCTCTCGATGAACGCGTGTTATACAAATCGCGAATTTTTTCAAAAACCAGAACTTTGATTGCGGACGAAACATCGAGACTATGAAAAAATATCTCGATATCATCGTAACTTTCTACAATCGGCATTAATATAATTTTCGGAGATTTGTTCAGAATCAATGCAATTTGATTTTCTACAACGCCATGGAATTGCTTCCCCGAATAAAAAGCAGCCGCCCTCAATTTCTCCATATTCTTGTCTTTTTCTTTGGAAAACCAAGCGATATGTTTGCTCCAAGTAATTCTCATAACTTGGAGCTGCTTCTCTAGCTCCATCAAGCTTTCAGCAATTTCATCTGCCGTCATTTTCGAGATGTCGCAAAGATAGCCAAGAATCACTCCTATATCTTGCGCATTTTGGAATACCTGCCTCACCATTAAATCACTACCAACCCCTGTTTTTCTTAATTTAAAGATTATTGAATTTCTCGAAAAATCCTTTAAAAACGCAAAATAATTTTCGGAAACATAATGTTGCGTCTTGATTTTCGCAATCTCACCAATCAGTTTATCGGGGAGGCGTACGACTGCTGGAGAATTAGGCCCAAAAGACCCAATTGGATAAGAATATTTTCTAATTAACTCATTTCCAATTTCAATAATTAATTTTTCATCGGGCATAGATGAAATATTAGCTGAAACTCTTAAATGAAAGGCAATGGATTGCAATCTTCTTAGCGATAGCGTTGCGACTGAAACATTGGCTTCAAACACCTTATTTGGATTCATTTTACCCCCTAAAAATATTTAATCAATCCAACAGATATACTTATATGTTAAATCTATAATGGCGAATTAAAATGATAGAAAAACGATAGAAACATGTCGTTATCACGGAGTCTATTAACCCGAAATGTACCATGATCTTGGCTAGGAGCATTCGAGGGCCTTGCTAGGGGGAGAACGGATTAGAAATCTCATGCGTAGGCGCATCAAGATCGTGCAATATCCTGCGAACAGATGCAACTTGGTGGATGACTCTTGGCGCAAGCTTGAGGGCATCGCAGTGCTTGCAAGAACCGTATTTCATGCAATTGAATCATCCGCCAAAGTGGCGAAACATATCCACCTCTCCCCACTGATGAAAAGGTATTAGTCAGGTGACAAAAGAGCTACTAACGCACTTTGGTGGAAATGGACTTGGAGTGCATTTTTTTTGCTTCAGGGGAATTTTTTCTGGGACGCTGCTGGATTACAGCAGACACAGCTTAAAAAGCAAGCCGCAGGCAATCTGATGTCAAAGACACCGGAGTTTCATCATGCGCGTTCTGAAGTTGAAAGATGTTCTTTCCAAGACAGGATTGGGTAAAACGTCCCTCTACAAACTCATCAGCCTCTCTGAATTCCCGAAACCCATCAGCTTGGGCTTGCGATCCGTTGGCTGGCTTGATAGCGAAATCGAGGCTTGGATTCAAGAGAAAATTAACGTCCGTGACCAGCAGTTGGTTTGATATTTTTTCAGAGTGAGATAGGAAACCTAAAACAGCAGATTACAGACACTCTCCCCTCTGTAATCTGCTGTTTTATGGTCTAGATATGTGTCCTATCGTGTATGTTTAAGTTCTATTAATTAGTATAGAGATGGTGCTAGGCATGGAAGAAATTTAGAGACGTTGGGGTATTTAGTTGATATCCCCATGGATGAGTACAGGCTAGTTCACTAGCAATGGAATAGATCCATCAATGGCCACTAGTACACCCTATAGATGTATGTGGTTGAAATGCGCACACACCACTTTTGAGCCTCAAGCTCAGATGGAAGAGCATCAAAGCGTCAATTGCTGAACTGCATTGAAGGAACTCAATGCAGTCATTCGATAGAGCAGGAAGAGATTCACCCGCCCTACTGCACTTTTTCTCCATAAAAGAGCAAGTCTGTTTACCGCTTTCAACTGTGTGTCAACAACTACCAGGACACACAGCATGAAACGCAATCCTTTGAATACCAACCATCAACTGCTCCATGGAGATCATTTCCATGGATCACCTGTGCAGACTGCGCACGGGTATCTGATTAGTAATCACCTTCAGCGCATCCATGATTGCCTATATCGTTGTTTGGATCGCCATAGCAACATCTGTGTGATGCGCTTTGATTTGTTTGTGCCTGGCCATGTTTCAGCCGATGTATTGGTGTGCAATGCAGTCATTTCCAAGTTCATTGCATCTATGCGAGCTAAGATCGAGCACTCTCAGGAACTGAGCAGAAATCAAGATCATCGCGTCCATGACGCAGATATGCGCTATATGTGGTGCAGGGAGATCAGTGGCAATGGCCGCGTGCACTACCACGTGGCGCTGGTGTTCAACCACGCTGCTTACGCATTCATGGGGAAATTCGAATTGGAACGTGAAAACATGTACGTAAGAATCCATGGGACATGGGCGTCGGCTGTTGGCATGTTTGTTAACGATATGCGAGGTTATGTTCATATCCCAACGGATTCGAATTACCAAATAATCAGAGGCAATGAGGACTCGTTCCGACAAGCATTTTTTCGTATCAGCTACCTTGCAAAGATGCAGACGAAGGAATACAACCAAGGGTTCCACACCTTTGGTTGCAGCTATAACTAAGACGGCAAGATGGGATAAGAGCAGTGAGAAATCACGGCTCCCATTTAAAACGCTTTATCCGCGATGTATACGTCGTTGAGGACTTCAGCAGACTGAATGTTGGAGACCGGGGCGACGAGCCGGCCTAGATTAAGGATATATCTGCCGATGATGCTGGGTGAATATTTTCCTGAATTCCTTCACAGCAACTATTCAGCAGCTTTCGCATCAGCCAATGTTTCTTATGCAGCGAGTGCTGCCTTTCGGTCTCTGCGTCCAAACTCTCGCTGTTGGCCATCTACCTGTCACTCACTTGCTCTACTCAGGATCAGACCAGCGGCCGGTTGAAGAGTCGCTGCGGTCATTTGCGGATGAATGACCCGCGGCCAGATCATGACGCTGTCGGAAAACCGCTGCCGAGGTCAGCGGGCTCTCGCAACAGACTCAACTGCGACCTTCCCCACGGGCTGCAACACACCAACGGCTTCTGCTGCCGTCTCACTCGTAATTCCGGTGGCAATCTGCTTCCAGAACTGCCGCTCCACTTCACGCCTATGCGATGGAACGCCTGGCGATCGCATCCGTACTCACCCCGTTAGTTCCTTGATCCAACTCGCAAGACGACCCATAAATACCTCCATGATTGAAGGTGTTGTGGCCACCGGTTGAATCCGCCCATCACACCAGCGCACATTTCCATCAGATGCTGCGCGAATATGGCATCACCTGCAGCATGAGCAGAGCCGGTGAGATCTGGGATCAATCGGCGATGGTCAGCTCAATGAAGACCGAGTGCACGGCCAGGAAGGTGTTCTGCAGAAGTGAGTAGACTTGCGCCGACGTGTTCGACTACATCGAGCGCTTGTACAACCCAACGCGTCGGCATTCGACGCTCGTGTACCTCAGTCCCTTACAGTTCGAAAAACCTCAAGAAGCTTAGGTCGGTGTCCACGAGACCGGTAATAGCCCATTCTGCTAAACAACCTGTAAAGCAGCGTCTTTTAGGAAGATGTTGTTTTCGACGTTCATACCGATAGTCATCATGCCGTAGTTAACTCAACGGCGAGCATATTAGCAATACATAGCTTAGGCCGGGCATTTGTAATGTGTCCGACAACAGTATGAGGCCGGTGGTTGGGACCTGTGGCATTGACAATCAAGTCGTGTGCGCCGACCTGGGTGAAGCGCATATCGGACTGCATACATTGCTCAGTTTTGCTAACCATTGCTAAGGCTTGAGCAGGGTCAACGTAACCTAGTAAACCGACAACACCATTCGTCTCATATGGGTCAATCTTACGCACAAAGCACCCAAAGCCTGGCTCGCCCAAGAGTTCTTTTGCAATGTCCGTTGCCAAGCGGATGATTTTGGCTTCCATTGCAAACTGGAGCTGCAGTGCAGGGTCAGCTGGAAAGAAAACAAGATCTGGGCGTTTAGAGCTAGAGCCTGTGGCAATGTCGCTGGGTGCTGTCTGGTCCGCAATGACACAAGCAATACTAATCCCCGGAACTAGCCCAGCAGAGCCACCGCGCTCTTGTAGCAGTCGCTGAGCCTCCCTCGATAAGTCAGCAGTAATCGCCGTTTCCGAGATGTTTGCGGGAACGGCAGCTGTCCGTCTTCGCCTTGTTGTGGCGCCGCGTGTTGCACAAAATTGGCGCCACCTGACGGGCTGTACCAGAGCATGATGCGCTGACAAAAGTATGTCGTAGCACTGAGTGACGAAGCTTGCTACCGCCGATGCGCGATATGGATTAGTACCCGCATCAACCAGAGATTGACGAAGCTTCGCGAAGAATTCTTCAGGTAGAGTCATTGAGCGGCTAGAAGGAGGTTAGCAACTCTCAGCGCATCACTGTAAGCTCGGTCAAGTGAGAAGTTAAGGCGCCCCGCTGGCTTATCTATACTTACTAACCGCTCACCTTTAATCCAAGTGACAAGTGCCGAGTCGTAGAACTGAAATGCAGTCACTCGGCTAGCCGGTGGTGTTGGTAGCGGTTCAGCCATACATATGACGATTCGAGCCGAAACATCGCTAATCCAATCCACTTTACAACATTGAATGAGAGGGCCAAAGCTTCCATGTAATGATGTGCTCAGTACCTTCAAGTAATCGTCAGGCACTTGGTCAATGCACTCATTGGCACTCGCCGGTGTGAGCCCATTTTCGAACTGAAGTCGCGTTTCCAAATAATCCTGCATGGCCGATGCGACATCTTGAATCTGCATCGCCTCGATATAGTTTTCTCCACCTTCATGTTGCAAGAAATACTCTGGCAGTGGGACCACGATGCTGTCCAAATCGCGCCGCTCGACGCGCGATCGATCTACCTGCCACAGTCGTCCGAATAAGGCAAATTGATAGCGTGCGAAGTCACTCATCAAGAAGCGCCCTAGTTTTGACAGCACTGCACTACAATCCATGGGCTTCAATTGTGAGGGGGTGTCCTTCCAGTGGATTACGTTCATTGAAGAGTTGACTGCTAGAGGGAATCCCACTGCTAAGGCTTGTGCCAAGCTGCGCGAAACCAGCAATCGCTCACCTTGGAACTTCTTCCGATGCTGCGCGCTACAGGCTTGGAGCCGCTGGTCAGACAACTGCTTTGGGTGTTCTTCTAGCAATTGAAATCCATTGCCATATGCGGCGAAATCGAGTGTGCTGCAGATTTCGTCGGCTTCCAAAAAGGTTCTGGCAGGTGTACTGCCTCCGGCCGATAGTAGGCCAAGCTGCTTCAGAAGTTCAGCGAATGTGGTGGCTGTTCCTCGTTGCACGGCTTGACGCAGTCGATTCTTTGCCGCTCTATCCAACGGACGTAGCGCATATGCATCGAAAATCTGATCATGATCGCGAAATACTAGAAAACTAGGCATCCACTGCACGTCAGAACAGTCGATCGCCAGCGTCCACATCGCCTTGGGTGTGAATGGTTGAGTCCACAACGCAGGTGAATAGAACGCAGTGCGGTTTGCATGTGTAACGGCATGCGCCGATACGAATAGTAAAGCCGCCGGTTGTTCAGCATTTTCGAAAAGATGTCGACGCCATTGCGACAAGTTAACGATGGCACGAATATGAAATGTCTGCCCCAATGCAGTCAGAAAAGTCTTAGCGGAAGGACTTGAAATCGACTTTGATGGCATGACTAACCCAAGCACCCCGTCAGCGCCCAGGTAGCGCCGTAAGCTAAGCCACGTGACATGCTCGGAAGCTTCTCGACCATCGATAGGATCATCACTGTGAACTGCACAGGTTGTGACTTCCTCTAGTGGCTTCCATGGAGGATTGCCAGCCACGCAGCTGAACTCGATCTTTTCGAAATGCCGCGGCACGCTAAAGAAGTCCGCAACCAGAATATTTGAACCAATGAGGGGTGGGAAGACCTTCGGCCGCCGTCTCTCGGTAACGATGGCCTTCAATTCGGCTGAGTCTGCGTACTCCAGAAGATGTAGATAAAGGCTAAACGCGGCAACTGCGGCCGCGGAAGCGGACTTCTCCACGCCATAGATACATTGAACCAAGATCTGGCGCAACTCCTCCATGGGAAGGCGCTGCAATTGCCGATCGGCGAGAGTCTGCTCCACAATCCGCCGAAAAGCGGCCACTAGGAACACGCCAGAACCTGCTGTCGGATCTAGAACTCGTGAATTCTTAGAGAACTCCTGCTCGTCATCAAGCCGATTAACTACGAAATCCACAAGGAATGGCGGCGTGTAGACTACCCCATCATTGCGCGCGCTTGCAGGGCTTTCGCTTCTGAGGAACTCTTCGTAGACCGCTGAGAGTGTCTCAATCTGAATTGCGGTCAGATCAATTTCGAAGAGTTCAGTCTGCTCGCCCCCCGTATGCAGAGTGGTCCCCCCACGCAGGTAATCAATAGCCAGATCCAGGTGCTCTTGCTGAATTTGGAGCCTCTGCTCGGAATCAAGCACGAAAACGGCGCCATTGAAAATGTCGTCAATTCGATCCTGTAGTGCCCAAAACTGGCCAAGAGTGATCGCAGCTGGCGCGTAATGCAACAAGTCCTCGTCATTAGCGAGGCCATGCGCCCAAGCACTAGGTACAATCCGCCTATCCAATAGAAGGAATGTATAGAGGACACGCCCTATAAGTCGATTAACGGTGGCGGCAGGAAGCGTACCGTCAGAGATTGCCGAGACTAAGCGCCTATGAAGATGCTCCAGTGCACGTAGCAGGCGTTTGTCTACGGTTCCCGCCGACTGCAGCCTAAAATCCCGCCATTGGAGCGACGAGCGTAGGCGCACTGCCGTGAAGTCTTTCAACGCGGAATCTTTGCCATCCTTTTGCAGATCGTAGATATCAACGGCAACTACGAGTGTTGCCCAGTTTTTCTGGGACGAGAAGTCAAACCCGGGGCAAATAATGAAGCGCTGTTGGACCTCAATGATCACCCAAGGTACGATGCCTTGGCTCCAGGCCCAGCGATGGTGGCGCTGTGCTTCTTCAATGTCGTCTGCGCGAGCGAGGTAGACGATGGGTACAAACCGGTCTTTATTACGATCACCAAGCCCAGGCTCCCAGGCACCAAAACATGCTTGCAGCTTGATCGCGTCTGCTGCTGCGTGCAATGCATGAGCACTCCCGACTGCACGAGAAAAGTCAGATGAACCGCAGAGTAGTCCCTCATCCTGAGAGTAGCCGAGTTTGTCAAGAAGCGAGTCAATAGGACTACTCACGGCTACGTCCCTGCCCTATAGCCCCCAAGGAGGTGGTTGCTGGCGCTTGTGCTTTTTTTGCGTTCTGTGTCAGACGCGCTCTAGATGAACGAAACATGTCCAATTGCTTGACATTACTACCTGTTGGTACAGAGGAAGGGGTGACACCGAAATGTCCCAGAAGTTGGGCGCTATTGATGCCTCGATCAGCAGCTTCACCTAGAAAGATGGCAATGATGGCATAGGTGCGCGGAACCAAGCCCGATTTTGAGTAGTTCGAAACTGAAGCAGGCCGGACTCCCAGATACGCTGCGAAGTCATTGATAGTCATTCCAGCTTTGCCAAGATGGCGACGAAACTCGGAGTACAGCACTAATTTTTCCCGATTTTTCTCATGATTTTATGAGAAAAGAACAGACTTGTAAATCATGTGCAACAGCTATGATGTTCTTCAAAAAGATAGGAATCGCCTCGCGGAAGCGCGGATCTGTTCACCACAATCTGGCCTCCCAAATGCTATCTTGCTTAGGTCGCGGCTGTGAATCGACCAACCCATCCTAGGCAGACATTGGACTGTTTTGTCCATGGGAAGATTTTCGCAGAGGCCTCGGATCAATGACTGCTCTGAGCATCAGTAGTCATTGGTACTTCTGAGTTGACTGACTGCATTCAGCCTGAAGTAGTCCCACAGCACCAATTTCGACTTTGCAGCGGTTGCTGCCACTGGTCTGCTGCGCGCGAACTCACGCTAATTGGCCTGTCGCGGGCGTAGGTCTTAGTCGTTTCGGCTGCACTAGAAGGCGAGCATCGACGACGTCAAGGGCGTCATGCAGGTCGGGATGATCACCAAGATCAATCAGAGAACGGCGACGCTAGGCGATGGGCGGAAGGGACTATTACGTTGACTTTTAGTTGCTGCGGCCAGTCTTGGATGTGTAGGACCTCCATCGCCAGTCAGCAGGGTGCTGGGGCTGTGCTTACGCTGAGCGCCGCTCACCGGCGTGCCAATCTTGGCGCAGGCGATCAGGTGCTGAATGAACCTCGACGGCTGCCGCTGGATGGATGGCCAGACTTCAAACGCCGGGAGGGCGTGCGACGAGTCGGGTGGTGTGCGTCCTCTGGCTGCATCTTCGGCCGTCCGAAATCAAGAGGCTGAAACTAGCCTCTTTGGGTCGCGCAGCTTTGGCCTGTTTTGTACTCCTTTATACTGGCGTATCCCCTTGTTCCCGTTTTTTGCCATGAACACCGCGACCGACAGCGTCATGACCGTGAAGGAAGTCGCCAACTATCTGCGCGTGAACCAGCGCACCGTCTACCGACTGGCCGTGGACCGCAAGCTGCCTGGATTCAAGGTGGGAGCGACCTGGCGCTTCAAGCGTGCGGATATCGAGCGTTGGATCGACGCTCAGGCGGCGTCTAGCCTGCCTGAGTCTGGCGCAGAGATCAGCTAGGGGGCTGAGACACAGGAGGGAGAAGTTCATGAAGCTGGTGCAAAACAGCGGCTCAGACCGCGTGATCGACCTGCTGCTGCCGCACTTGGTGTCAGGCAGCAGGCTGGGCTGTGTCACGCCCTCGTTTTCGTTGCATGCCTTCGCAGAGCTTCGCGAAGCCGTGAATGAGCTGGGGCAGGTGCAACTCGTCCTGCCTGCCGACAACGATCAGTTGGAACTCCTTGGCGGGGAGAGCGACCGCGCTCAGCGGAATCGCCTACAAGCGCGATGGTTGGCGAGCCAGTGCGCCCAATGGCTGACGCAGAAGGCGGAGGTGCGCCGCGCGCATGGCCGAGTACCTCAAGGCGCTGCGGTAATGACCGGTGTCAGCGATGAGCCTGCGCAAGTAGTCCTAGGCTCGTTTGCACTCAGCTCTGAAGGTTTGGGCTTGGCCCCAAGCAACCCCTTGAACCTGATCCAGGCCTCCGAATCGCCGGAGGAAGCTCGCACGCTGGCGCGCTGGTTCGACCAGCAATGGAACGCGCTGCGGCACCAGCCTGACGGAGCGCAGAGCCTTGTCGAGGCTCTCAAGGGCATGTCGGTGCACCGAGCGCCCTTCGAGGTGTACGCGCTGATCCTGCATCACTTGCTCGGTAATCGCGACGAGGCGCTTGACGAGGACCGCATCGTCAAGGCGGCTACCGGCATTCGCAACACCGTCATTTGGAAGAAGCTCTTCAAGTTCCAGCGCGACGGCGTAGTGGGCGCCATTGACAAGCTGGCCCGCTTTGGAGGCTGCATCATTGCCGACTCAGTGGGTCTGGGTAAAACGTTCGAGGCTCTGGCCATCATCAAGTACCACGAGCTGCGGAACGACCGGGTTCTGGTGCTAGCGCCCAAACGCCTGCGGGACAACTGGACGCTCTATAAGGCCAACGACCGCCGCAACATCCTGAGCGCCGACCGATTCAACTACGACGTCTTGAACCACACCGACCTCTCGCGTGATGGTGGCCAATCCGGCGACATCGACCTGGCTCACGTGAATTGGGGCAACTACGACCTGGTCGTCATCGACGAGTCGCACAACTTCCGCAACAAGAAGTCCCCCAAGCAAGGTTCCGAGACCCGCTACCACCGGCTGATGCGCAAAATCATCCGCGAAGGTGTCAAGACCAGGGTGCTGATGCTCTCGGCCACGCCGGTCAACAACCGCCTGTCCGACCTGCGCAATCAGATCGCCTTCGCTACCGAGGGGGACGACACCGCACTGCAAGACCATGGCATCGCCAGCGTCGAGCAGACGACCCGCAAGGCTCAGATTCAGTTCAACCGCTGGTTGGAGTTGCCTGAGGAAGAACGTGTCCCTGGCCGCCTGGTCGAGATGCTGGGATTCGACTACTTCACCCTGCTGGATCACCTGACCATTGCGCGGTCGCGCCGACACATTGAGCGCTACTACGGCACCGAGGAGACCGGGCGCTTCCCGGAGCGTCGCGCGCCCATCAACATCAAGGCCGATGTGGACACCGCAGGCCAGTTTCGGGCCATTCGTGACATCAACCTCGAGATTCGACGGCTCAACCTGGCCTCCTATGCGCCGATGCGTTACGTCTTGCCCCACAAGACCGAGGCCTACGATGCCAAGTACAGCACGGAAATCCGCGGCGGCGAGAGCATCTTCCGCCAGGCAGACCGTGAGGAGAGCCTGATTCACCTGCTGCGCGTCAATGTACTGAAGCGCATGGAGAGCGCGGTCTCCTCGTTCGCGCTAACCATCCAGCGCCAGCTCAAGGATGTAGAGACCACGCTGGCCCGAATCGAGGAGCATGCATCGGATGCCGGCGAGGTCGAAGAGTTGGATATTGCCGCCGTTGACATCGACGACCCAGTCTTCGAGCAATTGCTGGTCGGTCGCAAGGTCAAGGTGCTGCTTAGCGATGTGGACCTGCACCGCTGGAAGCAGGACCTCGTTGAGGATCGCAACCGGTTAGACAACCTGCTTCAGGCTGCCCAACAGGTGGACGCGGCCCGCGATGCCAAGCTGGCCAAGCTGCGCGAAGTGATCGAGCGCAAATGCCGCGAGCCTATCAACGTAGTGGGGGGCAAGGCTAATCGCAAGATTATCGTCTTCACCGCGTTCTCCGAAACGGCGCAGTACCTCTACGCCCAGTTGGCGCCGTGGGCCAAAGGCAAGCTAGGGCTTGAGTCCGGGCTGATAACCGGCTCAGCGGGCATCCAGTCCACGCTGCCGGGGCTGCGCAAGAGCATGAGCAGCGTGCTCTCCGCTTTCGCCCCTCGCTCCAAGGAGCGCCCAGCCGAGCTGGCGGAGGAAGGCGAAATCGACCTGCTGATCGCCACCGACTGCATCAGCGAAGGTCAGAACCTGCAGGACTGCGACTGGCTTATCAACTACGACATCCACTGGAACCCGGTACGCATCATCCAGCGCTTCGGGCGCGTGGACCGCATTGGCTCGCCGAATCAAAGCGTCCAGCTCGTCAATTTCTGGCCCAACATGGAGCTGGAGGAGTACATCGGCCTGGAGCAGCGGGTCAGCGGCCGCATGGTACTGCTGGACGTGTCGGCCACCGGCGAAGAGAACCTGATCGAGCAGCAGTCAGGCAATCCGATGAACGATCTGGAGTACCGGCGCAAGCAGTTGCTGAAGCTGCAGGACACGGTCATCGACATCGAAGACCTCTCCAGCGGCGTCTCCATCACCGACCTCACGCTGACCGACTTCCGCATCGACCTGGCCGAGTTCCTGAAGGAGCACCCCGGCGTGCTGGAAGAGGCACCGCTCGGCACCTATGCCGTCACCTCCACCATCGACGCCGACATCCCGCCCGGCATCGTCTTCTGCCTGCGGGCCGAGGGCGCGGCTGCGGCCAAAGGTGCGGCGTCGGACTACCCGCTGGCGCCAATCTACCTCGTGCATGTGGGCGACGATGGTGCCGTCCTGCTACCCTACCCGCAGGCCAAGCGCGTTATGGACCGGCTCAAGCGCGTGGCGCTCGGCCGTGAGCTGCCGGACGAGGGTGCGTGTGCCCGTTTCGACCGGCAGACCCGCCAAGGCGAGGACATGCGCCATGCGCAGAAGCTGTTGGCGGCGGCCATTGCCTCGGTCGTCGGCAAGGCTGAAGAGCGTGCCGTAGCCAGCCTGTTCGCGCCGGGCGGCACGCATGCCATGAAGGGAGAGTTCGCGGGGGCCAACGACTTCGAGGTTCTGGCTTTCATGGTCATCCTGCCCGGCAGCATGCAGCTCCAAGGAGGCGCTGCGTGAGCGACTCCGTGCGCGCTCTACACGATGCCATAGTGGCATCCCTGGCCTTGCCGCCGAGCTGCAGGGTGGATCAGCGCGTGCCCAAGAAGATGCTGGCGGAGCACGGTGGTACCACCGCGGCCGACCGCCGCTTGCTTACGGACGGCATCGAAGAAGCCCACTGGCTGGCCGCCATCAAGCCGGCGACGACTGCCATTTCGACGTGGCGGGACGAGATACGGGAGTATCTGGAGCTCGCCGTCCTGAGCATGGAGGTGCGGTCCACCCACGCCCAGCCGGCTCAATTGCAGCGCCTGGCCGAGCTTGTGCATCGGGCCGTGCCCTACCCGGTGGTGTTGATCGTCAGCACGCCGGATACAGCGGCGATAAGCCTCTCCCACAAGCGCACGGCCCAGAACGAAGCGGGGCGCGTGGTTTTGGACGGCGATGTCGTGAACTTCCAGTTCAGCGATGAGGTGCCGGACGGACTGTTGGATGCCTTGGCGCTTGGGCGACAGCCTCAGCAAGACCTGAAGGCTCTCTACCAAGGCTGGATGGACACCCTGTTGGCCGCCCAGGTGGCGCGAGTGACAGGGCACTTCCATACGGATTCCTCGCCCGACCAGGCCGCCATGCGGCGGATCGCTTTGATCGAACACCAGCGACTGGAGGCGGAGGCCGCCCGCTTGCGGGCCCAGGCTGGCAAAGAAAGCCAGATCGCCAAGCGCGTGGATCAGAACCTGGCGTTGCAGCGGCTGCAGGTCGAGCTGGCTGCGGTGCGGGCTCGGCTTCTATGACACAACAAGAACAGACACATTCATGACGAACTCGAACATGCAGAAGATAACCGCCTGCGCGCCTGAGGCGCAGTCCGCCAACCTGGTGGCTGGCAATATTGCCCAGCTCAAGGACTTGTTCCCCGAGCTTGTCACCGAAGGCGCCAAGGGCATCGCCATCAACTTGGATGTCCTTAAGGCCCTGGTGGGCGACGCCACGGTCACCGATGCCGAAGAGAAGTACGGCCTGAATTGGCATGGCAAGCGCAGGGCGCGCCAACTGGCCCTGACGCCCAGCACTGGCACGCTGCGCCCTCGCCCTGAAGAGAGCGTGGACTGGGACAGCACCCAGAACCTCATGATCGAGGGTGACAACCTGGAAGTGCTGAAGCTGCTGCAAAAGAGCTATGCCGGCAAGGTAAAGCTGATCTACATCGACCCGCCGTACAACACAGGCAGGGACTTCGTATACCCCGATAACTTCCACGACAGCGTGAAGAGTTACCTGGAGCTTACTGGGCAGGTAGCTGAAGGGCAGCGGATTACAAGCAACACAGAGGCAAGTGGCCGGTTTCACACCGACTGGCTAAATATGATCTATCCGAGGCTAAAGGTCGCCAGAAACCTCCTCACGGAGGACGGAGTAATCTTTGTCTCGATTGGGGATCAAGAGGTTCAGCACCTTCGCAATGTCATGGACGAGATTTTCGGCGCTGAGTGTTTCTGCGCAACCGCAATCTGGGAGAAGGCCGACTCTCCAAGAAACACTGCGCGGCAGTTCTCGGAAGACCATGATTTCGTGCTTGTGTACTCCCGAAGTCCAGACTGGGCACCTAGCAAGCTGCCGCGCACCGAGGAGGCAAACTCGATCTATGCGAATCCTGATAATGACCCAAGAGGCGAGTGGATTGCAGGAGACCCGTTTGCCAACAAGCCTTACTCTAAGGGAACCTATCAGATTGTCGGTCCGACGGGGCGGACCTTTGGGCCTCCTCCTGGTCGCTTCTGGCGGGTCTCTGAGGAAAAACTGAAAGAGTTGGACAACGATGGGCGGGTCTGGTGGGGCCCCAAAAAAGATGCCCGACCGAGTATTAAGCGCTATCTCAATGAGGTCGCTGACCTCACGCCACGTACGTTGTGGAGGAAAGAGGACGTTGGGAGCAATCGCACGTCAAAGAATGAATTGCGCACGCTATTTCCCGATAGCGAATCGTTCGATACTCCAAAGCCAACCAAGCTGATTCTTCGGATGCTTCAGTTGTCTACGTCGAAGGACGGAGGTGACATCGTGCTCGATTTCTTTGCTGGCTCTGGCACGACCGGTCATGCGGTGTATCGCGCGAATCAGGAAGATGGGGGGAATCGTCGATTCGTCCTCGTGCAATTACCCGAGCCCATTGAGGATGGGATGTTTAAGAGCATCTCGGGAATTACCAGGGAGCGGTTGCGGCGATCTGCCAAAGCAATTGCTACTGATGGTCCGGAACAGCAGGATTTGGGCTTTCGCTCATTTCGCCTGGACCTATCCAATATGCGCGCGTGGAACCCCGGCTCCGACGATCTTCAATCGGACCTTTTGAGTCATCAGGATCACTTGCTTCCCGGTCGTTCCGAGCAAGACCTACTCTACGAACTGCTTCTCAAACTTGGCTTGGACCTCTGCGTTCCCATCCGGCAGCAGATGATTGCCAGCAAGTCCGTCCACTCGGTGGGTGCAGGTGTGCTGCTGGCCTGTCTGGCCGAAAGCATCACTGCCGCCGAGGTGGAAACGCTGGCCGAAGGCATTGTTCAGTGGCACCAGCAACTAGCGCCGGCCGGCGACACCACCTGCGTATTTCGCGATAGCGCTTTTGCGGACGACGTGGCGAAGACAAACATGGCGGCCATCCTGCAGCAGCACGGCATCCAGAACGTGCGGAGCCTCTGACCATGGCCGTACCTGATCGCCCGAAGCTGTACCACATCTGTCATGTGGACCGGTTACCGTCCATTATTGCCAGCGGCGGTCTGCTGTCCGACGCGGCCGTGGTGCAGGCGGCGGCGCCAGGGACGGTCATCGGCATGAACCACATCAAGCAGCGCCGGATGACGGAGCTGCAGTTGAGCAGCCACCCGGGCTTGTTTGTGGGGCAATGCGTGCCGTTCTACTTCTGTCCACGCTCGATCATGCTCTACCTGATCCATATGCGGAATGCCGACCTTGCCTACAAGGGCGGACAAGATCCTATCGTGCATCTGGAGGCCGACTTGCAGTCGACTGTGGCCTGGGCTAACAATCAGGGGCGACGTTGGGCCTTTACCTTGTCGAATGCCGGGGCGTACTACTTCGAGGATCGAGCCGATCTGGCAAAGTTAGGCGAGGTGAACTGGGACGCCGTTGGCGCCCGCAATTGGAGCGCCCACAAGGAAGGCAAGCAGGCCGAGTTCCTGCTGGAAGAGCGCTTCCCCTGGCACTTGATCGAACGCATTGGGGTGCTGTCGCAGCCCATTGCTAACCAGGTTGCGCATGCGCTGCCCGTTGGAGGCCACCGGCCCACGGTGGAGTTCATGCCTGCTTGGTATTACTGAATCGGAGACTGACCATGATCGAACTCACCAGTGGTGACATCCTGAAGGACGACTCGGATGCCATCGTGAACACGGTGAACTGTGTCGGCATCATGGGCCGCGGCATTGCGCTGCAGTTCAAGAACGCTTGGCCCGAGAACTTCAAGGCCTACAAGGCGGCCTGCGACCGCGAGGAGGTGCAGCCTGGGCGGATGTTCATCTACGACACGGAGCAACTGGCCGCACCGCGCTACATCGTCAACTTCCCGACCAAGCGCCATTGGAAGGGCAAGAGCCGTATGCAGGACATCGACGCCGGCCTGGAGGCGCTGGTGCGCGACGTCGCACGCCTTGGCATCCGATCGATAGCCATTCCGCCGCTGGGCAGTGGCCTGGGCGGGCTGGAGTGGGATGAGGTGCGCCCGCGCATCGAGGCTGCCATGCAGGCGCTGCCCGAGGTGCGTGTTCGCCTCTACGAGCCCAAGGGGGCCCCGCAAACAGACAAGATGCAGCACAGCCGCGAGGTGCCCCGCATGACGGCCGGCCGGGCGGCGCTCGTCGAGCTTATGAACCGCTATGTGCAAGGTCTGCTAGACCCGGCCATTTCGCTGCTGGAAGTGCATAAGCTGATGTACTTCATGCAGGAGGCGGGCGAGCCGCTGCGCCTCAACTACGTGAAGGCGCCTTATGGTCCGTATGCGGAGAACCTTCGGCATGTGCTGCAGAAGATCGAGGGGCACATGGTGGCAGGGTACGCCGATGGTGGTGATGACCCCACCAAGCCGCTGACCGTGGTGCCTGGCGCCATTGAGGAGGCTGGAGCCTTCCTGGGCGAGCATGTGGACACCCGCGCGCGGTTTGACCGTGTCGGTGACCTGGTTGAGGGTTTTGAGACGCCGTTCGGGCTGGAGCTTCTGGCGACCGTGCACTGGGTGGCTGCCCACGCGGGCGCAGGTGCGGTCGTTGAAGACGTTGTCCGGGAGACGCATGTCTGGAGCGACCGGAAGAAGCAGTTCACCCCGCGGCAAATCGGTATTGCATTGAACGTGCTAGATGCCAAGGGCTGGCTGCCTGCAGCAGAACAGGTGAGTGCATGAAGCTGCATTTCGAGCCCGACCTAGACTACCAGAAGCAGGCCATCGAGTCGGTCTGTGACTTGTTTCGAGGCCAGGAGGTATGCCGGACGGAGTTCACCGTCACGATGCGTCTGCCTGAGCAACAGCTCACCCTGGGTGTAGCCGAAACCGACCTGGGCGTGGGCAACCGCCTGACCCTGCTCGATGACCAGTTGCTGAAGAATCTGCAGGACGTGCAGCTGCGCAACGGCCTGGCCCCGGCCGGCACGCTGGCGTCAGGCGACTTTACTGTGGAGATGGAAACAGGCACCGGTAAGACCTATGTCTACCTGCGCACGATCTTCGAGCTGAACAAGCGCTACGGCTTCTCCAAGTTCGTCATCGTCGTGCCGTCGGTGGCCATCAAAGAGGGCGTCTACAAGTCGCTGCAGATCACCGAGGAGCACTTCAAGGCCTTGTATGCCGGCGTGCCCGTGGACTTCTTCCTGTACGACTCGGCCAAGCTGGGGCAGGTGCGCAACTTCGCTACCAGCTCGGCCATCCAGGTGATGGTAGTGACGGTCGGAGCAATCAACAAGAAGGACGTCAACAACCTCTATAAGGACAGCGAGAAGACCGGCGGCGAGAAACCCATCGACCTGATCCGGGCCACGCACCCCATCGTCATCGTCGACGAGCCGCAAAGCGTGGACGGCGGCCTGAGCGGCGCGGGCAAGACCGCGCTGGACGCCATGAACCCGCTGTGCACCTTGCGCTACTCGGCCACCCACGCCAACAAGCACCACATGGTGTTCCGGCTGGACGCGGTGGACGCCTACGAGCGCAAGCTGGTCAAGCAGATCGAGGTGGCGGCAGCCACCGTGGAGGATGCCTTCAACAAGCCCTATGTGCGGCTGGTCGGTGTCACCAACAAGCGTGGCCGCATCAGCGCACAGGTTGAATTGCATGTGCAGGAGGCTGGTGGCCCGAAGCCGAGGGAAGTGGCTGTCAGCGATGGTGACGACCTGCAGCAAGTCACCAAGCGCGCCATCTACGCCGACTTCCGCGTGGGTGAAATCAACACCGCCAAGGGTGCCGAGTTCGTGGAACTGCGCTACCCCGGTGGCGAGGTGGCCCTGGCCATTGGCCAGGCGCACGGTGGCGTTGATGAGCTGGCCGTGCAGCGAGAGATGATCCGTCGCACGATCCGTGAGCACCTGGAGAAGGAGAAGCTGCTGCGGCCAAAGGGCATCAAGGTGTTGTCGCTGTTCTTCATTGAGTCTGTAGAGCGCTACCGCAAGCTCGATGCCCAGGGCCTGGCAGTGAAGGGCGACTACGCCCACATCTTCGAAGAGGAGTACCGCCGCGCGTCCAGGCTTCCCAGCTACCAGAGCTTGTTCGCCGAGGTGGACCTCAGCACCGCCGCCGAGGAGGTCCACAACGGCTACTTCTCCATCGACAAGAAGGGGGGCTGGACGGAGACGGCGGACAACAACGCGGCCGGCCGCGAGAACGCCGAGCGGGCTTACAACCTTATCATGAAGGAGAAGGAGCGGCTACTGGACTTCGCCACGCCGCTGAAATTCATCTTCAGCCACTCGGCCCTCAAGGAAGGCTGGGACAACCCCAACGTGTTCCAGATTTGTGCCCTGCGCGAGATGGGCTCCGAGCGTGAACGGCGCCAGACCATCGGCCGCGGCCTGCGCCTGTGCGTGAACCAGGCTGGGGAGCGGGTGCGGGGTTTCGACGTCAACCGTCTGACGGTCATCGCCACCGAGTCCTACGAGGACTTCGCGGAGAACCTACAGCGGGAGATCGAGGCCGACACGGGCATCCGCTTCGGCATCGTGGAGCCGCACCAGTTCGCCGGCATCCCGGTGGCGGGTGCCGATGGGCATGTGACGGCACTGGGGGTGGATCAGTCCAAGCTGCTGTGGGAGCACCTGAAGGCCACCGGCCACATCGACGCCAAGGGGAAGGTGCAGGACTCTCTCAAGCAGGCTTTGAAGGATGGCACGCTGGCCTTGCCTGATGCGTTCGCCGCACAGCGAACGCAGGTGCTGGAGCTGCTGCGCAAGGTGAGCGGTCGCCTGGAGGTGAAGAACGCGGACGAGCGCAAGACGGTGCCGCTGCGCAAGGGCGCGGATGGCAAGGCGATCACACTGGGCGAGGAGTTCAAGGCCTTGTGGGACCGCATCAAGCACAAGACTACCTACCGGGTTCAGTTCGACAACGCGAAGCTGCTTCAAGACTGCACTAAGGCGTTGCGCGATGCGCCGCCGATCCCCAAGGCCCGCCTGCAATGGCGCAAGGCCGACATCGCCATCGGCAAGGCAGGAGTCGAGACCAAGGAGCAGAAGGACGGCGCTTACACCGTCGGGCTGGACGAGGCCGGCATCGAGCTACCAGATCTTTTGACGGACCTGCAGGACCGCACCCAACTGACGCGCCGCAGCCTGGTCAGCATCCTCACCGAGTCGGGGCGCTTGGATGACTTCCGCCGCAATCCGCAGCAGTTCATCGAGCAGACGGCCGAGCAGATCAACCGCTGCAAGCGCATGGCTCTGGTGGACGGCATTAAGTATCAGAAGCTGGGTGAGCAGCAGGTCTACGCACAGGAGCTGTTCGAGCAGCAGGAGCTGACGGGTTACCTGAAGAGCATGCTGCAGGACGCGGCCAAGGCTATCCACGAGCACGTGGTCTACGACTCCGCCACCGAGCGCGACTTCGCCCAGGCGCTGGAGTTCAACCAGGACGTGCTCCTCTACGCCAAGCTGCCCAGTTGGTTCAAGGTGCCGACGCCACTGGGCAACTACAACCCGGACTGGGCCGTACTGTTGAAGAAGGATGGCGTGCAGCGCCTGTACTTCGTGTTGGAAACCAAGAGCAGCCTGTTCGCTGACGATCTACGCGATAAGGAGTGGGGCAAGATCGAGTGCGGCCGTGCTCACTTCGCTGCACTGGCGACCGGTGAGAATCCGGCGCGTTACTTGGTGGCGAGGTCATTCGACGATGTGCTGCAGACGGTTGACTGATTGTCTGCCCTGGTCTGTTGGTGGGTGAAAGGGCGGCGTCTCGAAAGAGTGAGACGCCGCCAAGCCCTTGGCGATCGTCTCGACCCGACCCGACTTCGTGCCTGTGATAGCAATGTGCCGGACCTTCAGTAGCCCGTCACTCGGGAAAGATGCGTTACGCTGCACTGCGCATGCCGAGCAAGGCCCCAAGGCGACCGACAGCGACTGGCGCACTGCTGACCACGGAGCCTTCGAATCACGTCTGATAGGTTTCGTACACAGCAGTCGTTTGGGTTCAAAAATCGAACGACTGCAACCAGCCTACACCTGACGTCGAAACTCAAGTAAACCAAACACCCATCGCAAGGAAAAAAGAAAAAAGCACACGCGGAGGCAAACGCCTCAGTGTGTGCTTTCCCTATGTCTACGCGAAAGCTTAAACTCTGAGTGGAACTTCTCTACATTTGACCTGGCAACATCCAACCCTTTTCGGTTTTCACCATCGTTCGCTCGGCCTGCATACTTACCACGGCTCCCTTGCGCGAGAAGTAAGCATCCAATTTTCCGCCTTTTGTAGCTTCCTGGTAAAGCAAGCCCAAGGGAGTTCTGGGATCAACGCTAGAGCAGCCGGTTGGAATGCCAGGCTTGAAGATTGGACGAAAACGTCCTATCCCACCATCTTGATAGCTGCTCAAAATTCCTTCGGCGTCCTTCGCGTACTTGTTGAAGATGTCGTTGGCACCTTTTTTGATCCACTCCCCCATCTTCTCGCGTTTCTCGTCAGCCCGAGCTTTCGCAGCACGCTCTTGCTCTAGCAATTCTGGCGATGCTCCCCCGTTATACATAGCCTCTTTGTACTCGGCTGTTTCTGCATCGTATTCATCCGTTATTTTTGACCGTGCCTCAGCAATTTCCTTGTTGAAGTTCTGAATGTCTTCGCCCCAAGCCCAGAAGATCTCACTGCCCTTATCAAAGTTGTCCCACGACTCCAAGAGCTTGCCGGTGATCTTCACATTAACATCACCCGTAAACTTCACGTGGATGCGCTCCTTATTTTGCGGATCACCGTACTGCGTGTTCAACACCTCCACGTTTGTCACCGAGGCGTATTCGCAGTTTTTCTGAACCTCAAGGGTCAATGCCTTCTCAATTTCAGAACTGGAAGGCTTGCCTGAGCAACCTCCCAGAAACACGCCAGCGAAGAGAGCCACAAAAGCACTCTTGGCAGGCATTTGGAGAAGTGCCTTGTGCGCCCCAAACGCATTCGAAATTTTGTTTGTTTTCATAAATAGTCTCGTTAGAAAAAGTGGGATGGATCTCCACCCCATGCCGGCTCCGAACGGATAGCCGGCGGTGAATTGACAGGTAACAGTGACAATTAGCGATTGATATGTGAAGCAAACTCCGTAGATGTAAATGTATCAGAAACAGATGCTTGGAGGGATGTCAGCTAAACCAACTCCTCCCACACATCTGCCCGATCCCGAGAACCTCCGCGACGTCCTCGCCTACTGGATTCGGCTCAAGCGCGTCGACAAGGGTTGGTCGCAAGAGAGGTTGGCGATGGAGTGCGAGCTGGATCGCACCTACGTTTCAGCTGTAGAAAGATCCCGCTGGAACGTGTCACTCTCCAACATCGAACGCATGGCCCAAGCATTACAGGTAGAGCCCTGGACCCTGCTCAAACCACCTGCCGAATCCGTGCGCACCAAGTAGCTTCGCTTAGTAAGTTGCGAGGGATGCCCCTGCTGCAGGCTCGACAGTGATGGCGGCTGTCAATCGCCCTCGCATGACCTCACCATCGACGCTGCAGATCCTCCAGTTCCCATCCGGCAACGGCTGCGCCTTGGCTCCAAACCCGCTCCCCCATGGCGCAGACCAATGCGGTCCGACCACCAATAAAGCAGACTTGCCGTTGTCGCCTACCCTCGTCTCTGCACCCACCATCCAGACCCATTGCATGCGAGAGGGCACGGATGTACTTGCTGCCGCTTCAAAGCGGAGCAAGGCACAGCCTTGCTTCTCTATCGTTGCGACCAAGTCGTCGATAGCGCTACAAAGAGTTCCTTCTGCATGCCCTGCATCCAGCTCCCGCACTTTGCAGTTGGGCGGCATAGCCTGCAGCATCTCCTTGAGGTTAGGACAAGGAGGCAACTGCTTATGACGTTGCTGGCTGGCACGAGATCTTCGGCCTATAAGAACAGAACACTGCCGCACACACCACCAGGCCCCTTGAGGATCGAGTTCCCTCGTCTCGTTCGAGGAAGGCTCCCATAGGTCTATGGCTCTCCAGCGCCACTGCCCTGCCCTCGTTTGAGCTTGGTACTCCCAGATGCCGTTAAACCGCAGTCCCGCCATATAGCGGTGCTGCAGCTGAAAGCTCTCTCCAGCATCAGGCGCCCCTTCAGCGCTCGTTAGAATGACCATCGCCACCTCCTTGTGCCAGGCCACCGTCGTCGCGTGGATAGAACTCCTGGAGTACGGTGCTCACTTCTTCTGCCGTTTCTTCAAAGAGGCCTTGCGCATAGCCCTTGCGCGCAGCAGCATCCAATGCTGCCTGGTCCAGTCCTGCATGCTTCGCGCGGTCTGCCGCTTCCCGCGCTTGACCAATTGCTGCTTCCAAGCCCATACCCTCACGCACGCACAGATCCACGTAGTAAATCGGTGCGCGGCGGGATTGGGTCGTGGACTTTCCTCTGAGACGCAACTCCAACGGCAGATAAGCCAGCAACCCTCCAGAGACCGCTTGCAGATACTGCATGCGAGCCATCAAGGTTCGGATAGTGTTGACGCCCGTGGTGCGCAACACAAACGTGCCACAGTCATCGCTGGGATAGCCAGAATGGTCAATACGCACATGCAAGCGTCCAAACAGCTTGCAGTGGCCATCCATCCCCAGCACGCAATGGTCAGGCCCGGGACATGGGTGAGATTCCATCACGCCTTGGTTGGCCCGCTTGCAGCTCTCGCCATCCCCCACGCATATAGGCCGTGCGGTCGCCCGGTCAAACATGGTGTAAGAAGCTCGCAGGTTCAAGCTCGGGTCATTGAACAACAGCCGCACAGGAATGCTGCGCAGTTTGGGAGCTGGCAATGGAGCTTGATTAGGCTCAGCTGAAGGAATAGTGAATGGACCTGGGCCAGAGCCGCTTTCAGCTGCTGGAAGCACGGCAGCTGCAGATGCACCCTGCTCTTTGGCGCGTCTTGCCAGCTTGCTTTGCAGTGTCGATTTGGCACTGGGTCTGCTTGCTGCTTCGCGCTCCTGCGTGCCTTGCTGCACCGCGGGATCTGACGCCGGCAGATCAACATGACCAGCCGGTTTAGCCAGCTGCGCGCGCAGTAGTCCGTCGATCGGATGCAACACCCAACCGGCCCTGTTTTGCACTTGGGTGGTGATGGTGAATTCATCGTCCTTTTCAGGCAAGCGCTTGCCGTTGCGTTCTACCATCTTGCCGATGGCAATTCGACCGAGCACAGGCGGGGTCATCATCAGTCCTTGGATCATGGTGTTCTCCTGTCATAAAGAAACAGCCCCTGCTGGATGGCAGGGGCTGTAGGGTTGGGGATGCTTGCGCAGCGGGTGTGGTGCGGGGGTGGTAGCGGGCCGCAGCCTAAATGCTCATGAGATCTCAGGCATCTCATGAGTCTCCGCCATCCCGTGTTTCTCCGGTCTGTACCAGAAAGCGCCTGGAGCCCTGCTTGCGCTGCAGGTAGCTGGCTGCCAGCTGTGGGTGGTTTTGCTGGAAGCGCGCAGCGTCAAAGCTCTGGCTGTCCTTGCTGCGCTTCCAGCTGATGGATCCTCTGCCAAAGCTGGCCAGGGGAGCATTGCCCATGCGCTGCTGGATCTGGTGCTTGAGTAGCGCCTCTTGCGCCTCCCAGTCACTTATCCATTGCCGGATTTCAACGAGCTGATTGAATGCATGAATTGCCGGAATGTCCTCCGACAAGTCCACTGTGTCTCCGCTGTCTTGGGGGTAGAGACAGCGCAGTGCTGTATCTGCGCTTTCCGAGGCATCAGCGGGAGGCTCTTTGCCTCTCTGGACCCAGTCCCAGAATTGCTCTTCTAGTGCAATCAGCTGCGCGATCATGGCCTCATCGCGCTCGATGCGGTGGACCTGCAACTCCTGACCACAGATCAATATTGCGACATCAGCAGCCTGTTTGCCAGTGACAGCCAGCTGGTGCATGACCTGCAGCTGGACATATTCCGGCACGCCATCTCTCCAGAGTTTTGCGCCATTGATTCCAGCCGTTTTGCATTGCAGAATCTGGACGCCCGAGGCGCCAACCACTTCACGATCAATATTGGCCAGCATCCAAGGAATGCGAGGATGACCCAGCACTGCATTGACACGGCGCACGCGGTTTCCAGTGCGCTTGGTGTAATGGGCTGCAACGATGGGCTCAAGCAAGGTGCCCCAGTACAGAGGTGATGTCTCATCGTTAGGGTCCACGACAGGCAGCAGCTCGGCTTTGCCGGTTTTGTGCATCCACAACTCCAGCTGAGACTGGTAAGGGTTTAGGCCCACCGCTGCTGCAGCGTCTGAACTGCCGATGCCCTGCCGCCTAACATCGAGCCAGGTTTCCCGGGGCATGTTTCGTGTCGATACGAGTCGCAAGGCGGGGCGGGTTGATCCATGGCTTGCGCCAGGATTGCGTTCAGAAGGATTGGCATGTGCAAGGGGCTGCCCCTCCACTGCAGAAACTAAAGTTATAGGCATAAGAAAGCTCCATTTCAAAACATCCCCGCTAAAGCACAGAAGCCCTTACCGCAATGGCAAGGGCTTCTGATCTTGGAGGGATGGGAAGGAAGTGCTGATAGTGGATGGAAAGAATTGATATATGATTGATCTGGATGCCGGCACATATGCTCTGAGCACTGCGCCAGGTCTTCACCTGACAGCCACCTAGAGGTCTTTAAGCCACCAGTTGCAAGGCATGCTCCAGGGCGCGCTGCTTGATCGCCGCGCCCTGGCCAAACCATGCACTGTCCAGGCGGTTGTCCTGGCTGCGTGCGCGCCGCTCATGGTCGACATACTCGGTGATCGAGCACAGCAGGCCCCAGGCAGTGCCTTGGGCTGCTGATTTGGTGGCACCCCGGCCATGGCCGTCATAGAGCATTTGTGCCTTTTGCAAGGCACGCTCATTGGTGAAGCCACCCTTCCCTTTGACCAGAGTTGAAGGCTTGTCGGTGTCGCACAGGACCTTGAGGAAGAAGTTCATCGCTTCATGGCTCTTTACCTTGCGCTCCGCCAAGGTACGCATCTGGTAGATGAAGCTGTCCCACTGGCCCACAGCGATGCCCAATTGGCGTTTGACGGCCTGGGCATCGAAGCTGGTGGAATGCGGGACCTTCACTGCATTCACACCACCCTGCAGTGCAATGGCCAAGGTGTTGTTGCAGACCACGCGCACCGTGGTGGGCATGGCGACCGTTGCCAAGGTACCGTCGCAGGAGGTTGCCAAAAGCAGATAGCAATTGACCTGGTCATCGCCTTTGAGAGCAACGGACTTGCCTGTCCTTGCCAGAGCCCAGAACTTACGTCCAGCCTTGAGCACGCCGGCGGTTTCGAGCTCATACCCTGCGACCTCGGTGAGGTCACGGTAGAACTCCAGCACATCGCGGGGCTGGACGACCTGGTAACGGTTGCTGACCACGGACAGAGGTGCCTTGGTATCGCTGCGGTAGAGCACCTTTTGCTCTGGGTACTCCATGGGTTCGCCATACAAGGACGACGCCGCATCCAGTCCTTCAGTGGCCAGGTAACGAACAGGCGTTTCAAGGATCTGCCACTGCATGCCAGCAGCTTGCGCCCAGACTTCGAGAGGTTGCTTTTGCGGGAGCACGTGGCCCAGTTGGTGCCAAGGGGTTTGGCCGGTGTAGGCCATGGTTTCGATGAGGTGGGACATGGTCGCTGACTCCTTGGTTTAAGCGCGAAATGAGTGGTTGCAGTCGAGGCATTGGTGGTTTTCGAGATAGATCTCATCGACCTTTTCGCCCACGCTTCCACCGATCTCTCGGCCGATGGCAGCGCCTGCTACGATGCCTACGATGCCGCCTACGGCGGTGCCAAACACGGTGCCGGCAGGGCCAGCTACAAGCCCTACGCGCGCGCCGAGGGCTGCGCCTTGGACTGCGTTTGCAAAGCCTGCTGCAGTGCCTGCAATGGCTCCTACGTTTTGGCCTACTTTCTTAGCGGTAGATTTGGTTCGGATCAAGGTGGAATGACATTGAGGACATTCGATCGTCATGGATGCTCCAGGCATAAAAAAGCGCCCCTGGCAAGAAGCCAAAGACGCTAGACAAGGAAGAGTTGATAGTTGCAGCACCAGTTCAGACAGATCTGCACTGGCACCGACTCTAGAATATGTGACTGAGAATTTCTAGATTCCGATACGTAACTATGAATTGCAAAAAATCCGCGACTACCACATGAAAACTAGTTGCAAAGCCAAGAAGAGATTGCAGGAGCTTCGGTGCTCCAGCTAGCACTTCTTAGCGTATCTAAATTCAGCAGTTTGTAAGGGGCCGGTAATCCCATCTTGATGCGGCACTCACCTCTGAGCAAGATCGTGTCCACGAAACCTACGTGGACACGATCTTGCTCAAAGACTCTCAAGCCCCTCGCTACTCGGTGCCGCGCACGCGCCGTACCTATACCCCGCAGTTCAAGAGCGAACTGCTCACCGCCTACAAGCAACCTGGCGCCTCGATTGCCGCCTTGGCCCTGCAACATGGCATGAACGCCAACGTGTTGCACCACTGGCTCAAGGACCATCGCCAAGGGTCACCCTTGCTCAGCGATGAGGTCCCGGCTCCTGCATTCATCCCTATTGATCTCACCGCCTCGCGGCCTGTATTGGCCAGTAAAGGCGAGCCCTCGACACCGCCATCCAGCATCCGCATCAAGCTCCAACATCACGCCATGAAGATCACCCTGCATTGGCCTGTGGACGCTGCCAGCGCCTGTGCTTAGATGCTGCGTGCGCTGCTGCGATGATCCGCATCGACGCTGCCTGGCTAACCAACGCCCCACTGGACATGCGCGCTGG
This sequence comes from Comamonas sp. SY3, assembly GCF_041730275.1. Lineage (NCBI taxonomy): Bacteria > Pseudomonadati > Pseudomonadota > Betaproteobacteria > Burkholderiales > Comamonadaceae > Comamonas > Comamonas sp. SY3. The sequence continues at coordinate 4,981 of NZ_JBGTYN010000005.1, read as the reverse complement.
CGCCGACACAGCGCTGGCCCGGGTGATCACCGTCTTCGGCGCAGCCCACCCCCACCACGCCTACCCGAGCCGTTGACCCGGCGGAAGTCAGCGATCGTCTTGAAGTCAGGCGCCAAGCGCCCTGTGAGCCACATGAGCTCCACATTGCGCTGCGCTTCACGCTCCAGGCGGCGACTCGATTGGATGCGATTGAGATACCCATAGATGTAGACCTTGAGCAGTACCGCAGGGTGGTAGCCCGGGCGGCCTGTGGCTGCGGGTGTTGACCCATCAAAGCCCAGTGAGAGCAAGTCCAGCTCTTCAACGAACGCATCGATAATGCGCACAGGATTGTCTGCCCCCACAAAGTCATCGAGACACTCGGGCAGTAAGGTCACTTGCTCGCGGGTCTGGCCTTCAATGAATCGCTTCATGGGTCACCTCGCTGAAAACGGGTGCTGTGATTTTAATTTTTGAAGCGTGGTCAGCCAAGCGTTTTTACACAGCCTCGACCCATTGCAGTCACTCGCAGACTTACCAGTCAAGGACTGCTCTCAACGGGAGCGGTCATTCGATGCTGAGCAATCTCAACGAAGATTGGCCGCAAGTAGGCATGCCTCTTAGCAGTTGTTGGCAAGATCCTGAGGTCCACCCATGGCCGTCTTTCAAGAAGAAAAGAAGCAGCTGCTCGATCGGCCTCGAAGGAATGCGGGACGGACCTCTCATATGTCTTAAATGCTGCCTTGGTTGACCCGCTTAGACAGCTGTTGGGCACTTTCACGGCGCTCGCTATAGCGACTTACAAGATAGTCCGAACAATCTCGGGTGAGCAGTGTGAATTTGACCAGCTCTTCCATCACATCCACCACCCTTGCATAGTACGAAGATGGCTTCATCCGGCCAAACTCATCGAACTCCGCAAAGGCCTTGGCCACGGATGACTGATTGGGGATGGTGATCATGCGCATCCAGCGACCCAGCACGCGCATCTGGTTGACCGCATTGAAGGACTGCGATCCGCCCGAGACTTGCATCACGGCCAATGTCTTCCCTTGCGTCGGACGAACCGCACCCACTGACAAAGGTATCCAGTCGATCTGTGCTTTGAGAATACTGGTAATGGCACCGTGGCGTTCTGGTGAAGTCCAAACCATCCCTTCTGCCCATTGCGCCAGTTCGCGCAGCGCTTTGACCTTGGGATGGTCCTCCGGCGCACCGTCAGGTAAAGGCAAACCACGCGGATCAAACACCCGAGGTTCGGCACCCATCGTGCGCAGCAATCGCGCCGCCTCTTCGGTCAGCAGCCGGCTGTAGGAGCGCTCACGAACAGAGCCATACAGCAGCAGAATGCGAGGCGCATGCGTCGCACGCTGTGCAGGCAATAGGCCTTCAAGGCTGGGCTTTTCGAAAGCTTGTTCGTCGAGGTTCGGTAGATCAGCGCTTGTCAATTCGATGTCCATTCGAGTCAATGACGGCTTCTCCGTATTCTTTGGAAAATGCGGCCTGCTGGGGCTGCGGCAGGATGTCCAGCACAGCCTCTGATGGGCGGCACAGGCGGGTTCCCAGCGGGGTGATCACAATGGGACGATTTATCAGGATGGGGTGCTGGAGCATCAAATCAATCAACTGCGCATCCGTCCATTTGGACTCGCCCAAGCCAAGTTCGTCATACGGCGTACCTTTTTGGCGCAACAGCTCGCGCACTGGCGTGCCCATGGCTTGGATCAGGCCCACGAGGGTGGCGCGATCAGGCGGCGTCTTGAGATATTCAATGACCGTGGGATGCTCGCCGCTGTTGCGGATCAGCGCCAACACATTGCGAGAGGTGCCGCAAGCGGGGTTGTGGTAAATCGTGATGTTGGTCATGGCGGTGGATCTCCGTTGCAAAGGTTCATGAGGCCAGGCTGAGCCGCAGGGCCAGCGCTGCAAGAGTGATAAGCAGCACTGGCATGGTCAGCACCGCACCAACTTTGAAGTAGTAGCCCCAGCCAATGCTTGTGCCCTTCTTGGCGAGCACATGCAGCCAAAGCAACGTGGCCAGGCTGCCAATCGGCGTGATCTTGGGGCCGAGATCGCAGCCAATCACATTGGCGTAGACCATGGCCTCCTTGACGGTTCCGCTGGCCGTCGACGCATCGATGGACAAGGCTCCGATCAACACCGTGGGCATGTTGTTCATGATGGATGACAGAACTGCAGAGAGCACTCCTGTTCCCAGCGATGCTGTCCATATGCCACCAGCTGCAAATTGGTTCAGCAGCATCGCGATGTATTCCGTCAGACCTGCGTTGCGCAGCCCATAGACCACCAGATACATACCAAGCGAGAACGCTACGATCTGCCAAGGCGCACCGCGCAACACTTTCTGGGTGCTGATGACATCGCTGCGTGCCGCCACCACCAACAAGATCGCAGCACCGACCGCTGCCACAGCGCTGACGGGAACGCCCAAGGGCTCCAGCGCGAAGAAACCAACCAGCAGCAAGACCAGGACGACCCAGCCCGCGCGGAAAGTGGCCATGTCCTGGATGGCTGCCGAAGGCTGCTTGAGTTGGCCAAGGTTGTAGCTCGCAGGAATGCTTCCCCGGAAGAGCAGCAGCAACACACCAAGGCTGGCCAGGACCGATACCACCGTGACCGGCAGCATCACAGATGCATAGTCGTTAAACCCAATCTTGAAAAAGTCGGCTGAGACGATGTTGACCAGGTTGGAGACGATCAGCGGGAGGCTGGCTGTATCGGCAATGAAGCCTGCTGCCATCACAAATGCCAGCGTTGCAGCCGCAGAGAAGCCCAGCGCGACCAGCATGGCCATTACGATGGGAGTGAGAATGAGGGCCGCTCCGTCGTTGGCGAACAAGGCTGACACGGCAGCGCCCAGCAGCACGATGAGGGCAAACAGCTTGACGCCGCTTCCGCCTCCCCAGCGTGCAAAGTGCAGCGCGGCCCATTCAAAGAATCCGGCCTCGTCCAGCAACAAGCTGATGATGATGACGGAGACAAAGGTCGCCGTAGCATTCCAGACAATGTTCCAGACCACCGGTATATCGGTCCAGTGCACGACACCCAACAGCAATGCGATACCGGCTCCCAGCGAGGCGCTCCAGCCTATGCCCAGGCCGCGTGGCTGCCAGATAACCAGTGTCAGAGTGAAGATGAAGATCAGAATCGCCGTCAACATGATGAACTGCACCTAGCAAAGACAGCTTTAGCAAGGGCATGAAACCGAGGCATTTGGCGAGCAAGCCTTGCCCTGACAGCAGTTGTCGACGAGGTACGCGAGCAGGCTATTCATCGCGGGAAACGCCGCGCGATACAGCACATTGCGCCCCTGTCTTTCCTGACTCACGAGCTCAGCGTGGGAGAGCTCTTTGAGGTGAAACGACAGTGCGTTGGGGGCTATGTCCAACTGCTCGGCCAACGCACTGGGAGTCAGGCCTTCAGGCCCTGCAACCACCAGTGCACGAAACACGCGCAGGCGTGCTTCATGGGCCAGGGCAGAGAGGGAACGGATAACTTGGGCTTCTTGCACAAATCAATTATACAACAAATGTTGAATAGTTGATTTATTTACCATCGATGGCAACTCTTCGGCTGCAGGATGATCGCATTGAGAAATGCACAACAGGTGCCTTCTTTTGGCCTACTGACGACGGCTCGCCCCTATTGATGGCCAAGACAGAACCGAACGCTCAGAGCGCAGCACCGCAGGTCGGCTATGTGGTGCTGCATTCACAAGTGGACAGGCCCGGCTTCGGCCAGTAGCAGTCATTGAAGCTGTTCCTGCAAGCGACTGCTTTTGGCTGCTTGACTGGTCTGTCGCCGGACGGCTACTAGATGGTGCAGCGTGATAAAGCGAGGGGACCCATCAGCGGCCCTTCGAGACTGCCAGCGATCGACCCCAAGCCGACGTACGATCTGACCAGAAGCGGTCCTTAGGTGGAATGGATGTCATGCATAGGCAGTGACTCTGGCTTGCAGTCGGAGAGACGACGCAAAAGGGCAAATTCATTTGGCTTTTGAACGCCCGCGGTACTCAAGGTCCTTGGCGGAGTAGGTCTCACGAGTTCGCCAATCCATCTGAATTGTGGGCTGCTGCCGGTTTCAAAGACACCTTGTTAAGGTGGAAGATGAAACCGGAGGTGGTTCATGGAGAGAAGAAGGACATTCAGCCGCGAGTTCAAGCTCGAGGCGGTCAGGTTGGTCACCGAGCGTGGCGTGGCTGTGGCCCAGGCAGCCAAGGACCTGGACGTTCACGAGAACGTGCTGCGCAAGTGGGTTCGTGAGTTGCGAGAGGAGCCCCAGGAGGCGTTCCCTGGCAACGGCAAGCAGAAGGCCCAGGACGCGGAGATAGCGCGACTGCGCAAGGAGGTTGCCAAGCTTAAGATGGAGCGCGACATCCTGAAAAAAGCCGCGGCCTACTTCGCGAAGGAGTCGATGTGAAGTTCGGCTTCGTGGCGAAACACCGAGGGGCCTGGCCGGTCAATCTGATGTGCGAGGCGCTCGGTGTCTCGCGGGGAGGCTTCTACGCGTGGCTCACACGGCCCAGGAGCCAGCGCAGCCTCAGCGATGAAGTGCTGGGCGCGCAAGTCCACCAGAGCTTCGTGCGCAGCGACCGCACCTACGGCGCGCGCCGTGTGTGGCACGACGTGCTGGAGCAAGGTCAAGCCTGTGGTCTGCACCGCATCGAGCGACTCATGCGAGAGCAGGCACTACGAGCCAGGCCCCGACGACGTGGACTGCCCAAGGACCGGGGCACGCGCAGCGCGGTGGCCGACAACGTGCTGGACCGCCAGTTCCGGGCCGATGGCCCGAACCAGAAGTGGGTAGCCGACTTCACCTACATCTGGACAGCCGAGGGCTGGCTGTACGTGGCGGCGGTACTGGACCTGTACTCGCGGCGCATCGTGGGCTGGTCGATGCAGGAGAGCATGACCTCGCAGCTCGGTAAGCGTCCGGTCATCCCATCTTGACTCGCAATAGCGTGCGGCGAAGGCGTTTG